>CAZNCT010000189.1:0-5987 GCA_964571615.1 uncultured Anaerolinea sp. | reverse complement strand
AGTCCGCTCTCAGCTCCGTTCCCATCCGTGAATCCGCGAGAAAGTCCGCTCTCAGATAATCCGCTAAACTCCGGGGTCGGGATGCCCAACGAGCGGAAAAAATTCTTCTCCACCAGCCGGTCCTGGGCTTTTTCCAGCGCCAGCGGCGGCGGGTAAACCGGAACAAACTGCTCGAGAAAGCGCGCCGTCTCTACGGGGACGTTCTCAAACTCATAGGTAACGACATCGAGGCCATCCACAAACCGGCGCAGAGCCGCCTCGTCGGCGTAATCGGCAGTCAGATGGTCAGCAAGCAGGTTGGCGGGTGAGTCGGGCGCAGGGTCAAAAAAACGGAAGCGCAGCCCAAGCGGGTATCCCGCCAGGGCCAGCATCCGTCCCAATTGTCCGGCACCTAAAATACCAATTTTTTTCATTTGGGGCATCCTCGAGAAAAATTTTCGCCCCTATGATACCAAACTTATCTATACAAATTGCCCCCAAAATTAATCTTCTTCGGCCACTTCGCGCAATGGGCGCCCCACCACCACCCCCGCGCTAATGGCCTTGGCCGCAGCAGCCGAACGGGTGTGAACATCGAGTTTCTCAAAAATAGCCTTCAGATGACGCTTGACCGTATTGGTGGTAATGACCAGGCTTTCGGCGATTTCTTTGTTGGTCATGCCTTGCGCCAGCAACACCAGGGCTTCGCGCTCACGGTCGGTCAGAACATCCAACTCTGATGAGACGCCGCGCGTTCGGCGGGCTTCTTCGACAGCGCGCCGAAAAGCGGAACGGTCAAAGGTTTGTTTTTCAAGATAGGCAACAATATCCTGCTGGTCATAAGCGCGCTGGATTTCCTCGGTAGAACCTACACCGCTAACCACAATGGTGGGAATGTTGGCGGTTTTGGTGCTGGAAAGCAACTGAAATCCTTCCAGCGATTCGTCAATGTGGAAAACTTCGCGCAGGCTCGAACCGGCTAGAGACAGGTCAACGACAGCCAGTTGATATTTTTCGCGCCGCAAACAGCCGGTGGCTTCTCCAAAACTGTTGCAGGGCCGCACCTGGTAGCCCAGGTCACTCAGGATTTCGGATAGGATGCTGCGCCAACCGGCATCGTCTTCGACGAGTAAGGCGCGCAAACCACCCGAGGCTGCTCCCGCGGCGGACTCACCCGGGCGGGCAGCCGTTATGGACACATTGCGCTCCTCCGAGGCCAGGGACACGGGCGCACTAGCCAAAATGCGTTGAATCAGTTCACGAAATTGGGCGCGGTGAAAACTCTCTTTGCGCAAAAAGGTGTAGGCCCCATACTCGGTTAAGACGCTGACAGCCAGTTCAACAGTGGCATAACCGGTCAGTAAAATGGTGCGGCAGGCCGGGTCGTGGCGGCGGATGGCTTCGAGAATGCGCAGGCCGTCACGGTTACGGTGGTCACTGCCTTCCAGAGAAAGGTCAACAATTGCAACCCGATGCGGGTTCTCGCGCAGCAGGCGGCTGGCCTGCTCGAGATTGGAAGCAGTATCTACCTCGAGACCAGCATCGGCCAACAATTCAACCAGAATGGATTGCCAGGAGCGGTCGTCCTCGACCACCAGGGCTCGTAAGGCTGCCGGGTTCATGGAATGCCTCGCTCATCGACCCCGGCGCGTGGCAGACGCAGGCGAAAGGTTGTGCCGTGCAGCCCGTCACTTTCAACGCTGACCGAGCCACCCAGGCGGGTCATCAGGGTTTTGACCCACCACAAACCAAATCCCAGTTTTCCTGGCCTTGAGGCGCCACGCCCCGAGAAATTGAGTTCAAAAATGTGTTCGTGCAAATGCGGTGGAATACCCGGGCCGTTATCGCTGACACTGATTTCGACCCATTTTTCGTCCGAACGTCCACTAATCTGAATGCGTCCCTGTCCGTCCATTGCGTCGGCTGCGTTTTCAAGCAGGTTGGTAAACAAAAGAGTCAGCGTACTGCCGCCTGCCATAACCATCGGAAGGCTCTCGAGGGCTTCAAGATGAACATAAATGCCAGGTGGCAGATGAGTGGCGTGTATAGCCTCCTGAATGCGTGGGGCAACCAGCACCGGCTCAAGCCGAATGGGACGCAGGTGCAAGAGGCTGTCGCGCACACTCTGCATGGCTTCGGTAGCGCAGCGCTCAATCTCATCCAGGTTATGCGAAAGATACGAATTGGCAGCCAGGACATCTTCGCACTTGTCTTCGATGCCCTGAATACGAACCGGAATCGTGCCCACTTTGTTGTTGAGATGATGCAGGAGCTTTGAGGCAATATCACCAACTGCCGCAAAAGTCTCGGCAATCGAGCGTTGTTCCTGGGCCGCCAGCAGGGCTTCCTGACGGGCAGCATTCTGGTAGGCCAAAACAGCATAATCGGCCAGACAGACCAGAACTTTTTTATCCCATTCCGATTCTGCGAAATGACCGGTGGCTGCGCTGGAGCTGTAAACGCTAAAAGCGCCCAGGGGTTGTTTACCATCGCCGGGCAAGAGCGGGACAATCAGCGCTCGCAGCCAGTTTTGTGCCTGGGCCAGGTCTGGACGGTGAAAGCGTGAGTCGGCGCGCAGGTCATGGGCGACGAGTGGCTGCCCGCTGCGCACCACCTCGCCAGTCAGGCTGCCATGAAGCGGAATCCGCTCTCCGTGCTGGTAGCCGCCGGAGGAGACATCGAGGACAAGTTCATCCCCTTTGAGCGACCAGATGGAACTGGCAGATGCATCGAGCAGGTCGCAGGCGAGTTTCGCCAGGTGTTGAAGCACTTTCTGATACGGCTGGCTAAGCAGCAGGCGGGCAACTTCCTGAAGAGCATCGAGCAGGCGCACTTCCTGAATGGCGATAACCGCCTGGGTTGCCAGGGCTTGCAAGAGGTGGCTATCGTCCTCGCCAAAACCGCCAATCAGCGGGCTTTCGAGGTTCAAGACCCCCTCGAGCCTGCCGCTGGCGCCAATCAACGGGACAGCCAACTCAGAACGCATTTGCAGGCCAGCATCGAGCGGATAATAAATTTGCGACCAGGGTTCGGCGCTCAAATCGGCAATACAAATCGGCTGACGATTGCGCGCCACCCATGACATGACACTGTTGGCATTGACCGGCAAGGCCTCAACCAGCGGACGATTGAGATGTTCACCAGCAATGGCACGCATCACCAAAAACTCACCGCTGGGGTCGAGCAAGCGAAAGATGCCATACTGGGCATTGGTCACTTCAAGCGCCATTTGCAAAATGGCCTTGAGGGTGTCTTCCAGACGCAGACGAGATGAAATCAACAAGCCAGCGCGGCGCAGGCGGTTGAGCTCGTCTTCTTTGCGCGAGAGATTTTTTTGCATGCGCGTCAAATGGTGGGCATGGTAGATGGCCATGGCCGCCAGGTTGACAAAGTTATCGAGCATCAAAAGTTCAAGCTGGCTAAAGGGGCGCTCATCGAGCAGGTAAACATATAAAACGCCAACCGGCTCATCGGCCACCACGAGCGGAAAAACGCACATCGATTTGGCCCCCGCCTGGGCGCGGACAGGGTGAATTTCGGCGCTGGCATCTTCCTGCGAGAGCACCCGGCGCCGTTCGCGGATGGCGCGCATGCCCAGGCCCGCAGGACGGGGTTGGTCTCCGGTGGCCGATTGATCCCACTCGCCCGCCGAAACCCGCGAATCGGGGTCAAAAGCCCCGGCGTGCGCATCGTAACTGTAAATCACCGCCGAGGCGCCAGGCACAACCCGGGTGGCGCTTTCAACAATCATTTTCAGGGCTGTCTCAACACTGACAGCGCCGTCCTGGCCGATATGGTTCATGGCCTCGCCAATTTGATTCAGACTGGCAAGGGCATCTAACAGGCGCGGATCGGGTTCAATATGCGGCATACGGACATCCATGCAAGGAATTGTATCACCGGGAAAAAAGATGCCACAGAGAACACAGATACTTTGAGAAAACTCAATCTTCTCTGTGCGCTCTGTGGCTTGGTTCACAGAACGGGAGATTGCCAGAAATTTGAAGCCAGAGACTTCAAACGCCAGCGATTACACGTCGAAGTACAGGCTGAATTCGTAGGGGGTCGGGCGCAAGCGCACCGGGTCTACTTCGACCTGACGCTTGTAAGCAATGTAGGCTTCGAGCAGGTCGCTGGTGAAGACATCACCTTTGAGCAAGAACTCGTGGTCGGCTTCGAGAGCGTTCAAGACGGCGTCGAGAGAGGCCGGAACCTGCTTGATGAGCTTTGCTTCTTCGGCGGGCAGTTCGTACAGGTCTTTGTCCGAGGGGTCGCCGGGGTCAATCCGGTTCTGGATACCGTCCAGGCCAGCCATCATGATAGCGGCAAAGCACAGGTAGGGGTTGGAGGAAGCGTCGGGGGCGCGGAACTCAACGCGCTTGGCCTTGCTGCTCTTGGTAACCGGAATGCGGCAAATGGCCGAGCGATTGCGCTGCGAGTAGGCCAGGTTGACAGGTGCCTCGAAGCCAGGAACCAGGCGGCGGTAGGAATTGGTGGTCGGCGAGGTCAGCGCCAGAAGAGCCGGAGCGTGCTTGAGCAGGCCGCCGATGTAGTACTTGGCGGTCTCAGAAAGACCGGCGTAGCCGCTGGCATCGAAGAAGACATTGGTATCACCCTTCCAGAGCGAGGAGTGAACGTGCATACCCGAGCCATTATCGCCAAACAGGGGCTTGGGCATAAAAGTGACGGTCTTGCCGTTCTTGCGAGCCACATTCTTGGCAATATATTTGTAAAGCAAGAGCTGGTCGGCCATGCGGGTCAGGGTGTTGAAGCGCATGCCCAACTCAACCTGCCCAGCGGTTGCAACCTCGTGGTGGTGAACTTCCATCGTCACGCCAGCGGCTTCGAGGGCCATGACAATTTCGCCGCGCACAGTGGTCAGGGTATCGGTCGGCGGGACAGGGAAATAGCCGCGCTTGGGCAAAATCTGACCGCCAAAATTCTTGCCATCGGCGCGTCCGCTGTTCCACCAGCCTTCGACGCTGTCAATTTCATAGAAGGCTTCGTTGGTGCTGCTGGCATAGCGGACGTTGTCGAAGATGAAGAATTCCGCTTCGGGGCCAAAGAAGGCTGTATCTGCAATCCCCGTCTGCTTGAGATAAGCCTCGGCTTTTTTGGCGACATAGCGCGGGTCGCGGCTGTAAGGCTGAAGGGTAATGGGGTCGTGAACGTTGCAGGTCAGCACGAGGGTCGGAATTTCAGCGACCGGGTCAATGAAAGCCGAGTCGGGGTCGGGCAGCAGGAGCATATCCGATTCGTGGATTTCCTGGAAACCACGAATGGAGGAACCATCGAAGGGCAGGCCTTCGTTGAACAGGTCTTCATCCAGGCGGCGAACCGGGATGGTGAAGTGCTGCCAGGTGCCAGGCAGGTCAACAAAGCGGATATCCACCATCTTGACATTTTTGCCCATTTCGATGACATCTTTTACAGTTTTAGCCATTGTATATTCTCCTTCTCTGAGTTGGTTGAGAAAATAGGTTCAAAATTGCTGTAACGGCCCGGATTATAGTTTTGGGGATATGACCCGCCCATTACCCAAACGGGTAGTATTTAGAAGCGCAGCAAAGAAACTAAAGAAAAACCCCGCCCAGAAGTTGATATCTGGACGGGGTCAATGCACCCCAAAAAATTGTATTCAGACAGGCAGATGCTAAACGGGCATCACCACGCCAAGCACCGCAAGAAAGTGCGCCGCTGCACCCAGCAGAACAAAGATATGCCAGACTTCGTGAAAACCAAACCTGCCGGGGATGAAGTCAAACATTTTGGTAGCGTAAACCACTGCGCCCAGGGTGTAGATAATCCCCCCTGCTATCAGCCAGGTGAGCGCAAAAGGGGTCAATGCGGCGCTCAGTTCACCAGCAGCCATCAGACACAACCAACCCATCAGCACATAGATTCCGGCTGAAATCCAGCGTGGGGCGCCCATGTAAAAAAGCTTGACCAGAATACCGCCCAGGGCAAAGGCCCAGACAATCGTCAACATGCCCCAGCGAAAGAATCCA
>CAZNCT010000188.1:5016-6053 GCA_964571615.1 uncultured Anaerolinea sp. | reverse complement strand
GCGCGAAGGAAAAACCGAGCGGCTCGGGATACTGGCCGATGCTGTTCTTGAGCATCTTGAATGCACGCGGGCCATTTGGATCAAATTTTGGGCCGGTCTGAACGACATGCAGACCCAATACCACGCGGGCCTGCTGGGTGATGTAGCCTGTACCGCTCAAATCCTCCATCCCTGGATCAACGTTCATCATGCGCTGGCCTCCTCCGGCTGGTTTGCGAATGTGGTGCACCAGCACCAGCCCGCAGTTGGCCCAACCCGCCAGACGGGTCAGGTAACCAATCAGGGAACGAACATCCTCAACGTTGTTCTGACCGCCATTGTGAATGGATGAAAGCGAGTCAATGATGATCAACTCCGGTTGGAGAATATAGGTCATCTCACTCAGACGTTCCTGGTAATGTGGCTTACCTAAATCGATCATCTCTCCCGGTTCGGCCAGCATCAGGAACAACTTGCTGCGATCCATGCCATAGTTCTGGGCGCGTTCGTTCAAAATCTGCGGCACCATCTCGGCATCGACATAAATGACATTCGCGCCCGGGCGCTTGATTGGGGAGCCGTTCGGGAACCCCTGGTTGTGAATGATGCGATAAGCCAGGTCGGTGGCGACGAAGCTTTTGCCACTGCCCTGTGATGCACCCAGAACGGTCAGTAGACCACGCGGGATCCAGCCGTCCCAGACCCATTCGATCGGCGGCAGGCCAGGCGCGATGTCCTCCAGGGATTGGATTTCCGGACGGTAGCCGGGACGAATGGCCAGGATGGTTTCCATGATTTGCTGGGCTTCTGGGAATCCGGAGATTGCCTTTAACAGGGCATCGTGCGCCTGCCCTGGCTGTGCACCAGTGACAGCCTGCCAGCACAACTGCCAGGGCATCTCAAAGTCTTTGATTTGGGCTTGCACCTCCAGCCCGGCCAGGGTATCGGCAATTGCCTGAATTTGCATGCGGCGGGTTAGCATGGCTGCCCCCAAATCACTGCGCACAAGAAATGGTGCGTTGGGATAGTGCTATAATGGCAAGTAGTAATGAACGCCT
>CAZNCT010000188.1:0-4995 GCA_964571615.1 uncultured Anaerolinea sp. | reverse complement strand
CTGACCAGCGTTGTTGTGATGAGCCGCCGACTTGCCCTCGGCGGCGTTACTTCTTAAGTCCATATTGGTTTTCTCCTTGGTTAATTGAGTTTTTCGACTGCGAATTCCAGATCGCGGGCATCGGGGGTAACATACAAACGGGTGGTGTTCAGGTTGGCATGGCCGAGCAAAGCACCAACCTTCTCCAACCCAACATCCTGGTTGACCAGGTTCTTGGCAAATGTATGGCGGCAAATATGCGGGGTCAGTTCATCCAGCCCGGCTTCCTGGGCATAGCGCTGCAAAATACGCTGGATGGCACGCCCACTTAACCCATCCTGCTCCCCTTCCACTGCCACCCAAACAAAGTCACTGGCAGTAGTCGGGCGCACCTCCAACCAGTGTTGCAAGGCCTTGCGCGCCTCGGTATTGAGCGGGATGATGCGCTGTTTACTGTCCTTCCCTTTTTGCACCACGAGCAAACCTTTCCTTTCCGAGAGTTGAACATCACCCAGGCACATGGCAGTTAGTTCGCTCAATCGTAGACCGGTGTTGAGCAGGAACAGCGTCAGCGAGGCATCTCGGCGGCGGGTCACCCAGCGTTTGGGGTAGCGCAGTTTGGAGAGTTGCAGGTCACGTTCGATGGCGCGCTGCAAGGCATACTGTTCCTGCTTGTCCAACCACTTTGGAGCATTCGCGACCTGCTTAACAGCCTTCACATTGCTGGTAGGGTCACTTTGGATGTGTCCAGTAGCCAGCGCCCATTTAGCATAAGCCGAGAGCGCGGCCAGGCGGCGGTTGACCGTCGATGCCTTGCGACGTTCCACCATCAGCAAGTACTGCCTGTAGGCCTTGACATCAGTCGGGGTCAGGCGCTCTGGGGAAAATGCTTCGGCATTAGTCTGGTTGAACCAGAGTGAGAAGTGTTCCAGATCAGCCAGGTAGCCGCGCACGGTCAGTACCGCGCAATCCTGTTCGTGCAAATAAGTTTCAAAAGCGTGTAAAGTTTCCATTCATTTTTCCGTGATTGACCCGGTTTATGGCCGGGGATTTCCGGGTATCCAAAAAATGGCGTGAATTTTTGGATACCTGTTATTTGAGAAAATCATCCAGGGCAGAGAGCAGTTCATCCTCGGCATTGCCATCGACAACCTGGTTCAGACTCATCCCACCGCTGCGCAAGGCAGCTTTGATGGCGCTCGCACGCCGGCGCGCCGGGATTTTGCCCAGGAAGGCGATCAAATCGTCATCCTCGCCCACCCTCAAGCGCAGATGCACCTGGCAATCCCAGGTCTGGCCTCCGAGAGATGGTCGTCCGCGAGCCATCTACTTACCCTTGCGAACCTGCTGAGCCAGGCTCAGACGATACAAACCACGGGCAATGGCCTGGACGGGTTCATCCGGCATGTAGGCGCGACCATTGAAACGGTACGGCAGAGTATCTTTGAGTAAAACCGCGCCGCCACCCATGATCAGCACCACGGCAAAGCGCTTCCAGGCCGTGCCCCACTGCTTTTCGATCACACCGGTCACTTCACGTTCCCAAATCGGCAGGGCTTCGCGGATATCGAGCTGCCCGGCGCGCAGCTGCAAGTCAAGTTCACCCAGCGAGTACAGGCGCTGGCCGTTGACAATTTCAAGCAGGCGGCGCACCCCGGAAGTTGCACCCGAAGTGAAACGCTGGACAATTTCACGGTTTTGAACGACCATCAGTTCCACCGTTCCAAAGCCGATGGTAATGACCCCGACCTCGCCTTTGAAGGCTCCCTGACGTTCGGGGATGGAACGACCTGTAGCATCGAGCAGGTAGTCGAACAGCCCACCGGTCACCTGACTGGCAACTTTCACATCGGCGATTTCCTGGCTGTAGGCCTGGTCATCCGCCGTCCAGGTATGAGCACCGCGCAGCCAGCGTTTGACATTCTCGACATTCTGCTCGGCCAGGTCGCCGGTAAGTACCTCATTGGGCAAGCCAACCACCACCGAGAGCGGTACACCGAAATTGCCGTAGCGCTGCTGGTAGCGAGTCAGGGAGCCATGTAGCAACGCCTTCATTTCGGGCGTGCCGTTGAAACGATCCACGTCAAGGTTCTCAACCGGGCGGCCATAGCTGTGAGACCCAGCCCCAACATAGAACGAGCCCTGCTCATTGTGGATAGCGAGTGGGGCTTTGGACTTGCGCAGGCCAAGGGTAGACAAGACTTTCTGGGTGCCATTGGTGGCAACTTGGGAGACAACTTCCAAGCCACCAGATGCGCCGAACAGTTTAAAGGCGCCGTTGCCAGCATCGATGCCGAGATGAATAAGGTTGGATTCCATGCTTAAGTTACTCCTTTTTGGGTTTGACAATGGTTTGACGTTACCGAACCAGGTTTGACGGGGTTTGACCGGTTGGACGGTTTGACGCGTCCCCATGCAATGGGGGCAAAATTTCGGCCAGTTTGGCCGTGATATAGCGAGCGTTATCGCGTTGCGGATCACGGACAACCCAGCCGCGCAATTCCCAGTTTTCGAGCAGTTGGCGAGCTGCCCGTTCACGCTGCCCCCATCCCACCAGGATCGGGATGGAGAGTCGCCCGGCGGTCTCTTTGGCGGCGCGGGTGAACAAGGCCTGCTCAACTTCAGTGACAACTGGCAACAGGCTTTGTTGAACGCCCAGAGCGGATTGCTCCACGAAGTAGGTCTGGATGGGGCCATGCCGGTCGCTGATCGCCAGGCCAGGGCGATTTTCGGGAATACGTTCTGCGCCTTTGCATCCCATCCGCTCAGCCATCTGACCGTTACGCACCCGGAAGCAGAGCGTCATGCCAACCTGGTCGCGCACTGGGCCGACGATATCCTTCGTGAATTCCTGGGCGGCAAAAACAAAGTGAATACCGAATTTCCGTCCGCGCCAGCCAAGGGTCGCCAGGGCCTGACCCATTGCGCCTTTCGCGCCACCCAGGGCAGTTAGCACACTGCTGGCTTCATCCAGCACAACCAGCATCCTGGCCAGAGGCTCACGAGATTGCTTTACGGCCAAGGCGTTGTACTCGCTGATTTTCTGCGGGCGTTCCGAAAAGGTTTTGAACAGCTCGGCACGCCGATCACATTCAGACAGGGCTTTCTCGATCAAGCCAAAGGCCTCTTGTGGAGTACTGGCTATTGGGGCGGCCAGGTGGGAGTGATTTTCGAACATTCCAAAGGTAGTCTGGTCGATATCCGAGAGTAGAAGTTGCATCTCGTCCCGGATGGCTTGCGAAACCAGGGATTGCAGAAAAATGCTTTTCCCAGAACCGGTATTCCCCAGTACCGCCAGGTGCAGAAAGGTTTCCCAGTCCAACAGCACCGGCTGGCCAGTGAACCGGACACCAATTGCCAGTTTGCCGCGCGGCACATCCAGGGGCAAATCGACCCGGCGAGGCAGTTTGGGCAACGGAGAGAGCAGGATGACATAACGGATGCCACTGTGGTTTGAGAGATAGACCGGTAAACCGCCCAGGTCGGTGCTCAACTGGTGGAGCAAATCGGCGCTGACGTAAGGACTGTGATCACCGATTTTGGCGGTATCCAGAACTGCAATCAGCGGGGTCATCCCAGCCAGGTGCGTAATGTAGAAATTGCTGAAGGCTGGTTGCAGTTTGCGGCGCATCAAGGCGCTGGTAAGTTGGCGGGAGACAGTTTCCGCCAGGCGCATTTCACGTTGAGAGATATTCAATTCATTCGGTTGTCGAGACATGGGTTTCTCCTGCTTCGTTCAAATCTGTTTCGATGGCGTCGCGCACAATCCCGGGAATGACATCACCAAGCAGCGGTCTGGCTTGTTCGGGTGGGAGTATCCGCACCTGCGCAAGCTGCGGCAGGATGTTCTGCGCGGCCATCTTTTGGGAAAGTGTTTTGCGTTGTGGGTTGGCCTGTCCCTGTCCGCCGCGCGTGGCCAGGTCGATCATCTGGTCGCGCGCGGTGGTGGCACTTTGCATTTCGGGCGCGGTGAGCGCTGGAATATGCGGCTTTTTTCCGGACAAATCCACCAGCGGGTACGGATTGCGATCTGCATCGTAGACTTTGCCGTCGATGACCAAAAGCGGAGCATCACCTCGCGCATCCCGCTGCACCGGGCGGACTTTGCTCCAGCGAAAAGCCAGCACCAGCACGAATATGAAAGTCACACCAAGAACGGCCCAGGGCGCAACCGCTTGCACCTTGTTCATCATTCGTTCGCGCTCAACCGCCAGTTCCACACTGACGGCCTGACCGTGTAAAGCCGTGGCTTGAGCACTCGCTGCAGCGGCTTCAACGGTTGCAGTGAAGTTCGGGGTGGGTGTCCAGGCCTGTGCAGTGGCCGTGCCACTGCTGGCCGTAGATGTTTGCTCAACCGCCGCAGTTGCCGTCCAACCCGCTACAGTCCAGGCGCGTTCAGTCGCCGTCTCGATTGCTCGTTGGGTGGGAGCATAGGCGGTGGAAGTGAGATTGGCTGCAAGCGCCTGGGAAGTGGCCTGCATCGCTTCGAGGGTGGCCTGAGCCTGGATGTTTCCCAGAGCTAGTTGATAAACATCGGGGCTTCCAGTTGGCGTGACGGTAGGCATCGGCTCGGGTAGGGTTCCACAAGCTGTAAGCAATACCAACAGAACAATAATGACCGGAAAAACAGTTTTCATTTCAAATCCTGGGCGAGAAACAACAGGCCGACAGCGCTGACCATCAAACCTACTAGCCAGGGCCAGGCCAGACAAAGGGGCAAAACACCAGCGCAGATGTTGTAGCGTGCGTCCGTTGAAAACCCAAACAAGGCACCGAAAACAACCAGCAAAGAAATTTGGGACAGGGTGAGGAGTTTTTTGTGCATAGTGGGTTCCTAGTCGGCTACATGTCCCAGGTGTTGTCTGGGAAAGATGGGATATCGTTGGCTGGCTCGTTCATCAGCCAAAACTGCTCGGCTTCCTGTTGGTGCTGTTGCTGGTTCTGTATCATCTGGTAAAGCATCATGGAGAGCAGAGCGGGGAACAGCACATTGGCCTGGGGCTGAGAGATTTGTTC
>CAZNCT010000187.1:0-6132 GCA_964571615.1 uncultured Anaerolinea sp. | reverse complement strand
TACACTCTTTCCCCCAAAGTCACCATCCGCGAGAAAATTGCTCAGGTGTTCCGAAATATAGGCAATTTTCTCGCGGATGGTGACTTTGGGGGCCGAGATGACCGTGCCGAGGGCTTGTTTCTCTCGTTCGTTCAGGAAGATGCTTTCGGCGGCTTTGAGCAGGTCTTCGATGGTGATGTCGCTCAAATCGAGCCGTCCTTCAATTTTGGGCGGCGGCGCCAGGCGCAGGTAGGAGCGCAGACCGGCTTTTTCGCGTTCTTCCATCCAGTTGGCAATTTCTTTGAAGCGTTTGTAAATGCGCAGTTGGCGCGCCAGGTTTTCTGCCGGGTCTTCCTCGCCCGCCTCGCGCGCGGGTGGACGCGGCAGCAGGGCCTCAGATTTAATCTGAATCAGTTTGGCGGCAATCACCAGGAAGGCTGAAATCTCCTCGGCTTTGGCCTCCTGCATGGCGCGGATGTGCTTCAGGTACTGGTCAGTCACCATCGCCAGCGAGACGGCGGTAATATCCAACTCGGCGCGTTCGATTAACTGCAAGAGCAAATCCAGCGGCCCCTCGTACACGGGAATCTGGACGGTGTAGTTGCCGGTCTGGTGGCTGGCGATGTTTAAGTCCATAGCGGGGCGATTATATCACCCCTACGGTATAATTCCAGCCATGACCTCCCTGACCCACCTCGACGAGCACGGACGCGCCAACATGGTCGATGTCGGCCACAAAGACGACACCGAACGAACCGCGATTGCGCGCGGCGAAATTTTGATGAAGCCCCAAACCCTGGCCCTCATCCGCGATGGACAGATGAAAAAAGGCGATGTGCTGACGGTTGCCAAAATCGCCGGTATTCAGGCTGCCAAACGGACCTCGGAACTGATTCCGCTTTGCCACCCGATTGCTCTGACCAAAGTGGACGTGGAACTGTCCCTCGATGAATCCCTGCCGGGGGTGCAGATTCAGGCCACCGCCAAAACGATTGGCAAAACCGGGGTCGAAATGGAGGCCCTGACCGCCGTCTCGGTCGCTGCGCTGACGGTTTATGATATGGCAAAGGCCGCCGAAAAAACCATGAAAATTCAGAACATCCGTCTGGTTGAAAAACGCGGCGGAAAATCTGGGGATGTGTTTAATTTTGGAGACCCATGAATCGTATCAAAATTCTCTTCTTTGCCACCCTGCGCGACAAAGCCGGGACTCGCGCCACCGAGATGGAAGTTGCGCCCGGCACAACCATTCTGCAACTCAAAGCTCTGCTGGTTGAAAACTTCCCCAACATCGATTGGCAGTTGATGGAACATTGCCTGGCCTCGATTAACCACGAATACCGCTTCGATGAAGATGAAATCCCTGCCGGGGCCGAAATCGCTTTCTTCCCGCCCGTTTCGGGGGGATAATCTGGACTCCAGCGTCTTCTGACGTTGGAGTCAAAAATCAGGAGATTTTTGACTCCGTGTTTCCTCTCATCACCTCCATTACCGAAGACGAAATTGACCTGAATGCCCTGCTCGATGCCATTACTCTCACCTCCACTGGCGCGGCGGCGATTTTTACCGGCATGGTGCGCGGCGTCACTGGGCGCGGCGACCCGCACGAAACCATCTATCTTGAATACGAAGCCTACAAGCCGATGGCTGAAGCCAAGATGAAACAGGTTGCCGAAGAAATTCGCGCCCGCTGGCCGGTCGTCGAAGGCATTGCCATCGTCCAGCGCATCGGAAAACTCTACCCGCGCACGCCTACCGTTCTGATTGCCTGCACCGCCGCCCACCGCGATACCGGCGTCTTTGAAGCCGCCCGCTACGGCATTGACCGGCTCAAAGAAATCGTCCCGGTCTGGAAGAAGGAAATCAAGCCCGATGGCGAAGAATGGGTCGAGGGCGAATACCACCCCAAACCGGGTGAGTAAAGAAGTACACGGATGTCACGGGCCTTCGGCACGCGGAATTGCGCGGATTTTTTATTTTTTGCGTAACCTGAAAAATACAACTGTTCAGTCCATAGAATAGTAAAAAAACCGTACAATACCCTGCATGGGCACGAGTCCGTGAAATCCGTGTCCAAAAGTTTTTTCAACACTTTTCAGTTCCCACACCTACATGCCCGAAACCCACCCCATCTTCCAGCAATTCCTCGAACCCGGCGAAAAAATACTCTGGAGCGGCAAGCCCCGCCAGGGCTTCCTCTTGCACCGCTCCGATATTTTCTTCATCCCCTTCAGCATCCTCTGGGCAGTTATCGCCATCTGGATTGAGTACGACACCCTCGCCAGCCCCCTCCCGACCCAGGAAAAACTCTGGAGCATCTTCTCGCTGGCCGTTGCCGCCTACATCCTCGGCCTGCGTTTTCTGGTCGATGCTGCCTACCGCTACTTCGCCCACTACGCCCTCACCGACCGGCGCATTCTCATCCACACCGGCTTGTTCCGCGCCACCCTTACCAGCCTGCCCCTCGCCGGGCAAAAAGAAATCCACCTCGACCTGCTTAAAGACGGCAGCGGCAACATCGTCTTTGGCCCGCTCGCCCCCCAGGCCTGGATGTACACCGGCGGCGGTTGGCCGCGCCTGGGCGAAAAAATCTCCCCTGCCTTTGCCTTTCTGCAAGACCCGCAACCCGTTTACAAAAAAATTCTCGAACAAAAGAGACGCCTGAGATGACCATCACCTGCACCAATTGCGGACGTCCCTACCCCGACTCTGGCGCGCCCTATAAATGCCCCAAGTGCGGCGGGCTTTTTGATTGGAAAACCTGGCCCGAATATGACCCCGCGCAGGTCGATTCGTCCCAGCCCGGGCTTTGGCGCTACCGCCATGCGTTTGGCGGACTGGCCCCCAGCCTGGCTCCCGTTTCGTTGGGCGAAGGCCGCACCCCGCTCCTTTTCGCTGACGCGCTCGGACGTCGGGTAGCGTTTAAGTGCGAATATCTCAACCCGAGCGGCTCTTTCAAAGACCGCGGCATGACGGTTTTGCTCACCTTTCTCAAAAGCCGCGGCGCTACCGCCGCCGTCGAAGACTCCTCCGGCAATGCCGGGGCCTCCTTTGCCGCCTACGCCGCCCGGGCCGGGTTCGAGGCCGGGGTCTATGTCCCGGCTGCGGCCTCTGGCCCCAAACTGGAGCAAATCCGCGCCTATGGCGCCCAGATGTTCCCCATCGAAGGCGCGCGCTCCGATGTCTCGCGCGCCGTTGAAAAAGCCGTCAATCCGCCCTCCGGGCTGGCAAAACTCCTGCCCCAAAAACTGCCCGCCTACGCCAGCCATGCCTGGATGCCGCACGTCCTGGCCGGGTACGCCACCGCCGCCTACGAAATCTACGAGCAAATCGGCGGCGCGCCGGGGGCGGTGCTCTGCCCGGTTGGGCAGGGTGGGTTGTTCCTTGGGCTGTATCGCGGCTTTCTGGCCTTACAGCGCGCCGGGCTGATGGAGAGAATCCCGCGCATGGTCGGCGTCCAGGCCCGTGCCTGCGCCCCGATGTGGGTGCTTTCCACGGCTGGCCCCTCGGCTCTGGGCTTCGTCATCGAGGGGCAGACGGTTGCCGAGGGCATCCGAATCCGTATGCCCTTGCGAGCGGGCGCCTTGCTTCAGATAGCCGAATTGGGTCACGGCGAGTTTGTTGCGGTGGACGAAACCGATATTCTGCCCGGGCGCGACCAACTCGCCCGACGGGGGTTATATGTAGAGCCAACGTCTGCAACGGTCTGGAACGCGCTGGAGCAAACCCTGCCCGGCTTGCCCGACCCGGTCGTCGTCCTGCTGACCGGCTCCGGGCTGAAATACCAGCCAAAATAAAGCACAGACGCCCTGGCGGGCGTCTTTCTTTTTCAGGAGAATTTATTATGGAAAAAATCGTCATCACTGGCATGGGCACTGTCAACCCGATTGGTCAGGGCATTGAAGAAACCTGGCGCAGTGCGCTCAACGGCGTTTCGGGTGTTGGGCCAATTACGCTCTTCGATACCGAAACCTGGCAGCAAGAGTGGAATGTCAAGATTGCCTGCGAGGTCAAAAACTTCGACCCTACCCGCTACATGGATGGCAAGGAAGCCCGCCGGCGCGACCGCTTTGAGCAGTTTGCCATTGCTGCCGCAAAAGAAGCCCTGACAATGTCGGGCTTGCAGGTCACGCCCGAAAATGCCGGGCGGGTTGGCGTGGTGGTTTCCTCGGCCATTGGCGGCCTGAAATCGGTTCAAGATGCCATTTTTACCCTCAAGGACGAAGGCGCGCGCAAGGTCAGCCCCTTTCTGATTCCAATGCTGATGCCGAATGGCGCCTCGGGCATGATTGGCATCGAATTTGGCCTGCAAGGGCCATCGTTCTCAGTGGCTTCGGCCTGCGCTTCGGGTGCCGATGGCATTGGGACGGCTATGATGATGCTGCGCGCTGGCGTGGCCGATGTGGTGCTGGCCGGGGCCGCCGAAGCAACCATTTGTGCCACCGGCGTTGGTGCATTTGACCGCATCGGTGCGATGAGCCGCCGCAACAACGATTACTCGATGACCCCTCAGCCCTTTGATAAAAACCGCGATGGTCTGGTGATGGGCGAGGGCGCGGCAGTGCTGGTGCTGGAGCGTGAGTCTTACGCCCGGGCGCGCGGCGCAAACATTCTGGCCGAAATGGCCGGTTATGCCGCCACTGCCGACGCTTTCCACGTCACCGCCCCCGATGAGAACGGCGCAGGCGGGGCCAAGGCCATCCGCCTGGCGCTCGAATCAGCGGGGGTGCGGCCCGAGCAGGTCGGTTACATCAACGCTCACGGCAAGGCCACCCCGCTCAACGATGCCGCCGAGACCAAAGCCATCAAAGCCGCTTTTGGCGACCTGGCCTACAAAATTCCGGTCTCCTCCACCAAATCCATGACCGGGCATATGATGGGCGCCACCGGCGCGCTGGAGGCGATTTTCTGCGTTCAGGCCGTGCGCGAGGGCATTCTGCCGCCGACCATCCACTACGAAACCCCCGACCCCGAGTGTGACCTGGACTACATTCCCAACAAAGCCCGCGAACAGAAAGTGGAGGTTGCGATTAGCAACGCTTTTGGCTTTGGCGGTCACAACGCTGTCCTGGTGGTGCGCCGCTACGGGTAAGCAGACAGAAGATAAGACTTTTGTAAGAGTCTCTGACCGGCTCCCAGAGAAATCAGACCAGATAGGTATAATTTGGCTCACCTATTGTGTGTCTGGTTTTGAGAGAGGAGCCTTAATGAGCGTTTCATCCCGCCTGTTTGTCATCACCGCCCTGTTGGGCCTGGTATTTGTGCTGGCGGCTTGCGCCAGCGCCCCTGCCGCAACCTCCGCGCCGACCGATGCCCCCCAGACGGCCTCCGCCCCGGCGACCGAGGCGCCTCTTGCGCCTGTTCTGCCCACCGAAACAATCGCCGCGCCGACTGCTGAAATGGCTGCGGCTGGCGGGGTCAGTTTCAAGAACGATGTCCTGCCGATTTTTGAGCGCAGTTGCGTGCGCTGTCACGGCGGCAGCCGCCGTGAAGATGGCCTCGACCTGCGGACGTATGCCTCGCTGATGAGCGGTTCTGAAAAAGGGGCTGTCATTCTGCCCGGCAATGCCAACGACAGTGAACTGATTATTCAGGTGATTACCGGCGAAATGCCGCGCCGCGCCCCCAAACTGCCCAATGAGCAGATTCAAATCCTGGTCGATTGGGTCAATCAGGGTGCGCTTGATAATTAGCGCCCACACGCAGCAAAAAACGGTGGAGGCCGAGGAAGCCTCCACCGTTTTTTTTGATTCCCCTTCTTTTAGCCCGCCGGGGTGGGGGTTGGCTCGGGCGCAAGTTCGACACCTTCCTGCTCTTCCTGGTAATACTCTTCGTGCAGGTCTTGATATTCGCCGCCTTCGCCCAGGGCGCAAATACCAATGTCGTCTTGAAGCACGCAGGCGTACAGTTCGCCATCCATAAACAGGCCAACCAGGGTTTCAAGGTTTTCACTGCTGTCTGCCAGCAGAACGAGGGTGTTGCCGTTTTCACCGCGCTCAAAGAAAATCATTCCGGTGCCAAGCAGGCCGACTTGTCCGACGCCGGGCAGGCTGGCGGATTCCTCGTTTTCGGCGACCTCGATTTCGTACTTTTTGATGATTTCTTCTCTACCGTACATCTGAACTGAAAGGGTCAGTCATAAGGTACACTTTT
>CAZNCT010000186.1:2902-6314 GCA_964571615.1 uncultured Anaerolinea sp. | reverse complement strand
TCATGGGAGCCGCCGGGCGCGACTTCCACAACTTCAACACCTTCTTCCGCGGGAACAAGGATTATGAAGTTGTTGCTTTTACCGCCACTCAGATTCCGGATATTGAGGGCCGCCAGTACCCGAAGGAGTTGGCCGGGGAACTGTACCCTGCCGGAATTCCGATTTATGCCGAGGAAGACCTGCCCGAATTGATTCAGAAGCACAATGTGGAGCAGGTGGTCTTTGCTTATTCTGATGTGCCGCATGAATATGTGATGCACAAGGCCTCGCTTGTCAATGCCCTGGGCGCCGATTTCCGCCTGATGGGCGCGAACTACACCCAGATTAAATCCACCAAGCCGGTGGTTTCGGTTTGCGCGGTGCGCACGGGGTCGGGCAAAAGCCAGACCACCCGCCGCGTTTCGCTGATTTTGCGCTCGATGGGCTACAAGGTGGCCGCCATTCGTCACCCGATGCCTTACGGCAACCTGGTGGCCCAGGAAGTGCAGCGCTTTGCCGATTATGGCGACCTGGATGAATACCAGTGCACCATTGAGGAGCGCGAGGAATATGAGCCGCACCTCGACAATGGCGTGATTGTCTATGCCGGTGTGGACTATGAGAAAATCTTGCGCGCCGCTGAGAAGGAAGTGGATATCATCCTGTGGGATGGCGGCAACAACGACTTCCCGTTCTACAAATCGGATTTGAAGATTGTGGTCGCTGACCCGCACCGCCCCGGTCACGAGAGCACCTACCACCCCGGCGAGACCAACGTGCGCATGGCCGATGTGTTCGTCATCAACAAGGTCGATACCGCTGACCCGGAGAAGGTTATCCAGGTGCGCGAAAGCCTGCGCAAGATGAACCCGACCGCGGTCATGATTGAAGGCGCTTCTCCGTTGTTTGTGGACCACCCCGAGGCAATTCGCGGCAAGCGCGTGCTGGTGATTGAAGACGGCCCGACCCTGACGCACGGCGAAATGGCCTATGGCGCCGGTTATGTGGCTGCCCGCCGCTTTGGCGCTGCTGAAATTGTTGACCCGCGCCCGTTTGCGGTCAAATCCATCGCCGCGACGTATGAGAAATACCCCAAGACCGGCCCGATTTTGCCCGCGATGGGCTACGGTGAGGCCCAGATGAAAGACCTGGAAGCCACCATCGCCGCCGCCGATGTGGATATGGTTGTGATTGGTACGCCGATTGACCTGACCCGCATCATCAAGATTGACAAGCCCTACCAGCGCGTGCGCTATGAGCTGCAGGAAATCGGCCAGCCGACGCTGGAAGACCTGCTCAAAGCCAAGTTTGGGAAGTAGTAATTGGCGAGTTGTCATCGATGACGAAAAGTTGCGTGGAAGCAGCAGGCAAATTGAGCCGACTTCCACGCAACTTTTTTATCGCCAATCTGTTTTACCAATCATCAAATCCACAATCTGCAATCTACAATCTCAAATCTACAATCTCAAATCTACAATCCCATGACAACCCTTGCCCCTACCCTTACCACCCGTTTCTTCCCTGCTGTTGATGAGAAAATCCGCTCACTGCTGTTGATTGTTGCTGGCGCGCTGTTGGTGGCCCTGATGGCCCAGGTGCGCATTCCGTTGCCGTTTACCCCTGTTCCGCTGACTGGGCAGACGTTTGCCGTCCTGCTGGTTGGGGCGGCGCTCGGTGCGCGGCGTGGCGCGGCTTCATTGTCGCTTTACACGCTGGTTGGCGCGCTCGGACTGCCGGTTTTTGCCGGTGGCGCGGCGGGCGCGGCCTATGCTTTTGGCCCAACTGGCGGCTACCTGCTCGGATTTATCGCCGCCGCGTATGTCACCGGTCTGTTGGCTGAGCGCGGCCTGGAGCGCAGTCTGCGTACCTCGCTGCTGCCGTTCCTGGCCGGGACGCTGATTATCTACGCCCTGGGCGCTTCGTGGCTGGCGGTTTTTGTTGGCCCTGAAGCGGCCATTGCCAAGGGCATTTTGCCTTTCCTGCCCGGCGATGTCATCAAACTGGCCCTGGCGGCCCTGGCCCTGCCCGCCGCCTGGAGTCTGGCGCGCTAATCGTTGCGTTTGAGCAGGCAAAATTCTACGCCGTTGCGCCCAATGGCGTGAACAACCTGCGACCCGCGAAAGACCGATTTCTGGTCGAGATTGGCGCGGGTGGAGAACAACATCAGCGCATTGGCGGGCAGGCTTTCAGGGGTTTCGTAGCGCAAATCTCTGAGGGTTAACCCGCTGGCATAGTATTCTGCAACCGCAAACTCACGCTGAACGTACAGCGGGGTTTGCGGTTCGTTTTGTTTGGCCCACTCGACGGCTTCTTTGTAGCAGGTCAGCCAGTAGTCGTTTTCATAAACGCGGTAGGTTGGCCCGGCCAGGCTGTTGTAGTAGGTGTACTGGTAGGGGTGCAGGCGCAGGATGCCCCATATCCCAGGCAGCAGCAAAACCCCGACCACGAAAAGACGGAAGGCTTTGAACAGGCCCAGATTGCTGAAAACTGAAATGCGGTTCCTGAAGGCCGCCAAAAGAGTCTCGAGGCCAATGCCAGTCAGGAGGAAGAGCGGCGGCAGTAGAAACAGGAAGTGCCGAATGCCGTCATACATGGCTGGCACTTTCAGGATGTTGTAAGCCGCCAGGGGCACAAACCACAAGAAAAGCGTCAGCGGGGCAGCCCAATCCTGTTGTTTTTTGAAGAGGCGCCAGGCCAGGCACAGCCCGCCGAGCAGGGCCAGCGGCAGGACGGGTTCGCTCAGGGTCAGGGCCAGCATTTGGGGAAAGTAGCGCGCCGGAAGTTGGTTGGCGGCGAAGATTTGTCCCATAAACAGCACGGCCAACTCGGTCGGGTTATCAGACATGTGGCGCAGGACTTCAAGCAGGCGGTTCAGCGGGTCGGCCCACAAGAAAGGCCAGAGCGCGAGCATCAGGCCGATAGAGAGCATGCTGTAAACGGCCAGGGAAAAGACGGAGAATGCCAGGTGGGAACGGTTGCCTTGCATCAGGCGGGCGAGAAAATAGACCAAAACCAGCACCCCGGCCAGGGGGCCGATGACCCGAATAGCAGAGGCCATGCCCAGGGCCAGGGCGGCCAGGAGAATTTTTGGGATGAGTGAATGGCTGGGTTGTGTGCTTGAGCCGGGCTGAAGGGCATCTATCCAGTCGAGGCCCAGGCTGACAGCGGCCAGGAAGGCGCTCATGAAGGGGATATCTTTGGGGTTGATGAAGGCGTGCCCCCACAGCAAAGGTTGCAGGGCAAAGAAGGCGGCGTTAACGGCAGCCAGGCCGGGGGTCAGGAAGCGCGTCCCCAGCCGGTAGAGGAAGAAAACGCCCAGGAGAAAGGAAAGAAAATTAACCAGGTGCCAGGCCGCAGCCGGGTCTGTCCCCCAAACCGATTGGATGCCGTCTTTGAGCGGTTTGCCGAGCAAAAGGTAGGCCGGGCCGTAATA
>CAZNCT010000186.1:0-2892 GCA_964571615.1 uncultured Anaerolinea sp. | reverse complement strand
TGGTCGCTGGGGCTGCGGCCATAGACGCTTTCATCGAGCCGATCCCAGCCCTGATAGGCGCCGGGGATGGACTCGGCGTAGTCGTAAAAGAGCGGTTCGTCCCACGACAGGCCGTAGGCATGGAAGGTGAGCAGGCCTGCCAGGAGCAGGCCTGCCAGCAGGAGCAGAATGGGCAGGCGCGGATTCATGAGCAGGTTTATTTTAACTGGATGGGCCAAAAGTGTTGGCGTCAATTCTCTGCCGGAGACCCCAAAGCGTGGATTTTTAAGGAAAATAGGCCTGCTGGCGTGATAAAATCCGAACTCTTGTTCCATATCCCTTTCCAGATAGAAAAATCTCATGACCCTTCACGCTGAAAAAATTGCCCTTGAATTGAAAGTGCGCCCCAGCCAGGTGGCGGCTGTCATCTCACTGCTGGATGAAGGCAACACCGTGCCTTTTATCTCGCGTTACCGCAAAGAAATGACCGGCACGATGGACGAAGAGCAGGTGCGCCAGACTGCCGAATTGATTGAAAAATATCGCGCTCTCGATGAGCGCCGCGCCGCGGTGCTTAAATCCATCGAAGAGCAGGGAAAATTGACCGATGAACTGAAATCGGCGATTGAAGCCGCCGAAACGATGACGGCGCTCGAAGACCTGTATGCGCCCTACAAGCCCAAGCGCCGCACCCGCGCCATGATTGCCCGCGAAAAGGGGCTTGAAGGCCTGGCCGAACACATCTTGAAGCAGACCAATACCCGGCGCAGTCTCGAGGACATCGTTCGCGAGTCGTACCTGAATGATAAGGTGGCGACGGTTGAAGAAGCCCTGCAAGGCGCGCGTGATATTGTGGCTGAAGTGATTAGCGATACGGCCATTGTGCGCCAGGGCGTGCGCGAAAAAGCCCTTAAGTTTGCGATGCTCTATGCTGAAAAAATTGAAGACGCGCCCGATGAAAAACGGGTCTATGAAACCTATTACAACTTCTCGGGCCGGGTAGACCGCTTGCAGCCGCATCAGATTTTGGCCATCAACCGCGGCGAGAAGGAAAACATCTTGCGCGTGCGCGTTGAAGTGGCCGAAAAAGACTGGCGGCCGATTGTTGAACACGAATTTAGCGAGGATATTCTCTCGCCTTTCAGCGACCAGATGACTCTGGCCATTCAGGATGCCGCCGAGCGCCTGTTGCTGCCCGCCATTGAGCGCGATGTGCGCCGTGAATTGAGCGAAAAAGCCGATGGCCACGCCATCAACATCTTTGCTGTTAACCTGCGCGCCCTGCTTAGCCAGCCGCCCCTGGCGGGCCATACCGTTTTGGGCATTGACCCCGGCTACCGCACTGGCTGCAAGGTGGCCGTGGTGGACCCCACCGGCAAACTGCTCGATACCGGCACGATTTACCCGCACGAACCCAAGAACGATTGGCAGGGTTCCTTGCGCCAGTTGGCCGAAATGGTGGCTCGTCACAAAGTCAGTTTGATTACCATTGGCAATGGCACGGCTTCGCGTGAAACCGAAAAACTGGCCGCCGATTTGGTCAAACTGGTGGATGGCAAGCCCGGCATTCCTCCCGTCAAGTACCTGATTGTCAATGAAGCCGGGGCTTCGGTCTACTCTGCCTCGCCGCTGGCCCGGGCCGAATTCCCCGACCTGGACGTGTCCATTCGCGGCGCAGTCAGCATTGCCCGCCGCGCCCAAGACCCCCTGGCCGAACTGGTCAAAATCGACCCCAAATCGATTGGCGTCGGCCTGTACCAGCACGACGTAGACCAGACCGCTCTCAGCCACAGCCTGGATGGCGTGGTCGAAAGCGTGGTCAACACCGTCGGCGTCGATGTCAACACCGCCAGCCCGGCCCTGCTGACCCACGTCTCTGGCATTGGCCCCAAACTGGCCGCCAGCATTGTGGCTTACCGCGATGCCAACGGTGTCTTCAAAAGCCGCGATGAACTCAAGAAGGTCAGCGGCCTGGGCCCAAAAGCCTTTGAGCAATCTGCCGGATTTATGCGGATTCGGGGTGGGGCGAATCCGCTCGATGCATCTGCCATTCACCCCGAGTCGTATCCCGTTGCGCTGGCCGTTTTGGAGCGCGCCGGGCTGACGCCTGCCTCGCCGCTAAACGAGCGCAAAGCCGCCCTCGAGCAGCTGACCGCCAAAACCCCGCCCGAAAAGCTGGCCGCCGAACTGGGCTGCGGCCTGCCGACGCTTCACGACATTCTCGAGCAGCTTGTGCGCCCGGGCCGCGACCCGCGTGAAGACACTCCCGCCCCCATTCTGCGCTCGGATGTGCTCAAAATGGAAGACCTGGCCCCCGGCATGGAACTCAAAGGCACCGTCCGCAACGTGGTTGATTTTGGCGCGTTTGTCGATATCGGCGTCAAACAAGATGGCCTGCTGCACAAAAGCCAGATTCCGTTTGGCACCGTGCTCAAGGTCGGCGATATTATCGATGTCGAAATTCAGAAAATTGAGCACGAACGCGGGCGGATTGGCCTGGGCTGGGTCACCAAAAAGTAACCTCCCCCCCGACATTCTCCTGAAGCGTGAGACAGACAAAACCACCCTGAAGAAATTTCTCCAGGGTGGTTTTGTTTAGCACCGCCCAGACGATTTATCGCCCCGCCCGGCGGGCCGGAAAATGACAGTTCGCAGGTTCTTAGCGCGTCTGACTGCACAGCCCAAGGGCGATTTGTTCGCGCAGTTTTACCAGCTCGGGAAACTGGTAGAAGAACAGGACTTTTTGTTCGGCAATGCTGTCTCCCTGGGGCGCACTGGTCAGGATGAAGTAGGAGAAGCTTTCGGCAATATCTTCCTCGGGGCTGGTCGCGGCGTAATCGGTGATGAACTGGTCTGCGTATTGGTTATAGAACTGGTCAAGGCGCTCATAGTATCGGTCTTCGTCTTCTTCGG
>CAZNCT010000185.1:1945-6360 GCA_964571615.1 uncultured Anaerolinea sp. | reverse complement strand
GATTCCTGCTTTGCCAGACTCGTAAAAACGAACTCTAAAGTCAAGTTGCTAAGGCAAAGCCCATTATTTATGATGGATGAAACTGGCATGAGAGATGATTGGATAAACGTTCCCGGGCGCCTGGTGCGTGGCTATCGAGTTGCTTCGGGGCCTTCAAAAGACTATCCGTATGGCACGCTGGAGCGTCAGCGGCCCTTTTTCCGGGCTTTGGGGCTAGACCTGGCGGGCTGTTTCAACGGGACGCTCAACGTGGATATTTCCCCGTATCGTTTTGTGATGCGCGCGCCGCAGTTTACTTTTGAAAAAGTGGCCTGGACAGACCTGCACCCGCCCGAAACTTTTTCTTTTTCGGGCTGTCAGGTCATTTTTCAGGGCCGGGTTTATCAGGGCTGGGTTTATTACCCGCATCCTGAGACAAAAAAACGCCACTTCCAGAATCCCTCGCTTCTGGAAGTGGTCGCTGAGCCGGTGCAGGGCATTGCCTATGGCGATGAATTGTCCCTGCGCCTGAACCCGGCAGAGATGGATTTATGGACAGTCTGAGCGAATTTGCCCGGCCAGCGCTCGGGCGCGCCCGGGTGCATCGCCGGTGTGATGGCTGAATTCCATCAGTTCGCGGATGTGGGCGGGGGTCAGGAAGGCCAGCAGGCGCGTATCCGCGCACAGGTTCTCCACCAGCGGATTTGGCTCCCCAGCGCGGATGGCCGCCCAGGCGGTCATGGCCTGTTCGCGCAGCAGTTCGTGCATCTCCTGGCGGCTGGCCCCGGCTTTGGCGGCGGCCATCAGCACCCGCTCGGTAGCCGCAAACGGCCCATAGATGGACAGGTTGCGGGCCAGGGCGGCTTCGTCCACGCGCAGGTTTTTGATAATCCCTGTTGCGGTGAGCAAAATTTCATCCACGGCCAGAAAGGCTTCGGGGAGCATCGTGCGGCGGTTGGCCGAATCGTCCAGGGTTCGTTCGAGCAGTGAGTGAGCGGCGTTATCCCAGGCCAGGCGCGGAAGTCCCGCCACTGCCCGGGCCAGCGAATCGATTTTTTCGGCCCGAATCGGGTTGCGCTTAAACGGCATGGCCGAAGAGCCGACCTGCTTTGCGCCAAAGGGCTCGGCCAGTTCGCCGATGGGCGGCGATTGCAGTACGCGCAGGTCGAAGGCAAATTTATACAGGCTCGCCGCCAGCCCGGCGAGCGCGGAGACGATGTTGTAATCCTGTTTGCGCGGGTAGGTCTGGGTGGCGACGGGGTAGAAGGGCAAAGCCAGTTTTTCAGACATGGCCCGCTCAAAAGCCGGGACGTTTTCAGGCCCCAAAAGTTCACCATAACTGGCCGCCGTGCCGACCGCGCCCTTGAAGCCTTTGCCGCGCACTTTTTCACGCTGCTGACGCAGGGCCTGATCATCTTCAAGCAAATCCTGGGCGTACATCGCCAGCCGGTAGCCGAGCGTGGAGGGTTCGGCGGGTTGCAGGTGAGTAAAGGCAATCAGCGGGGTATCGGCATATTGCTCAATTTTTTCAGCAAACAGTTTGAGCAGCGCCGTCAGTTTTTCGAGCGCCAGGTCGAGGGCGGCCCGCAGGCGCAGGGCGTCGGCATTGTCTTCGATGTCCATCGAGGTCGCGCCCAGGTGAATGATTCCGCCGCCCAGCGGGCATTGTTCGGCATAGGCGCGCACTTCGGCCATCAGGTCGTGGTGAATTTCGGCCTCGATTTCGAGCGCGCGGGCCAGGTTAATCTCGTCGGCGTGGGCGCGCAGGTCGGCGACCTGTTCGGCGCTTACCAGCCCATAGCCCTGTTGGGTTTCGGCCAGCGCGACCCAAATTTTGCGCCACAGGCGGCGTTTTTGTTCCTCGCTCCACAATTGGCGCATTTCGGGCGAGGCGTAACGAAACGAAAAGGGGGATTGGTAGATGGCATGATTCATGCCCAAATCATACCGCAGAAAATTTGCCTGCGTGGGTATAATTTGCGCCTGCTAAAGGAGGCAAGATGAAAGTAGATATTATCGGTGTGCCGATTGATTTGGGCGCCGGGCGGCGCGGGGTCGATATGGGCCCCAGCGCCATCCGCTATGCTCATTTGCAACAAGAACTTGAGAAACTCGGCCATGAAGTGCAGGATAAAGGCAATGTCGAAGTGCCGATTGCAGAAACCTGCGCCGTCAATGAGCCAAAGTTGCGCTACATTGATTGCATCGTACCGATGGCGCGCCGCACTGCCGGGGCGGTGGCGACTTCTATTCAGGCCGGGCGCTTTCCGGTTGTTTTGGGCGGCGACCACAGCATTGCCCTGGGTTCCATTCGTGGCGCGGCCCGCCAGCGCAAAATTGGCGTTTTGTGGGTCGATGCCCATGCCGACTTCAACATCCCCGAGACGACCCCCTCCGGCAATATTCACGGCATGCCCCTGGCAGCCCTGTGCGGATTGGGCGACCGGCGGCTGGTGCAATTGTGGCAGGAAAGCGTGCCGGTGATTGACCCGCGCCGGGTTGCCATCATTGGCGCGCGCGACCTGGACGAAGGCGAGAAGCCGCTCTTGCGCCAGGCCGGGGTGCTGGTGATGGGCATGGAGCAAATTGACCGCCTGGGTATGTTCAACGCCCTGACGAAGGCGATTGAGCAAATTTCGCAGGATGTGGATGGCATTTACCTGTCTTTTGACATGGATTCGCTCGAACCGCGCCATGCCCCCGGGGTTGGCACGCCGGTGACGGGTGGCCTGACCTACCGCGAAGCGCACCTGACCTGCGAACTGGCCTACGAGACCGGCAAACTGATAGGGCTGGATATGGTCGAGAGCAATCCCATTCTTGATTCGGGCAATCAGACCGCGCGTCTTTCGGTGGAACTGATTGCTTCGGCCCTCGGTCGGCGCACCTGGGCCGATTAGTTTATCAATCTGTAAGGTGAAAAACGATTGCGCGGTGTAAAATAACCTCATGTCCACTGGCCCCATTCTTGTTGTCGAAGATGTCCCAAACGTTCTGGAACTGCTTGAAGTGACCCTGCGCTTCAAAGGCTACCAGGTGGTTAGCGCCCGCAACGGTCTCGAAGGGCTGGCAAAGGCCCGCTCTGAAAACCCGGCTCTCATTATTACCGACATCCTGATGCCCAAACTGGATGGTTTTGCCTTTGTGCAAAAACTGCGCGAAGACCCCAAAACCCGCACCATTCCGGTCATCTTTCTCTCGGCGACCTACGTTACCCCCGAAGACCGCAATTTTGCCATGAGCCTGGGCGCGGCCCGCTTTATTGAAAAACCGATTGACACCGAGGAATTCCTGCTGACGGTTGCCGAAATCATGACCCAGGGCCCGCCGACTCTGCCCCAACCGCTCAATAGCCTGACCTTTTTCCAGGGCTATAAAGAGCGCCTGGAGCAAAAACTGCGCCACAAACACACCCAGATTCAGCGTATTGAGCGCCTGTTGCCCACCCTGCCCGAAGAACAGCGCCCGGCTTTTAAGACCATGCTCGAACAAGCCAATGCTGACCGCGAAAACATCAAAGCCGAGTTGCAAGAGATTTATCGCGCGCTCGAAGAAATGAAGGGTTCCAAAAAGTAAATGTCGAAACAGCCCGTCCTTGCCGACCTGGAGCGCATGGCGCGCCAGGCCGGTTCTATTTTGTCTGAAGGTTACGAAACCGAACTGCGTGTGGATTACAAAGGGGAGATTGACCTGGTCACCGAGTTTGACCGCCGCTCTGAAGATTACCTGCTGGGCGAGGTGGCGCGGGATTTTCCCACCCATAGCGTGCTGGCCGAGGAAACCGGCGGAATCAACGGCGACAGCGAACATCTGTGGGTGATTGACCCGCTCGATGGCACGGTCAACTTTGCGCACGGCATACCGATTTTCTCGGTGGCGATTGCCTATGTCTTTCAAGGTGAATTGCGCCTGGGGGCAGTCTATGACCCTTGCCGCGATGAACTCTTCCTGGCCGAAAAAGGACGCGGGGTCTGGTTGAACGGTCGTCCGCTGCGCGCCAGGCAGGAAACGGAACTGGGGCGCAGTTTGCTGGTGACCGGGTTCCCCTACGACATCCGCACCACTGCCGAAAACAACCTGGCGCAATATGCCCATTTTGCGCTTCAGTCGCAGGGTGTCCGCCGCCTGGGTTCGGCGGCCCTCGATTTGTGTTATGTGGCCGCCGGGCGTTTTGATGGCTATTGGGAACTCTCGCTCAAACCCTGGGATTTGTGCGCCGGGGCGTTAATTGCTCAGGAAGCCGGTGCAATCGTTACGGATGTGCGCGGGCAAGTCAACTTCTTCAAACCGCCGCTCTCGGTGCTGGCGGCCAACCCGGTTTTGCACGCAAAAATGCTCAACGAATTGGCTACCACCTGGGCCCCAACCAAAAATTAGGAGATGACCGTTCTCCGGGCGGAGAAGCCGTCATGACAGGCTGTTCTCTCCTGTTAGAT
>CAZNCT010000185.1:0-1929 GCA_964571615.1 uncultured Anaerolinea sp. | reverse complement strand
CTTCCGGGCTGCCGACCCGTGTAAGACATTTGTTGGGAAAAAGGATAGTTTCTCAATCAAAAGGGGGCTGTCCAAAAAGTGGGGCAAAATGTTATTTCGCCCGCGCATCTAGCTGCAATCAAAAGCGGCGACTACCATTTCTGGCGGTCGCCGCTTCTGATTGTATTTCTTGGGTTCGGTTGTGGCCTATAAACTACCCGCGCAGTTTTGCGCCCAACTCGTTTTCCAGCCGTTTGATGATGCGCGTGCGGATACCGGCGGCGTCTTTGTCGGTGAGGGTGCCTTCAAAGGAGCGGTAGGTCAGGGCGTAGGCCAGGGACTTTTTGCCCGCGCCAATTTGCTCACTGCGGAAGACATCGAACAGGCGCACGCTTTCGAGCAGTTTGCCGCCCGTTTGCCGAATCAGCGCCTCGGCGCGGTCGGCGGGCAGGGCTTCATCCACAATGATGGCGATGTCTTCCAGCACGGGCGGGAATTCGCTCACCGGGCGGACGGGGTGCCCGATGGCGGGCATGAGCGGCAGAATCGCTTCCAGGTCGAGGTCGGCGGCCAGGACGGGGGCGGTGAAGTCGTAGTTTTCGGCTACCAGCGGGTGCAGTTCGCCAAAAACCCCGAGGGGGGTATTCCCTGCCAGAACCGCCGCGCACTTTCCGGGGTGGAAGGAGGGGTGTTCGGCTGGGGCGTAGGTGACGCTGATGTGCAGGGCATCGGCCAGGGCTTCGATGAGTCCCTTCAAATCATAAAAATCGAGTTTGACGCCCACTTTGGCGTCCCAGGCGCTTTCGTAGCGTTTGCCGCTCAGGGCAAGGACGAGGCGGCGCGGTTCGAGCGGCAGGTCGTTGGGGTTGGGGATGTAAACCGAGCCGATTTCAAAGAGTTGCAGGGTTTCGGCGTTGCGGGCGTTTTTCTCAACGATGTTGAGCACGGAGGCCAGCACCGAGCGGCGCAAAACGCGCTTTTCGGGGGCGATGGGGTTGGCGAGTTTAACGTATTCGATTGTGGATGGCGTTCCGGCGGGCAGCAGGCGGTTTTCAATCTCCGGCGCGGTCATGCGGTGGGTGATAACTTCCTGCAAGCCGAGGCTGGCGAGGATGTCGCGGACGCGCTCTTCGCGCTCGAGGCTGGGGTTGCCGCGCTGGGGCGGGAGCGGGTCGGCCATGCGCGTTTCGGGGATGTTGTCGTAGCCGTACACGCGGGCGATTTCTTCCATCACGTCGGCGACGCCCACGATGCCGGAGCCGATGTCCATACGGAAGGGGGGAGCAGTGACGCGGAGTCCGAAATCTCCCGATTTCGGCGTTCCAACGTCAGGAGACGTTGGAGTCCAGGCGCAGGTGAATTCGAGGCGCTCGAGCAGTTCTTTGGCGGTTGCGAGCGGGATTTCGATGCCGAGGGCGCGTTTGATGTCGGCTTCGGTGATTTCAACGGTGGCTTCGGCGGGCGGCAGGGGGTAGTTGTCCACGATGCCGGGGGCGATTTGTCCGCCGCTCCATTGGCTCATCCAGTAGAGACAGCGTTTCAGCCCGTCAATGGCCAGGGCCGGGTGAACGCCGCGTGAGAAGCGGTAGGAGGCTTCGGAGGGCAGGCTGTGCTGAATGGCCGTGCGGCGGATGTTGATGAAGTTCCAGGCGGCGGCTTCGAGCAGGATGTTTTTGGTGTTGGCGCTCACTTCACTTTCTGCGCCGCCCATCACGCCCGCAATGGAAAGCGGGCCAGCGGAATCGCAGACCAGGACGTTGGATTCGGTCAGGGTGCGTTCCACGCCGTCGAGGGTGGTCAGTTTTTCGCCAGGGGCGGCGGTGCGGGTGCTGATGGTGATGTGGGGCGAGATATTATCTCGCCCTACCAGAACATCATAATCGAAGGCGTGCAGAGGTTCGCCAATCTCGAACATGGTGTAGTTGGTGGCGTCCACGATGTTGCTGATGG
>CAZNCT010000184.1:0-6423 GCA_964571615.1 uncultured Anaerolinea sp. | reverse complement strand
GCCCACCTGAAAATCATCGACCCGCAGGTGTGCATTGCCTGCAAAGACAAACCCTGCCTGAAGTTCTGTCCGGTAGGCGCATACCGCACCCAGGATGGCGGCACCGTTCAGATTGCCTTCCAGTCCTGCGTGGAGTGCGGCACCTGCCGGGTGATGTGCCCGCCCCAAAACGTCTCGTGGAAACTGCCGCGCGGCGGCTACGGCGTGGCGTACAAATTCGGTTAGCCTATTTGCACCTGTAAGCAAAACGCGCCATGAAAAAATCATCATGGCGCGTTTTGCTTATCAACCGCGATACTTTTCAAGTTATGGTATCATGTCGCCATCTTGGAAGGATAACCTGATGGAAGACCGAATCACAATTATTGAAGGCCCAACTCCCTTATTTGAACCGGTACAAGATGGCTGGGCGCTTGGCCTGAACGAAACCAACACTTTCTCATTCACTGCCGTCACCCGCCTGCGCACCTACAATGGCCCGGCCCTGGTAGAACGCTGCTACCGGCGCTGGAACCAAAACCAGCCCATCAACCTGCACTACCGCGATGATGTCGGCCTGGAAGCCACGGCCCCAATTCTGGCGGCCCGCTCCATCCAAACCGATGACGGCCAGGTACTCTTGCTCTGGGTGCATGTTGAGCGCCACGACCTGAAACTTGAAATTAATGCGGACGACTCGGATGACGATGAGTTGGACCTGCTTGAGTGACCTTGCTGTGTTTTGAGAATTAAATTCGGGATTCACGCCACCCGCAGCGTGAATCCCGAATTTCAAATCGAGGCAAACCCGATGAGTTTTCTGCGCTCCGACCTGCAAAATAGCATCCTGACCCTGACGATTGACCGGCCCAAGGCCAATGCGTTTAACCTGGAACTGATTCGTGAACTGCAAAACGCCTTCAAGCAAGCCGCCCGTGATTCCCAAACTCGAGTCATCATCCTGAGCGGGGCCGGGCGGGTTTTTGGCGCGGGGCAAGACATCGAAGAGATGCTGGCAGGCGCTGAAAATCTCTCCTACCTGAAACACCTGCGCGAAACCTACAACCCGCTTGTCCTGCAAATCCGCCAGATTGAGAAACCCGTCATTGCGGCCATCAACGGCCCGTGCGCCGGGGCTTCGCTTGGGATTGCCCTGGCCTGCGACCTGCGCATCGCAGCCGATACGGCCCGTTTCGTGGTCGGGTTCAACGGAATCGGGCTGGTGCCCGACTCGGGCGTTTCGCTGCTGCTCCCGGCACTGATTGGCCTGGGGCGCGCGCTGGAGTTCACCTTCAGCAACCAGCCCATCGACGCCGGGCAGGCTCTGGCCTGGGGACTGGTCAATCGGGTGGTCAGGTTTGAAGACCTGCAAGCCGAAAGCGCCGCATGGGCCGCGCAACTTGCCAAAGGCCCGGCGGGCGCGTTTGGCCTGAGCAAGCGCCTGTATAACAAAGCCGTTTTGCCCAACCTCGAAGTCGTCCTCGAATACGAGGGCCAACTGCAAGAAGTTGCCGGCAAAAGCACCGAACACAAAGAAGGCGTGACGGCGTTTCTAGAAAAAAGATTGCCAAAGTTTTAGTTGTCTGTTGTCTGGTTATCCGGTTATCCGGTTATTCAGTTATTCAGTTGTTCAGTTGTTCAGTTGTTCAGTTGTTCAATCACAAATCCCGAAATCATTAATCGTCAATCACACAATGCCCTACGAACCCGTCATCGGCCTGGAAGTTCACATCGAAATGCAGACGCAGTCGAAAATGTTTTGCGCCTGCCCGGTGGTTGATTCTGTTTCTGCGCCGCCCAACACGGCAGTTTGCCCCATCTGCGCGGGGCACCCTGGCACGTTACCGGTCATCAACCAGATGGCGGTTGAATATGCCCTGCGCGTAGCGCTGGCCTTGAACTGCACCATCAATGAAACCAGCATTTTTGCGCGCAAAAATTATTTTTACCCCGATATTCCCAAAGGCTATCAAATTTCACAATACGAACAACCGCTGGCCGAGCACGGCCAGATTTGCCTGCAAACCTCGCAGGGCGAGAAGGTGATTCGGATCCGGCGTGTCCATCTGGAAGAAGACACCGGCAAGTTGACGCATGTAGAAGCGGATTTGGATGCGAAAACGGATGAACCGGAAAACCGAAAACCCGGAGAACTGGAAAAAGGCTACAGCCTGGTCGATTTGAATCGGGCCGGGGTGCCGCTGCTGGAAATTGTCACCGAGCCTGACTTCCGTTCTGCCGAGGAAGTGCGCCTGTACGCCATGGCCCTGCGGGCGCTGGTACGGGCCCTGGGCGTCAACTCTGGCGATATGGAAAAGGGCGTGATGCGCATCGAGCCGAATATCTCAATTCGGCCTGTGGGGCAAACAGAACTTGGCACCAAAGTTGAAATCAAAAACCTGAACTCGTTCCGCGCCCTTGAGCGGGGGGTGGCCTACGAAATCAAACGCCACGAGCAAGTGCTATCGGAGGGCGGCAAAGTAGCCCAGGAAACCGTCGGCTGGGATGAAACCGCCCAGGCTACCTATAGCCAGCGCTCAAAAGAAGATGCGCACGATTACCGCTACTTCCCCGAGCCAGACTTACCCCCCCTGCGCGTCAGCGCGGCATGGGTCGAGCAGGTCAGGGCGGCCCTGCCCGAGTTGCCCCTTGCGCGGGCCAAACGCTATCAGCGCGATTTCGGCCTGAGCATCGCCGAATCAACCTTCCTGGCAGAGGAGGCGGCCCTGGGGTCGTATTTCGAATCGGTGCTGGCGGCAGGCGCCGGGCCGGCGCGCTCCGTTTTTGCCTGGGTAACGGGTGAACTGCTCGCGCTGGTAAATGCTTCAGGAAACGGGTTCGATTCTTCGCCAGTACATCCACAAGACCTGGCCGATTTGTTGAAGATGGTCACAGCAGGCGAAATTAACCAGGCGACAGCCAAAACTGTGCTGACCGAAATGTTTGCAAGCGGCCAAAAAGCGGCAGAGATTGTGGCCGCCAGGGGCCTGAAACAGGTTTCAGATGGCGGCCTGATTGCGCGGCTGGTGGCCGAGACACTGGCCGACTTCCCGGCGGAGGTGGAAAGTTACCGGGCAGGCAAGGTGACAGTGGTGAACTTTTTGTTTGGGCAGGTGATGCGCAAAGCAGGCGGCAGGGCCAACCCACAGGTCGTGCGGGCGGCGCTGGAGGATGCCTTGCGGTAAGTGATTTTGTCTGACATATCACAGTGAAACAAGTGACGAGTCTCATATTGACTTGACCTTCAAACTCATGTAACCTTAGGGAGCATTCGTGAAGGCAAAAAATCAGATGACTTGCGTTTGCTACATACCACGTCCAAAGAGCGGGCTTCCGATCCGGTAGCCCGCTTATATTTTTTTATCATATTCGCTACCCGTTACAGGAGATGAAATATGTCTGGTCAAATCAATGCCTTTGAAATGGCGCAGAAGCAGTTTGACGGCGTCGCCAAGCAGTTGAACCTGGACCCGCAAATCGCCGAGGTGTTGCGCTGGCCGATGCGTGAATATTCCTTCCGCATCCCGGTGCGCATGGACGATGGTTCGTTGCGTGTCTTCCAGGGGTTCCGTGTGCAGCACAACGATGCACGCGGCCCGAACAAAGGCGGCATTCGCTTCCACCCGTCTGAGACCTTTGATACGGTGCGCGCCCTGGCAACCTGGATGACCTGGAAATGCGCTGTGGCAGATATTCCTTTGGGCGGCGGTAAGGGCGGTGTGATTGTGGATTCGGCCTCGCTCTCGACAACTGAAAAAGAGCGCCTGTGCCGCGGCTGGGTGCAGACGATGTGGAAGAACATTGGCCCGCGCCAGGATGTGCCGGCTCCTGATGTTGGCACGACGCCCCAAATGATGGGCTGGATGATGGACGAGTACTCGAAACTGGTTGGACAGTACACCCCCGGCGTGTTTACGGGCAAGCCCCTGGGCGGTGGCGGCTCTGAAGGCCGCACCGAGGCGACTGGTTACGGCGTTATCTACACAGTACGCGAAGCGATGAAGCACCTGGGAATGGACCCGAAGAAGTCGGTGGCGGCCCTGCAGGGCTTTGGGAATGTCTCGCAATACGCGGCCATCGGTTTTGTCGAAATGCTGGGCGGCAAGGTGGCCTGTGTCTCGTGCTGGGACCGCCACGACCGGGTTTCTTACACCTATAGCCACAAAGACGGCTGTGACCCGCGCTTCTTGCTCTCGATTACAGACCAGTACGGCACCATTGACAAAGAGAAAGCCACCCGGGCTGGTTACATTGTTGAAGATGGCGATGCCTGGATTAGCAAAGAAGCCGATGTCTTAATTCCTGCCGCGCTCGAAGGCCAGGTCAATGCCGAAACCGTCAAGAAGATTTCGAGCCGGGTGCGAATTGTGGCCGAAGGCGCCAACGGCCCGACTACGCCGGAAGCCGATGAGTTCTTCAAGGCCAATAAGATTTTCAATATCCCCGATTTCTTGTGCAACGCGGGCGGCGTGACGACTTCTTACTTTGAGCAGGTTCAGAACGATATGAACTTCTACTGGAGCAAGCAAGAAGTGCTCGAGAAGCTGGATGCCAAGATGACTTCCGCCTTCCACGGCGTGCTGGAAATGAGCCAGAAAGAAGGCGTTTACATGCGCGATGCGGCCTATATGGTGGCAATTGACCGCGTGGTAAAGGCCATGCAGTTGCGCGGCTGGGTGTAATTTCTCTATGAAGGCAAAGTCCCCAAAGGTCTTCGGGCCTTTGGGGACTTTTTCTTTTGAGATTAGTCTTCTGCCGCGCGGGCAACTTCTTCGGGGGCAAAGACGACTTCTTCGCGCCCGGTCAGTTTTTCTTCGACCTTACGCACAATCAGGTTCAGGTGCCCGGTATGGGCGACATAGTCCAGATCATCGGCGGGGACGGTCAGGACAGGGCACAGGTGAAAGCGGTTAATCCAGTTTTCGTACAGGCTGTTAAGACTGGCAAGGTATTCGGCGCTGATGGTGCGCTCATAGTCGCGTCCGCGGCGGCTGATGCGGTTTAGCAGGGTAGAGACCGAGGCGCGCAGGTAAATCACCAGGTCGGGCGGGGGCAAAAAATCCATTGTCGTTTCATACAGGTCGCGGTAAGTCTGATAATCGCGTGGCGAAATGTAGCCCTGCAAATACAGATTTTGGGCAAAAATTTCGGCATCTTCGTACACACTGCGATCCTGAATCACCGAAGTGGGGTGGCGCGCAATGGCCTGGTGGGCGCGCAAACGGTGGGTCAGGAAAAATACCTGCGAATGAAAACCCCAGGCAAGCATGTTGGCATAAAAATCAGCCAGGTAGGGGTTTTCGGCTACCGGCTCGTAGAAAGGCTCCCAACCCAGGCGCTGGCACAGGCCATTGACCAGGGTCGATTTGCCTACACCGATATTCCCGGCAACGGCAACAAATTTTTTCACTATTCCCCCTTTGGCAGTTTCCCGGCCAGTTCCAGGTCAATGATTTGTTTGAAAACGTCGTAGGGTTGGGCGCCGACAATCGGAATGCCATTCAGGAAAAAGGTGGGGGTGGACTGGATACCAAAAGCGGAGGCAAATTCCAGGTCGGCATCGACCTCGTCGGCATAGCGGCCCGAGTTGTAGCAATCCATCAGGGCGGCGGCATCCAGGCCGAGTTCGCGGGCGTATTGTTCAAAAGCCTGTTCGCCCAGGTCATATTTGTAACTGAACAAGGCATCGTGATATTGCCAGAAAGCGCCCTGCTCATTGGCGCAATTGGCGGCCTGGGCCGCTGGGCTGGCCTGCGGATGAATGCTGTTGAGCGGGAAATCGCGGAAGATGAATTTCACCCGGTCGCCATATTCTTGAACGAGGCGGCCAAAAACCTGGTCGTGCCAGCGCTTGCAAAACGGACACTGATAATCGCTAAAGGCAATCAGGGTGATGGGGGCGTCTTCGGGGCCGAGAATCGGGTCATCGGGTTCAATCGGCACGTCGTAACGGGTCAAATTTTCGGGAATCTGGATTTGCTGGGTGGGTTCCGCCTGGGCAGTCGCAACGGCATCCTGCTGCCCGCGTAAATACCAGCCGGTCAGTCCGCCCGCGCCAAACAGGGCCAGACCAAGAAAAACCAATAAGACATAGTTGGGCCATTGCGGCATTTTGAGCCGCTCGCGCCGCGCAACCGGGGGCGCATCCGGGGTGAGAGAAGGGTCTAATTCGGTCATGGCGGCATTATACCTTGCAAATCGGGCTTGCAAAATGCTATCATGGACACAAAGGAGATGCCATGAAAATGCGATTTTGGTTGCCCTTACTGCTGGCAACGCTGGCCTGCGCGATGCCGGGACTCTCTCCACGCCCAACGATTGAGCCGCTCATCTTTCCAACCCCTGTGCTCGAAACGGTTACGCCAATGAACCCGGTCAACCTGGTGACCGCGACCCTCGATGCGGGCATCATGCCGGTTGAGACTGCCGTGCCAACGTTGAATG
>CAZNCT010000183.1:5756-6528 GCA_964571615.1 uncultured Anaerolinea sp. | reverse complement strand
CCGCAAAAGTGTACCTTATGACTGACCCTTTCAGTTCAGATGTACGGTAGAGAAGTCTTGATTAGCCTGCTGCTAATCGCTTCATTCACCCTGGCCGCCTGTGGCGGTGGTGGTGGCGCTTCCTCGCAGGTCACCGAAGTGACCTTCTGGCACGCCTACGGCACCGGTTCGGCTGAAGAAGTTGCCCTGGCCAAGATTTTGGAACAGGCCAAGACCGACCTGCCCCAGTACAAAATCAACGTCCTGCAGGTTCCCTTCAATGACATCTACAACAAGTATCGCACCGATGTCGCTGCTGGCGGTGGCCCAGATATGTTCATTGCCCCGAACGACTCGCTCGGTGACGATGCCCGCGCTGGCCTGATTGCTGACATCACCAGCCTGGCTGAGGGCAAACTGGGCGCTTATGCCCCGCTCGCGGTTGAAGGCATGACCGTTGAAGGCAAACTGTACGGTATTCCCGAATCGCTCAAGGCCGTTGCCTTCTGGTACAACAAGGACATGCTTCCCGAAGCCCCCAAGACCACCGCTGACCTGAAAGCCCTGATGGAAGCCGGCACCCCCGTCTCGCTGTCCTACGGCTGCTACCACCACTTTGGCTTCTTTGGCGCTTTTGGCGGCAAAATCTTCGATAACAACTGGAAAGTTGTTGCCGACCAGGGCGGCGTTGCTGACGCCATGGCGTACCTGAACGACCTGTATCAGATTTCGAAGGCCCAGGGCTGGCCCAAGAACGACAGCGACGGCCTTGCTCCCTTCTCCGAAGGCAAAG
>CAZNCT010000183.1:0-5651 GCA_964571615.1 uncultured Anaerolinea sp. | reverse complement strand
GCGGCCCCGCCAACCCCATGCTCGGCGTGGATGGCTTCTACTTCAACCCGAACAGCGCCAACAAAGAAGCTGCTCTCGAAGTGGCCCTCTACCTGACCAACAAGAACGCCCAGACCATCATGATGAATGAAGCTGGACACGTTCCTGCCCGCACCGATGTTGAAATCACCGACCCGCTCATCAAGAGCCTGGTTGAAGCCTTCAAGACCGGTTATGTCCGCCCGCAGGTTCCGCAACTGGGCCTGTACTGGTCGAACTTCTGTGGCACTGACGAAGTCTTTGAGAAGGGTGTCCCGGCTGCTGACTGGGTTGCCACTGGCACCGCCAACGCCAACAAGTAAGTCTCCTGGCAAGCAAAACGGCGAACAGGGTTTTCCCCTGTTCGCCGTTCCTCATTTGACGACCCCGGATTACGCTTTTGCTTCAATCCCCCTTACAATAAACAAAATTGTAAAATCTTAATTCAGGGTTGTTAAAAATTCCTAACCTGTTGTAACATAAAGAAATAAATTTTCATTGAGGAGCGAAACTATGGCAATGATGGAAATCGCTGGTGTCTCAAGCCGGGGGGCGAAATTTCGCAGGGCAATGCTCCCTTATCTTTACCTCATCCCCGCTTTTGTGGTGATGGCGGTGATTACCTTCTACCCGCTGGTTTACCAGATTATTGTCTCTTTCACCGATTTTCAAACCAAAGACCTGCGCTTTGGGCTGGCCTCTCCTGAACTGAACTGGATAGGTCTGGATAACTACATCAAAATTTTGACTGGCGGCCTGCCAGTGCAGAACTTTGAGTTCTTTCGCGTCCTCACCTATAACTTCTGGTGGGCGATTACCAACGTCATGGTGCATGTACCCGCAGGGGTCTTGATTGCCGTCCTGCTCAACGTGCAAGGCCTGTGGTTCAAACGCATTTATCGCGCCATTTACATTCTGCCGGTGGTTATTCCGCCCCTGGTGGTGGCAACCGTCTGGCGCAATATTTTTGACGAGCAATACGGGGCCATGAACCAGTTCCTGACCTGGTTTATGACCTTTTTCGGCTCAACTGACCCGGTGCGCATTCGCTGGTTGACCGAATACACCCCGCCCATCCCCTGGCTTTTGCCCAACGGCCCGTTGCCCCTGGCCTACTATGCCATGATGATTGCAAACTTCTGGCTGGGCTGGCCCTTTATGACCGTGGTTGCGACTGGCGCGCTTCAGAGCATTCCCAAGGATCTTTATGAGGCTGCTTCGATTGACGGCGCATCAGACAGCCAGCAATTCTGGCACATCACAGTACCGCTGCTGCGTCCGGCCATGATCCCGGCGGCGGTTTATGGGTTTACCACATCCTTCAATCTGTTTGCCTTCGTTTACTTTATGACCGGCGGCGGCCCGGCCCGCAGTACCGAAATCCTGGTGACGTTTGCCTTCGACCTGGTGCGCAACCTGCGCCTTTACGGGGCGGCAGCGGCGTTTTCGGTCTTCATTTTCTTTGTCTCGCTGGCAGTATTCCTGATTACCAACCGCATCACCAAAGCCACCCAAAGTTACTCGGAGGCGTAAGATGAGCAACCAACCTTATCGCGACTACAAGAAAAGTAAAAATCCTATCGTTCGCTTCCTGAACATCAATACCTCGCGTGAAGTTGGCGGGCGTGACCTGCCTCTCTGGCGGCAAATATTGCTGCAACTGCTGACGATCATTATTGCGCTGGAAGTGCTCTTTCCTATCATGTACATTGTCACGCTGTCGTTCAGCTCGCAGACTTCCCGCCCGTCCTCTCTGCAACTGATTCCGCGTGAAATCTCTTTCGTGGCCTATCAGCAGGCGCTCGACAGGCCAACAGCCAACCCGGTCACTTTTGTTGAATTGCTGCGCAACAGCTTCTTGCTTTCGTTTGGGGTAGGCGCAGTGGCGCTGGCGGTTGCTGTTTCTGCCGCCTACGCCTTCTCGCGCTTCAATTTCAAACTACGGCAGGTGTTGATGGTGATGGTGTTCATCCCGCTCTTGATGCCGGCAGTTGGTCTCTCCACCCCTCTGTACCTGTTGATGAACAGTTTCCGCATCTTTCAGTGTGGCGATGGTCTGGCCATTGAGCCATTCCTGATGTGCGCCAGCGGCGGGAAATTGCTCTTCAACCTGCGAGACTCGCTGCTGGGCGTCGGTACCGCCATGATTGCCGGAGCGCTGCCTTTCGCGGTCTGGAACCTGAAGGGATATCTGGATACCATTCCGCGTGAATTGGAAGAGGCCGCTGCGATTGATGGCGCCAGCCCCAACCAGATTTTCCTGCAAATTGTTCTACCTTTGGCGGTTCCGCAGCTGGCAGTAACCTTCTTCCTGGGCTTCATTGGTCACTGGCAAGAATTTGCCCTGCCCTGGCTGTTCCTGACCAAGCCCGAAGATTACACCCTCTCGATGACCCTCTACAACATGACCGGCCAGTACGCCAATGCCATCCCCTGGAACCGCTTCTCGGCCTTTGCCGTGATTGTAGCCCTGCCCGTGGCGGTGACCTATATCACCCTGCAGAAATACATCACCAGCGGTCTGACCGCAGGCAGTGTCAAAGGATAATCTGCTGTCTTAAGCGCTTACCAATGGGCCGCCCGGTTGTTTAGGCGGCCTGTTCATTTCTGAAAATCTATCCATTGAAATAAATAACCCAAAGGAAAATCAATTCATGCCAGAAAACAAGCAGAGATTACACTGGTGGCAAAGCGGGGTGGTTTACCAGGTGTATCCACGCAGTTTTATGGATACCAACCATGACGGCATTGGAGACCTGAATGGGGTGATTGCCAAATTAGACTACCTGCAAACCCTGGGTATTCAGGCGATTTGGCTGAGTCCGTTTTATCCATCTCCCATGGTTGATTTTGGCTACGATGTCGCCGATTACTGTGATGTTGACCCCATGTTTGGCAGCCTGGCCGACTTCGACCGCCTGGTGGAAGAGGCTCATCGGCGCGGGCTAAAAATCATCATTGACTGGGTGCCCAACCATACCTCTGACCAGCACCCCTGGTTCAAAGAATCGCGCTCGAGCCGTGACAACCCCAGGCGTGATTGGTACATCTGGCGTGACCAGCCCAATAACTGGGGCAGTGTCTTTGGTGGCCCAGCCTGGACTTTTGACGCGCAAACCGGGCAATATTACCTGCACCAGTTTGTCCCTGAGCAGCCCGAACTGAACTGGCGCAACCCCGACCTGCGCGCCGCCATGTATGACACCCTGCGCTTTTGGTTGCGCCGCGGGGTAGATGGCTTCCGCATGGATGTGATTGGCATGATTTTGAAGGACAAAGACCTGCGCGACAACCCACCCAACCCCAATGCTGACCCCAACGCGCCAGAAAATGATATTTTTGGGCGTTTGCTCAGTGTTCACAATCTCGACCAGGATGATGTTCACGACATCATCCGTGAGATTCGCTCGGTGCTCGATGAATTTGATGACCGCTGCGGCATTGGTGAACTGTGGGGCGAACTGCCGCGCTGGGTACGCTATTATGGTCAAAACGGGGACGAATTGCATCTGCCTTTCAACTTCCGTTTGATGTGGGAACCCTGGCAAGCGCAGGCGATGCGCCGCTCAGTGGATGCGCTCGAGGCGGCCCTGCCCGACTTTGCCTGGCCCAACTATGTGCTCGGCAATCATGACCAGCCGCGCCTGGCTACCCGTTTTGGTGGGCAATCCCAGGCGAGGCTGGCGGCGATGCTGCTGCTCACCCTACGCGGCACACCCACCCTGTATTACGGAGACGAAATCGGGATGGAAAACGGCCTGATTCCGGCGGAAAAAATTCAGGACCCGCAGGGGAAAAACCTGGGGGCAGAACGCAGCCGCGATGTCTGCCGGACGCCGATGCAATGGGACGATACGCCCTTTGCCGGATTTTCGTCAGTAGAACCCTGGCTGCCTGTCTCGGCAGATTATCCAAGCCGGAACGTAAAAGCCCAACAAGCCGACCCGGCCTCGATGCTGAACCTGTATCGGCATTTGTTACGCTTGCGGGCCGAATCGCCATCTCTGCATGGCGGCAGTTATCAGCCGCTCGACGTCAGCGCAGCAGATTGCTTTGTGTACCGCCGCCAGGCCGAGGGGCAGGAGCGCATCGTGGCGCTCAATTTTTCGGCAGAAAAACGCCTGGTATCCATCCCCGGCCCCCTGCGCGTGAAAATCGTCTTATCTACTCACCTCAACCGTGAAGAAAGCGTACCAGCAGACCAGATACTCTTGCGCCCACACGAAGGGGTTATCCTGAGCCCGCTTGAATGAAAGGCCAAAATGGAAGAAATTGAACTTTCTGTCATGATTCACACGCCGGCAACTGCCGCAACCATGCAGGCTCTGCTGGATGAATTTAAGGCCCAACACGGTATTCAGGTTAACCTGACCTGCCTGGATTGGGTCACGGCCCGGGCTGAATTGAACAAAGCAGCGCTTTATCACCACGGGCCAGATATTTCGGAGGTCGGTTCGACCTGGGTACCAGACCTGATTAGCATGGATGTGCTCAGCCCGTTAATTCCTTACGAGGTGGGTGATTCGGGCAACGCGGCAGAATATGTGCCTGCCAGTTGGAACACCGTGCAAATGCCAGGAGAGCCTCTGCCCAAAGCCCTGCCCTGGCACGCTGAGACCTACGTGATTCATTACCGCAAAGATTTGCTTGAAAAAGCCGGAATTGACCCGTTGACGGCCTTTCGCAGTCATGAAGCCATTGATGCCACTGCGGCGACGCTGGCCGCCAAAACGGATATCCCGGCGCCGGTTGAGTTGACCTTGCAAACCGACCGCTATGGCACCCTGCATAGCCTGGCTTCGTGGGTTTGGGCGAATGGTGGCGAATTCTTAAGTGCCGATAGCAAACACCTGTTACTCAACCAGCCGAAGGCCTTAGAGGCTATTCAGTCATACTTTGCCTTATTGAAATATGCCACACCCGAGGGCCGGAAAGCGATGCTGGAAAAGACCGACACCCCGCTCTTTCATCAGGGCCTTTCGGCAATCACGTTTGGCACCATCCGCATGGCGATGCCCGACTGGTCGCAAACGACGGAGGCCGATTCGGCGGCTCCAGTGCGAGATATGAAGAATTGGGGCTGGGCGCCGCTGCCACAGCCTTGTTTTGTGGGCGGCTCTAACCTGGTAGTCTGGAAACACAGCCGCAACAAACGCGTCGCGCTGAAATTATTAACTTTTCTGACCGAAACAAAAACGCTGCAACGTTCAAGCCCGGCCATGGCTACCCTGCCGCCCCGTATTTCAGCCCTGCAAAGCGGAGTATATACTCAAGACCCCATGCTAAAGGTGATGAGCGAGGCCATTCAGAATGGGCGCACCTACCCGCCGCTCAAACTATGGGGACTGGTGGAAGACAAGATGGTCTCGGGATTACTGAATATCGGTCTGCAAGTGTTGTCCAATCCCCCTGAGGCTGTGCTGGAAATCGTACGCGAAGAAATAGCAAATGTTTGCCATCGCGTCGAACTGATTCTTTCTCAATAGACGATTGCGTAAGAAACAAATTGGGGGCTGTCAAAAAAGCCCATTAAAACAGACGGCGACCGCCAGATAGGATAGTCGCCGTTTCTGATTGCTTCTAGATGTGCAGGCGAAATACCATTTCGCCCAACTTTATGGACAGTCCCGAAA
>CAZNCT010000182.1:3110-6602 GCA_964571615.1 uncultured Anaerolinea sp. | reverse complement strand
GAACCAAGATCCACAGATCCAAAGTCTGGTGTGCTGCCATTGCACCACGCCCCAAAGTGAGCGGGCAGTATTGTATCACAAGGCAGAGCGGCGCGCAACCGGGAGGTTCAGTTTTCAGTCTTTCTTCTCGTTTTTGGGGGCCAGGCCCAACTGCATGGCCTGTTCGTAGGTCAGTTTATCTGGCTCGGTATATTTTGGGCCTTGTTCAATGGCCTGATCCCAAAACGCATTGGCATCCACCTTGGGGGCAGATGCGTTTTTGAGCAATTCATCAAACTCAATCGGGATGGTGACCGATTCAAGATAGGCCGGTATCCCCGCCGGAGCGGGTTCTTCTTCCGCTGGCTCCGTAACCCCAATCTGCTCAAGGACAGAGAGCAGGTTTGCCTTGCTGGCATTCAAAACATCGAGCGTAGCCGGTAGTTTGACCAAATCGGCCAGGCCGCGCCCAACCACCCACAGAACATGCGACTGCCCAAGCGGAATAAAAACCAGGTCGTGCTCTTCGCAATCGAACAGGTGCAGGTGCATACGATGGCGGCCCAACAGGCTGGCAACTTTTTCGGCGGCGTTGTGCATCCCCATCAGCGAGGAAATCAGCGAAACGCGATGGTTGGGGTCGGGCAATTCACCGGCTTCAGCCTGCACATGGCCCAGGCTATCGAGCAAGAAGACCGCTTGAGCATCGAGCGACTGCCGCAGACTGACCAACTGGTCTGCCAGGGTATTCCGCTCTTCGGGTTCCTGTTCTACGGGGGCTTGCAAAATCGTGCGGGCCAGGCCGAGGGTGCGTTCAACGGCATCCAGAAAATCGGCCATCGGCACGGGCTTGGTGAAGAACGCGTCGGCTCCCGATTTCTCAATCTCAGCGCGTGCGCGAGGGTCAGTGACGCCTGAGATGACAATAAATTTCATCTCGGGGTAACGGGCGTGCATTTTCTGCATTAATTCGACGCCGCTCATCCCTGGCAGGCGATAATCCACCACCAGCAAATCGACCCGCACCCGGCTGGCTTCGAGCAAAGCCTCTTCGCCAGAGGGCGCTTCACTGACGTTCAAGCCCTGCTCAATCGTTTCAAGCGCCGAGCGCAAGAGACGGCTCACCTCGCGTTGATCGTCCACAATTAAGATGCGGTTTGCCATAAAAGCCACCTGGAATGAAAGAGATGCAATAATTATAACTCACCTTCGGCGGGTCTCCATACAACAGGCTTTTTTCTGGGCAATAACGGGCCGCTGACCCACCCTGTCAGGGAAATCAATCAACCAAAAACGCCCCCGTTTCTGAGAACGGGGGCGTCTATGTTAGTCGTACAGCCAGCAGGCAACCCAGTGGTCAGGAGAAACTTCTTTGAAGACTGGTTCCTGCTGCGAGCAAATGTCTTTGGCTACCGGGCAGCGCGGGTGGAAACGGCAACCCTTGGGCGGGTTGAGCGGGCTAGGCACATCGCCTTTGAGAATGATGCGCTCACGCTTGAGATTGGGTTCAGGAATGGGAATGGCTGACATCAGCGCCCGGGTATAAGGGTGCAATGGATTGGAAAACAATTCATCGCGTGCAGTCAGTTCAACCATTTTGCCCAGGTACATGACGGCCACGCGGTCTGAGATGTGCTCAACCACGCTCAGGTTGTGGGCAATGAATAGATAAGTCAGACCAAACTCGGCTTGCAAATCTTTGAGAATGTTCAAAACCTGCGATTGGATGGAGACATCCAGGGCTGAGACCGGCTCATCGCAAACAATGAACTTAGGCCGCAGGGCCAGGGCGCGGGCGATACCGATGCGCTGGCGCTGACCGCCCGAAAACTCATGCGGATAGCGGCGGGCATGATAATCTTCAAGGCCAACCTTCTTGAGCGTATCGAGCATCAGCGCAAAGCGCTCGTGGCGGGTGCCAATGTTGTGAATGTTCAACCCTTCCATGACCGATTCGCCAATCGGCATACGCGGGTCGAGCGAGGCGTATGGGTCCTGGAAGATAATCTGCATGTGACGGCGCATTTGTTTGAGTTCGGCGCCGCGCAGTTTAAGAACATCTTTGCCGTCATAGTTGACTTCGCCCTTGGTCGGCTCAATCAGACGCAGCATGGTGCGGCCAACCGTGGTTTTACCGCAGCCGGACTCACCCACCAGGCCGAGGGTTTCGCCCTCGCGAATGGAGAATGAGACATTATCCACTGCCTGCACCTGGGCAACAACCCGCTGCAACAACCCGGCGCGCACAGGGAAGTATTTGTAAAGATTTTTGACCTCGACCAGGGTCTTCTTTTCTTTGGTTTCTACGGAAGCCATAATTTTCTCTCCAGTTTATGCTTGAACTTGCGCGGCCAGGGGAGCATCATGGCCTTCGGTATTGGCATACAGCCAGCAGCGAACTTTGTGTCCGGGGCCCACTTCAAGCAATTCGGGTTCTTTTTCAGAGCAAACTGCCAGGTTGTGTTCAAGGCGGGCCTTGCAGCGTGGCGCAAAGCGACAGCCAGGCGGCAGGTTCACCAGGTTCGGAACAGAACCCGGGATGACTTCGAGCCGCTCTTTGATCTTCCCCAAAATCGGGATGGAGCCAATCAAACCCTGGGTATAAGGGTGCATCGGCTTTTCAAAAAGCGTCTCGACGCTCGATTGCTCAACAATGCGGCCCGCATACATGACAGCGACCCGTTCAGCCATTTCGGCAATCACACCGAGGTCATGGGTAATCAGAATAATGGATGTACCAATTTTTTCACGCAGGTCGTGCATCAGGTCGAGAATTTGGGCCTGAATGGTGACATCCAGCGCAGTGGTGGGTTCATCGGCAATCAACAAATCGGGGACGCAAGCCAGCGCCATTGCAATCATCACGCGCTGCGCCATACCACCCGAGAGTTCGTGCGGAAAAGCCTCGGCGCGGCGCTCAGGCTCGGGGATGCCCACCATTTTGAGCAGTTCAACCGCGCGAGCGCGTCCGGCCTCTTTGCCCAAAGACTGGTGAATGTCGAGGACTTCCGCAATCTGGTCGCCGACCTTGAAAACAGGGTTGAGAGCGGTCTGCGGCTGCTGGAAAATCATCGAAATACGGTTACCGCGCATGTGCACCATCTGCTCTTCGGTGTACTTGAGCAGGTCTTTGCCATCAAAGATGATTTCACCTTCAACAATTTTGCCGGGCGCCGAAATCAGACGCATGATGGAAAGCGAGGTAACACTCTTGCCGCAACCAGACTCGCCCACCAGGCCCATCACTTCACCCGGGAACACATGGAAGTCAACACCATCCACAGCCTTGACCACGCCATCTTCGGTGTAGAAGTACGTTTTCAGGTTCTTGACTTCGAGAAACGGTTTTTTATCGGTCATTGCATTGCTCCAGGAGAAATTATGGTGAGACTACATCTTGAGACGCGGGTCAAGCGCATCGCGCAAACCGTCACCAACATAGTTGAAGGCCAGGGCGCAAATGAAGATGGGCAAACCCGGAACAAGCGGCAGGTAGGGCCTGTCGAGCATGAA
>CAZNCT010000182.1:0-3100 GCA_964571615.1 uncultured Anaerolinea sp. | reverse complement strand
TGCTGGGTGGCGGAGAGCATGTTGCCCCAGGTTGGGGTCGGGTCTTGAATACCGAAACCGAGGAAAGAGAGAGCCGCCTCGGCCACAATATAACCAGCCATACCCAACGAAGCCGAAACGATAATCGGAGCCATCGCATTCGGAATCATGTGCTTGAAAATGATATGCGCGTCGGAGGCACCAAGCGAGCGCGAGGCTTCGACAAACGTCTGTTCGCGCAGAGACAAAATGGTACCGCGCATCAGTTGGGCCACACCCAGCCAACCCAAACCAGCCAAAACGATGATAATCAAGATAGCCTGGCGAGCCTGGAAGGGTGAGAGGAGCATAATCTGCCCGGTAATGGTCAAAATTGGTTGAGGAATCGGAATGGCCTCGGGATTACTGATAAGCATTGATGAAATAATCAGTAAGAGAGGCAGGTCTGGGATGGTCAGCAGGAATTCAACAAAGCGCATCACCAGCGTATCCACAATGCCGCCGTAATAACCGGCATAGGCGCCCACCGCAATGCCAATCATGGTGGAAATAAAGACTGACAGCAAGGCCACCGAGAGGGAAATACGCCCGGCATAGACGATGCGCGAGAAGTAATCGCGGCCAATGTTATCGGTGCCCATATAGTGAACGCGGCCCGATTCCTGGTCTACGGTGCCCCACGGCACAAAGTATTTGCCGACAAACAGTTCATCTACCTGAAAAGGCGCAATCAGGGGCGCCATGAGCGAGATTACAAAAATAAACGTAATCAACCCCAGGGAAAACATCGCCATCTTGTGCTTGCGGAAACGGCGCATCACAATCTGGAACGGGGTTTCTTCCTTGGTAGTAATCGCTTCCGCTTCAAGAACAGCGACTTTGGTTTGATTGGTCATGAGTCATCTCTCCAGACTATTTGTATCGGATACGCGGGTCGAGAATGGTGTACAGGATATCGCGAATGAGAGTCGCAATAACGGTTAGCACAGCCGTAATAAACAGGATGGACATCGCAACCGGGTAGTCATAATCGCCCAGAGCCAGGAAGTAGAGACGCCCCATCCCCGGCCAGGAGAAGATGGTTTCGGTAATAATCGCACCACCAAAAATGCCCGGCAGGGTGAAGACGATAATGGTCGCAAACGGGATGAGGGCATTGCGCAGGGTGTGCTTGAAGATGACAACCCGCTCAATTAGGCCCTTGGCGCGCGCAGTGCGGACATAATCCTGACGCAGCACCTCGAGCATGCTGGAGCGGATATAGCGGCTCCAACCAGCAACGCTGATGATGGTCAAGACCGAAACCGGCAAAATCAGGTGCAGGATGCGATCCACCGTAGAACCTGCCTTGATGGTAAATTCTGTCACAAAGAAAGGAATGACATAATCGCGCACGGCCTGAGCGCTGCCAGGCGGAAGGTAAGGCAGCGGCAAATCAGAGATGCGTGGCAACACAGAAAAGAGCAAAATCATCATAATGCCAAAGAAGAAAGTCGGCATTGAGGAACCCAGAAAAGCCAGGGTCGTAAAAATGTAATCGAAGCGTGAGTACTGGTGAATAGCAGAATAAATGCCCAGCGGAATGCCAATAATCAAGGCAAACAAGATGGACAAGCCCCCCAGTTGGAGCGTATTGGGCAAACGCGACAGCAACAAATCTGTCACGGGACGATCACGGTTAAGGCGCCAGGAATTACCAAAATCGCCAAATAAAACCCCGCGGCTGACGCGACGGCCTTCGAGGTCTTTGAACGTTACATTTTCGGCACAACCAATTACACGGGTCTGCTGATTGCCGCGTGCATCTTCAAAAACCCCTTCAATCGGTTTGCGGCAGCCAACTTCAAAGTCAGCAAGCAGTTCCTGCCCAAACATGTTGATTGGGCCAGTGGGCCAGCCCACCAGCCAGCGCGTAAAGCGGAAGGGCAGGTAGAGATCCAGTTCAAAATAAGCACGAATGCGCAGGATATCCTCTTCGGTAATCATGAAGCGGGAACTTTGGGTGGCCTGGCGCAATCCAGCGGTGGGGCCGCCAGGCGCAAAATTCAGGATAGCATAAGACGCGGCGGCAGAAACAAGCACCACCAAAATCATTTGGATAAATCTCCGAATAAGATATCCTGTCATGGGACTATGGCCTCCGTCAGAATGCGGCAACACGCCAAAAATGATGCCGATTCAAAATTCAGGGATGTTGGATTTTCAAAACAAGAGAATTTTTAATTTAGGCAAGAATGGGGCAGATAGACACCGGGGGGATGCCTATCTGCCCGCATTTTTTACGCTAACTCAAGCCTGGTGTCCGAGAATTACTTGACGAACAGGCTGAAGTCGATGTGTTCCCAGGTCGCGCTGGGGTTGACCAGCAAGACAACCTTGCCTTCTTCAGCGGCCTTGGCCAGGGTTTCAGTCACACCGACCAGGGTGGTGCTGTCGAGGACATCAACGCCACCAGCAATCAACTGCGCTTCGGCGTTCTCAGCAGTGATGAAGGAAATGACGATGTTGGGGGTCTTGGGAGCGCCCAGGACGTAGTAGGGGTTGGCTTCGAAGACCATCTTCTCGCCCTTGACCCATTCCTTCAGGACGTAGGGGCCAAAGCCAAGCGGCTTCTCGGCGATTTCGGGCAGGGTCGGCCAATCTTTGGCAGGCACTTCGGCGAGGGTCTTGCCCTTGTAGGGGCCTTCGCTCTCGATCACCTGGTGCGACGGGGAAGCGCCGTAAGGAGCCAGGAAGTAGGAAGCGCCATCCTGAACACCGGGCAGCCAGGTCACGGTGTAAGCAGTGTCGGAGTCGAAGGTGATGGACTGGGTGCGGTCGCAGGTGATGAAGGAGGTAGCGCCGTTTTCGCGGTCGCAAGCGGTCTTGTAACCGAGTTCGAAGTCAGCCTTGACCAACGGCTTGCCATCCGACCAGGTGATGCCGGGGATGAACTTGTAGGTCACGACCATCTGCTTCATCTTGACAGGGGTGCCGTTGAATTCAACTTCGTTGCCAGAGGCATCTTTGACTTTGACGCCATTGGCCAGTTCGACAATTTCACCAGCAACATCGACGACCTTGTCGCCAGCCTTGACTTCGACGTCATTGTTGACAGCCAGGCCAGATTCGAGGGTCGAGA
>CAZNCT010000181.1:0-6615 GCA_964571615.1 uncultured Anaerolinea sp. | reverse complement strand
TCAGGAAAATCAGCATGGCGGCGGCCAGCAACCCGCCAACGACCGAGATAGCAAACGTGACCTGATACCCGGCGGTGTCGGCAATCCAACCGCCCAGCAGGGGCGCCAGGATGGTGGCCGGGGCCACCAGGGTATTGGCCATGCCAATGTAAATCGGGCGCTCGGCTTCGGTGCCAAATTCAACCGTCATTGCCATCCCAATCGTCCAGAAGGCCACATTGGCCAGGCCCGATAAAATGAAAACCGGGTAGAACCAGTTGATATCGGGGGCCAACCAGGCCAGCAGGCAACTGAGCGAGACCATCAACATCCCAAAAATCAGAATGGTGCGGTGTCCCCAGCGGTCGGCCAGCCAACCCATCACCACATTCGCAACCGTCTGCGAGAGAGTCAGGGCGGCGGTCAGGTACCCGGCGGTGACGCCGTCCATGTTGAACTGTTTCAGCCCATAGACAATGAAAAACGAAAAGCCCATGCTGGCAAACTGAAACAAAATCCGCAGGCCCAGAAACCAGGCGAAGTTGCGGTCGCGTTTCAAAATCTCGCCCATGCCCGCAAAGGGGGAAGGGTTTTCAGCGGGCAGTTCTTTTTCTTCGTCCACGGGTTCGCGGGTCAGGCCCAGCACGGCCATCGAAAGTCCGTAGGCCAGCGCGGCCAGCAGAAAGAGAATCGCAAAATTGTTGGGGGTTTCAAACCAGCCCAGCAGGTAGCCTGCCAGGATGGCTGAACCGCTAATCAAGATATTGGCAAAGGCCGCCTGCACGCCAAAAAATGTCCCCCGTGTTTCTGGCGGGATAATTTTGGCAATCATGCTTTGCCAGGGGTTGGCGGTAAAGCCCGAGCCAATTCCCTGCCAGATGAGCAGGGCAAAAGTCAGCAGGAGCGCCAGTCCCGGCCCCAAAACGGGCAGCAGCCAGGCCACCAGCGCCAGGCCCAAAAACGGGATGCGCTCGTGAATCGTCATCAACATCACCATGGGTTTGTACTGACGCAGGCGCGAGACACGGTTGGCCGTCAGTAGTTGCGGCAGCTGCCAGCCGACCCCATGAATGGCAGGGATGAGACCAATCAGAATGGCCGAATCGGTCATGCCGCTGACAAAGAGCGGCAGAATGGTGCTGTAGGAGGCCAACCCCCAGCCGATGCCAAAGAACGAGGCATCGGCCAGACCTACGGCAACGTTATAGGGCAGGTTTTTGCGAATGGTTGCTTCGATGGCAGACATGCGGGCGATTCTACCATTGGCGCGCCTTTTAAGTAAGCGCTTACACAACTGAAAATAAAATCGCCCGCTTGTCTATAGGACTTTTGGGTATGATTTTTTAAGGTAATTGCAATCCTGAGCCTCTTGAATCGACTTTGCATTTATGTTAGAATGACAAACGTAACCCCAACAGGTAGGGGGATTTTCCAAGGTACTCGCCATATATGGCGGGTACAAATGTTCTAATTATTGCGAGGCTTTTATGCGTTGTCCGTATTGCCAGCATGACGAATCCAGAGTCATTGATACTACCCGCGATAGTCATGGAGGCATTCGCCGCCGCCGCGAGTGTGAAGCCTGCGGACAGCGCTTCAGCACCTACGAGCGGCCCATCCTGGCGACCCCGCTGCTGATTAAGCAGGATGGCACCCGCGAAGAGTTTGACCGCGAAAAACTGGCCCGCGGCATTCGCATTTCGTGTGCCAAGCGGCCCGTTTCGGCGGCAGATATCGAGCGCCTGGTGGGGCAGGTCGAAGCCGAGTTGCAGCGACTTGGCAAATCAGAAGTCTCTTCCCGCGTGGTCGGAGACATGGTCATCAATGGTCTGAAAGAGCTGGATCAGATTGCCTACATTCGTTATGCCATTGTTTACCTGCGTCTCGATGACCTGCACCAATTGCGCGGCGAAATTGACCGCCTGTTAGAAGGTTAATTGTTCAGGGCTTGCAGTCAGGCAGCCTCGGGCTGTCGTACCTGCGGCCCTGTTCTGTTCTAAAAATCTTATTGCGAGGAGTACATCATGGTTGCACCCGAATTGGTTACCCAGAAGAACGGTTTGCTGCCCACCCCGCCGCTTCCGGCAGATTTGCCGCCCGTGGCCCTGACCGAAAACGCCCGCCAGGTCTTACTGCGCCGCTATGTGCGCCGCGGTGACGATGGCAAACCGGTCGAGACGGTTGAAGAGATGTTCTGGCGCGTGGCCTACCACGTTGCCAAAGTGGAAGAAGCCTGGGGCGGTGATGTCATCGAACGCGCCCGGCGCTTTTACATCTTGCTGACCAGCAAAAAATTCTTCCCCAATTCGCCAACCTTTACCGGCGCCGGGACGCCCCTCGGCCAGTTAGCGGCCTGCTTTGTCCTGCCCATCAGCGACGACATGGGCCGCGACGAGGCCGGCATTTTCCAATCCCTGCGCAATGCCGCACTCATCCAGCAGACCGGCGGCGGCAACGGGTTCTCCTTCTCGCGCCTGCGCCCCAAGGGCGGGCTGGTCAAGTCTTCGGCGGGCCAGGCCACCGGGCCGGTCGGTTTCTTGCGCGTGTACGATAACGCCTTTGGCGAAATCGCCCAGGGCGGCACCCGGCGCGGCGCCAACATGGGCGTTTTGCGCGTTGACCACCCGGATGTAGAAGAATTCATCACCTGCAAGACCGACGAAAACGCCATCACCAACTTCAACATCTCGGTAGGCATTACCGACGCTTTCATGCAGGCCGTCAAAGACGACAAAGATTGGGATCTGGTCTTCCCCGATATCTCCTCGCCCCAATACCGCACTTTTCACGGCACCCTCGAGCAGGCCAAAGAGCAGGGCGTGCCGATAAAAGTTTACAAAACCGTCCGCGCCCGCGAACTGTTCGACAAAATCGTCCGCCAGGCCCATCACAACGGCGAACCCGGCGTGCTTTTCCTGGATGCCGCCAACCGCTCCAACCCCGTCCCGCACCTGTACCCGCTCGAAAGCACAAACCCCTGCGGCGAACAGTGGCTTGGCCCATTTGAAAACTGCTGTTTAGGTTCCGTTAATTTGGCCCAGCACTTTGGCGAGGCCGGTACCGTTGATTGGGAAACCCTGCGCGAGAGCGTGGAACTTTCTACCCGCTTCCTGGATGACGTTGTGGAGGCCAATGCCTACGTCCCGGCGGTGCCGCAACTCAAGGAAGCCGCCCACCGCGCCCGCCGCATTGGCCTGGGCATTATGGGTCTGGCCGACCTGATGTACCACGTCGGCGTGCGCTACGGCTCACCCGAAGGCCAGGAATTCGCCTCGGTGGTGATGGAATTTGTGCGCTACCACGCCATGAAGACCAGTGTTCGTATGGCTGAAGAGCGCGGCCCCTTCCCGGCCATCGAAGGCTCCATTTACGACCCCGACAACCTGAAGTGGCACGCGCCCCAATCGATTGTCCCGATTAAGCAGACCTGGGGCCGCCCCGCGCTGGATTGGAAAGACATCACCAGCGGAATCAAAAAGCATGGCATCCGCAACGCCGCCCAGACCACGGTTGCCCCAACCGGCACAATTGCCACTGTGGCGGGTTGCGAAGGCTACGGCTGTGAACCGGTCTTTGCGCTGGCGTACATCCGCCATGTCAACGACAACGGCAAAGACCTGCAACTAACCTACGGCTCCCCGCTCTTTGAAAAAGCCCTCGAAGAGGCGGGCATTGACCAGCAGTCCCGCCAGGCGATTTTTGAGAGCGTCATGAATCATGGCACCTGCCAGGATGTTCCCGAAGTGCCCGAAACCATTCGGCGGGTTTTCGTTACCGCAGGCGATGTGACCGCCGAGGAGCACGTCCGCATGGCGGGCACCCTGCAAGCCTTTGTCGATAACTCAATTTCCAAAACCATCAACTTCCCTGAAGGCGCCAGCGAAGCCGATGTGGCTACCGCCTACATGCTGGCCTGGGAATTGGGCGCCAAGGGCATCACCGTGTATGTGACCGGTTCGCGTGATAAGGTTGTGCTTGAAACCAAAGCCACCCTCGAGAAGAAACAAGCCGCCGAGGTTCCGGCCCCGGCCCCGGCTTTGGCCCTGGCCCAGCCCGAGCAAAAGGTCATCTGGCACGAGACCAAGAAACAGCGCCCGCGCACCCTGCGCGGCCAGACCTTCAACATTGATACGCCGCTGGGCAAGGCCTTCATCACCGTCAACGAGAACGGCGGTGACCAGCCTTTCGAGGTCTTTATTAACACATCCAAAGCCGGGTCAGATACCGCCGCAGTTTCAGAAGCCATCGGACGCCTGATTTCCTACATCCTGCGCCTGGCCTCGCCGATTGCGCCCATCGACCGCATGCGCGAAGTGGTTAGCCAGCTGACCGGCATCGGCGGCGGACGTTCGCTTGGCTTTGGCCCCAACCGGGTGCGCTCCCTGCCCGATGGCGTTGGGCAGGTGCTGGCCGAATACTTGCAGGCCAAAGATGAAATGCCAGCCCAGCCGGGCAAAAACGGTAACGGCCATCACCCCGCCGCGGAACCCCGCCCGACCCAGCCGCTGATGAAAATTGGCGACCTGTGCCCCGAGTGCGGCGAAGCCGCTGTCGTAAATGAAGAAGGCTGCCGCAAGTGCTACGCCTGCGGGTTTAGTGAGTGCTAGGGGTTGTTGCAGGTTGAACTTGAAAAACTCCCGAGGCTTTGGGGCTTCGGGAGTTTTTACCTGGCTTGCTCGGGCCATTTTTGCTTTGCTTGCATTACAATCGGGGACATGCGCCGTGTTTTTGTCGTTGTCGTGCTGGCCCTGGCGGCCTGCCAGCCTGCTGCAATCCCCTCCGCTGCGCCCCCGCCTGCTGAGACTGCGCCGCCTGCCTGGCAGGTGACGCTTGTGACAGCGGAGGGCCAGGCTACTTTCAGCACCTCCGCGGCGACGGTGGGCGAGGCCCTGCAGGCCAGGGGCCTGGCCGTGGGTGAGCGCGATTTTGTCTGGCCGCCGCCCGAGACGCCGCTGAATGCCAACCTGACGGTTGAATACCGCCCGGCGCGTGAAATCACCGTCCGCGTGGATGGGCAGGAGTTTAGCCTGCGCGCCAACGGTGAGACGGTCGGCGCGGCCCTGGCCTCGGCGGGTATTCCGCTCATCGGGCTGGATACCAGCCTCCCGGCTGAGTCCGAACCGCTGCCCGCCGACGGGGTCATCCAAATCGTCCGCGTGCGCGAAACGCTCTCGCTGGTGCAAAAGCCCCTTCCTTTCCAAACCCAATTTGTCGATGCGCCCGAAGTGCTGCTGGGGGTCGAGGAAATCCTTGCGCCGGGCCGGGCCGGGGTGGCGGTTAGCCGCACACGCATCCGCTATGAAGACGAAGTGGAGACAGACCGTTTTGAGGAGGCCGAGGCGGTTGTCATTCCGCCGCAAGACCGCCTGAGCGGACGCGGGACAAAGGTGGCCTTGCAGCCGGTGCCGGGCCAGGAGGGCCTGCAATACTGGCGGGCTTTTTCGATGTATGCCACTTCTTACTCGCCCTGCCGCTCGGGGGTGCCGGGGCGCTGTTTTTATGGCACTGCCAGCGGCTTGCCGGTGCAGCGCGGGGTGGTGGCGATGTCGCGCCTGTGGTATGACCAGTTGCGCGGCACAAGGGTTTACATCCCCGGCTATGGCGTGGCCGTGGTGGCTGATACGGGCGGCGGCTTTCCCGATGGCCGTCCGTGGATTGACCTGGGTTTTTCGGACAGCGATTATGAGACCTGGAGCGGCTGGATTACGGTTTATTTCCTGGCCCCTGCGCCGCAGGTGGTTCCTTATTTTTTGAAGTGATGGCCTATGAATACCTGGGGAAAAATTGCACTTGCGGTGATGGTGGTGATGCTGGTGCTGGTCTGGTTTGGAATTGGTTTTGAACTGGCCCAGCGCTGGGCCCAGCCGCTTGGCCCGGCGCTCGAGATGCCTACCCGGGCGGCGACCCGGCCCCAGGCGCTGGCCGCCAACCCGCGGCCTTCGGTCACGCCAATGGTGATGACGTTACAGCCCGCGCCCTCGCGGCCTTTCATCCCGAGCCGTACGCCCCATGCCAGCGCCGCCATCCCGCGCTGTGGCGGCCCAGAGAGTATGATGCTGCTGGTGATTGGCTCTGATACCCGCGCCGATGGCTATATGTATGGCCTGGCCGATGTCATCCGCCTGGTGCGGGTCGATTTTGTCACCCCGGGCATCAGCATTCTGGAATTTTCGCGCGATTTGTGGGTCGAAATTCCTGATATTTCCGATCATTACGGGATTACCCACGAAAAATTAAACCAGGCCTATTTGTATGGCAATCGCGGCTTTGGCTATTACGATGGCCCCGGCGAAGGCCCGGGCCTGCTGGCGCGCACCCTCGACCTGAATTTTGGCGCCCGGCCCGAGTATTACGTGGCCATTAACATGCAAACCTTTGTGCGCCTGGTGGATGCCCTGGGCGGTATCGAAATCAACCTGCCTTATGCGGTTGATGGCCGCCGCTCTGACCAGCAATCGCGCTCTGACCTGTATTTCAAAGCCGGGCCGCAGCGGCTGAAGGGCCGCGAAGCCCTGACCCTGGCCCGCTTGCGCATCGGCACCAACGCCGACCGCAGCACGCACCAGAGTCTGATTGTCTGTGCCTTGCGCGATGCCCTGGCGCGGCCATCGAATTTTTCACGTTTGCCCGAAATTA
>CAZNCT010000180.1:0-6617 GCA_964571615.1 uncultured Anaerolinea sp. | reverse complement strand
GTCTCTATCCGAAAATTATTTTTAGCAAGATTTGCGAACAAGCCATGTGAACAAAGGCCAGCCAGTTTTCTGATTTTTTGCACCAGCGCGTGGCGATACTTCGGCGTTTTGCCAGCCAACTGAAAGTTCTTTCGACAACCCAGCGTCTGGCTGGAAAGCTCTTTTCACCCGGAATTGGGCATTCGTCTTTCGGCTCATTTCTTCTACGTCGATGCTTGATGTGCGCAATGTAATTTTTCAGGCCAACAAACACATGCACATCTTCGTAATCATAGCCTTTATCAGCACAAAAATGCTGTTCGCTATTTGGACGCTTGGCAACAATGTGAACAATCAAATCGTCTGCTGACCATTTATCGTGCTCATTTGCACCAGTAATGTAAATTGCTAGCGGAGCACCGCGTTCATCCACCAAAAGATGAACCTTGCTGCCCAATTTACCTCTGTCGGTTGGATTTTTGCCTGTTTTTGAGCCGCCTAATGGCGATGCGCTCATCATGCTGTCCACAGATTGCCATTTCCAGCCAATTTTGCACTCTCTGGCATAGTATTTGACCATCTTTTTGAATAGCAGTTCAAACAAACCATTGGACTGCCAGGTTTGAAAACGTTCGTGCAAAACGCTGCTGGAAACATTGAACCACTTTTTTTCAATCGATTTCCACTGGCAGCCAGTCCACAAGACATGCCAGATACCGTCCAGAACATCGCGATTGTTGACTGGCGGGCGGCCAGGCTTTCTAGTTTTTGGTTGTTTGGGTAAGTGTTTTTTCAAAAGCTTCCACAACTTGCCCGGCATACGATAGATATTTTTCGATTTTGTGCTATCCTTGGACATGGAGACGTTGACCTTGTTAGAGGATTGTTGAGAATCCCTTTTCTATCAGGTTACGTCTCTTTTTTCAAATATTTTTCGGATAGGTTCTTTATACCCTAGTTTTCACCCGGCGGGGATAGCAAAAGCATGGGGTCGAACAACCTGAATAGACCGCTCATGCGCCAGGCGGTATAGTTGGCGCGCTCTTCGGCGCTGGTTTCGACATGGTAATAGGCCATTGAAGCAAAAGACTGGCCGGGCGGCCCCCAGCGGGTTTCAAAGTGCAGGTGCGGGCCGCCGGTAAAGCCGGTCAGGCCGGTTTCGGCCAGCCTTTGGCCGCAAGTGACGTTCTGCCCGAGCGTAAGAGGTTGCAGGTTTTGCAGATGGGCATAGAGAACATAGAGCGACTGCCCCGCCGGGATGAAATCATCCTGGGTCAGGTGCCGGGGGATTTGCTCGTAGGGGGTTTCGACCAGGACTGCATCGCCATAGGGAGGCCGGTTATGGATGAGCGCCGCAACGCGGCCCGAGGTGGCCGCCAGCACAGGCGTGCCGGTGAAATTGACGCCATCGCGGGTGTAGTAGCCCAGGTCGAGGCCATGATGAGCGTCGTCTTTGTAGGTGCCATCGTCGAGCTGGCGCGGGGCAATGAACGGCTGGGTGACGATTTCGGCAAGCCTTTCAAGCGGCTGAACGGCCAGGGGTGAGCAAAGAGACGGCAGGGCAGGCGTCTCAGAGGGCTGTGGGGCAGGCGTTTGGGTGGGGCTTGCAGTTGGCGGAAGGGCTGCCGGCGTTGGGGTCAGAGAGGGCAAGGCCTGCGGACTGGCAGACGGGCTGGCAGGCTGAGGACTGGAAGCTGAGCCGCAAGCGCTCAGCGCAACCAGCAAGAGCGCGGCCCCCAACAAGCAGGCGGTTTTATTCAACCACATCGTCACTATCCACAAGCCATTTTCAGCGCGCCACAAGACGGCTCACTCTGCAATCACAAACTCGTGCTCGGCCTGGTCGGCTTCGAGGTTGGTCAGGTTTTCCTGGTCGGTTGGGTTTTCGGTGTTCGATGGGTAGTACATACGGGCGTACAGGCGAAAACTTCCGCGCTGCTGTGGGCCTCGAATGTGCAGGGTGAGCACATTTTTGCGCTGCATCGGTTCAATGATGCTGGCGGTGGCTATTTCCTGGCCTTGTTCACCGCTCAGGGTGATTTCGATAAACGGGCGCTTCTGGAAGGGGGTAACTTCCACATAAACGCGGGTGCGCAGCGGGCCTCCATCGAGCACCGGCTCGGCGCGCAATTCAAGAAAACGCATCTCGGCGGGCGGCAGGGGCAGGTTGCCATCGCCTTCAGAGAGTTCTGGGAAGAAGAAATCCATGTTCAGGTCGTTGGTCATGAGGGCGATTATACAGTGTTCAGTATTCGGTATCCAGTGTTCAGTGTTCAGTGTTCGGTGGGCGGTGTCAGCGCGGGCTGAAAAACCAAAATCTGGACACGGATTTTGCAGATTAGATGGATTGCGCGGCATCTGGGCAATCTGTGTACGCAAAAAGTTTAACTTGATGGATACAAAAAGGGTGCGCCGCCCTTGCTGGCAGACGCACCCTGAAACAGACCCGACAAACGAGCTAGCCGTTCTTCTTCTGGAAATCCTGCATGAACTGCACCAGCACTTCGACATCGGAAAGTTCGACAGCGTTGTAAATGGAAGCGCGCAGGCCGCCGACCGAGCGGTGACCCTTGAGGCCAATCATATTCAACTTCTTGGCTTCTTTGGCAAAGGCTTCTTCCAGTTCTTCGCTGGGCAGGCGGAAGGTGACATTCATGCGTGAGCGGCTTTCGGGCTGGGCGTGTCCCTTGTAGAAGCCGCCGCTGGCGTCAATGGTCGCATAGAGCAAATCGGCTTTGGCCTTGTTGCGGGCTTCAATCCCGGCCAGGCCGCCCATCTTCTTAATCCACTTCATGACCAGGCCGACCATGTAAATTGAGAAGCAGGGCGGGGTGTTGTAGAGCGATTTTTCGGTGGCCTGCACCTTGTAATCGAGCATGACCGGCATGTTCTCGGGCACGCGCTCGAGCATATCTTCGCGCAAAATGCCAATCACCACACCCGCCGGGCCAACGTTCTTCTGCGCCCCAGCATACAGATAGGCATATTTGGTAATGTCAATCGGGCGGCTCATAAAGTCGGAAGAAGCATCACAAACCAGGGGCACACCCGCCGGGGGTTCGGGTTCTTTGAAAAACTCAACCCCGTGAATGGTCTCATTGGCGCAGAAATACAGGTAGGCGGCCTGGGGGTCAAGGTCAAACTTTTCGGGCACGGTGTTGTAGTTGCTGGCCTTGGTATCGGCAGCGGTGCGGACTGCGCCCAACTTCTGGGCTTCCTGAATGGCCTTCTTGCTCCATGCGCCGGTCACGATGTAATCTGCCGAAGCGCCGGGGGCGCGGAAATTCATCGGAATCATGGAGAACTGCAAACTGGCCCCACCCTGCATGAAAATAACCTTGTAGTTGGCCGGAATGTTGAGCAGTTCACGCATATCGGCTTCGGCCTCGTTAATCATCGCTTCGAACTCTTTCGAGCGATGACTCATTTCAACAATCGACATGCCGGTGCCTTTGTAATCGAGCAGTTCGGCCTGGGCCTGCTGCATGACTTCCAACGGAAGCCCCGCCGGGCCAGCGTTGAAATTGTGAGCGCGGTTGAGGGTTTCGGACATTTTTTTCTCCTGGGGTGAAGAGTGAATGAGTGAAAGCAAGGGCAGGAATGCGGGAAAACGTAAGCAGGGATGCAGGGAAACAGGCCAGCGCCTGACGATCTGGCAGCCTACCGCTTTCATTATAGCCTCACGCGCAAGCAATCACCAAGTACATTTGGCATGTTTATCCCCTGATGGTTGTCCGTTGACAAAGGCATTTTGGATTGTTAGAATGATTTTTGTGACGAATCTACCGCCCGCCTCAAGAAGCCAGCCGGTTTGCCGGAACTGGCTTTGTTGTTAATCTGGCCCACCCATCCCAAACCAGGAGAATCCCCATGAAAGTCTTAGTCTGCGACAAAACCGAAAAAGAGAGCATCGAAGCCATGCGCGCCGCCGGTCTGACGGTGGATACCAATTTCGAAATCAGCCCCGAAGAACTGATGAACGTCTTGCCGGGCTACGATGTCGTCGTGGTACGCTCACGCACCAAAATTCGCCAGCCGCTGATTGACGCCTGCCCCAACCTGAAACTGATTGTGCGCGGGGGCGTTGGACTGGATACGATTGATGTCGAACACGCCCGCTCCAGAGGCATTGAAGTCCGCAATACGCCGCTGGCCTCCTCTGACTCGGTGGCCGAACTGGCGATTGGCTACATGTTCATGATGGCCCGCTCACTTTATAAAGCCACCGAAACCATGAAAGCCGAAAAATGGGAAAAGAAAGCCTTTGAAGGGGTTGAAATTGGCGGCAAAACCCTCGGCCTGATTGGCGTCGGCAATATTGGCAAGGCCACCGCCCGGCGCGCCGCCGCCCTGGGCATGACGGTGGTGGCCTACGACCCCTACGTCAAAGAATTTGAATACGGCAAGCTGGTCTCGCTCGATGAACTGCTGGCCAGCGCCGATTACATCAGCCTGCACCTGCCCAAAACCAAAGAATCGGCGGGCATGATTGGGGCCGAACAATTTGCCAAAATGAAAGACGGCGTGCGCATCGTCAACTGCGCCCGCGGCGGCATCGTCAATGAAGACGCGCTCTACGACGCCCTGACCAGCGGCAAAGTCGCCGCCGCCGCGCTGGATGTCTTCGCCGAAGAACCGCCCAGCGACTGGAAACTGCTCAAACTCGAAAACGTCATTGGCTCACCGCACATTGGCGCAGCCACCAAAGAAGCCCAGGGCCGGGTCGGCGCGGAAGTCGCGCAGATTGTGATTGAATTTTCCAAAAAGTAATCAGATTGTCATTGCCGAAGCAATCTCCCGTTTAAGCGCAGATTACCCACTGACACTGCGCGCCAGCGCACATGTCGTCGCTGGAGAGCGCTCCTCGCAATGACACGGACAAAATTATGAAAAACATCCCCGATATCGGTATCCAGATTCCAGACATCCTGTTGCCCAAAGCGGGTGTTGACCTGCAAAAATGGGCCGTCATTGCCGTTGACCAGTTCACCTCGCAGCCCGAATACTGGGAGCAGGTCGAAGCCATCGTTGGCGATGCGCCCTCGACCCTGCGCATCACCCTGCCCGAAATCTACCTCGAAAAACCCGGCGAGGCCGAGCGCATCCAATCCATTCAGCAAACCATGCGCCAATACCTCGATTCGGGACTTCTCGAAGCGCGCGAAGGGCTCATCTACGTTGAACGCACGGTTGCCGGTAAAACCCGCAAAGGCCTGGTCATGTGCCTCGACCTGGAGCATTACGACTACACCAAAGGCTCCACCAGCCTGATTCGGGCCACCGAAGGCACCATCATCGACCGGCTGCCACCGCGCATGAAAATTCGCAACGGCGCAGCGCTCGAACTGCCGCATATTCTGGTGCTGATTGACGACCCGCAGCGCAGTGTTATCGAACCGGTCGGCGCGGCAAAGAACAAACTGACCCAACTCTACGACTTTGACCTGATGCTCGACAGCGGCCACCTGAGCGGCTACGCGGTGGATGACCCCGAACTGGAAGACAGCGTGGTCGCCGCTTTACGGGCCCTGGCCCAGCCCGAAGCCTTCGCCGCCAAATACGGCTTGCAGGCAGACACCCCCGTGCTCTTGTTCGCCATGGGAGACGGCAACCACTCTCTGGCGACCGCCAAAGCGGTCTGGGAGCAGATGAAGCCCAACGTGGGCATGGAACACCCGGCCCGCTACGCGCTGATTGAGCTGGAAAATGTCCACGATGAAGGGCTGGAATTTGAACCTATCCATCGCGTCTTGTTTGGGCTGAAAACCGACCTGTACGCCGCGCTCGAAGCGGCCTTTGGCCCCAATTACCACTACACCCCGCTCGCCAGCGCCGAAGAAATGATTGCCGCTGTCAATGCCGGAGACCCGGCCCGGCAGTTAATTGGCCTGGTCGGCGGCGGACGCGGCTTTGGGCTGGTGGCGCTCTCGAATCCCAGCGCCAACCTGGCCGTCGGCAGTATTCAGAACTTTCTCGACCCCTTCTTGAAGCAAGGCGGCGCCGAAAAAATTGACTATGTGCACGGCGCCGATGTGACCGTGCGCCTGGGCCAGCAACCCGGCAACGTGGGCATCTATGTGCCCGGCATGGCCAAAGACGAACTGTTCAAAACCGTCATTCTCGATGGCGCCCTGCCGCGCAAGACCTTCTCGATGGGCGAAGCCCGCGAGAAACGCTTTTACATGGAAGCCAGAAAAATACAGTAAAAAAGCGCAAAGGCTTTCTACAAAGCCGATTTAAGCAGACGGCGACCCCCATATCCGGTGGTCGCCGTTTCTAATTTTTCTCTGAGTCGCGCCGGGTGATCAATCGCCCGTCCAGGACACAAAGTTTACGTCCGGGCGGCGCCGGCGTGATGGCGGAGAGCAAACGGAGGACGAGATGATAGCCCGGGCGGTGCCGCGGCGGTAGAATAATTTTTGGATAGACTCGAAACTGCTCATTATGGGGTATATTGTAAATATACGCTTACGATAGCGTAGGAGCAGTTCAATGGACTTGCGGAAAATTGAGGCGTTTTTGTCGGCGGCAGAGCAGGCCAGCCTTTCAGAAGCGGCCAAACTGCTGCACCTGAGCCAACCGGCGGTCAGTCATCAAATAAAAACGCTGGAAGGTGAACTGGGGGTCAGGCTGTTCAC
>CAZNCT010000179.1:0-6625 GCA_964571615.1 uncultured Anaerolinea sp. | reverse complement strand
AACAATAATGGCTTTGCCTACGAACGTCAATCTTTTAGTTTTGCGTAAGTCCTACTGTTGACACTCGAGAGGCCGATACCGCTCAACAGCACCATGCCGAGGAAAATCATCCAGGCGCGGTTGGAGAGCAGGTTGCGCATGCCAGTTTTGAAACTGGTGTTTTCAGGCTGAGCCGGAAAGTGCAGTGAAAGCGCGGCCAGCAGGGTCAGCCCCATGCCAATCGCATATCCATAGAATGCCCACTGCATTCCACCGTTGCCCACAACCGTCCCGGCAAGCGGGGCAATCAGGCCCCATCCAACCGCACCCCACAGCCTGATTTTGCCGTACTGGTCGCGTTTGTCTCCCAGCATGGACATTGTGGCGCTATCGGCCAGCGAAACGATGGGCGCCCCAAGAAAAGAGTATAAGACGACCAGCGCAAACAGCAAGAAAAATTCTTCGGCTCGTGAGATGAGCAGGGCCATTGCCACAGCCCCGAAGATGGTTCCCGCCATGACGGCCTTGTGACGGCGGCTGCTATCGGCCAGTCCGGTCCAAAACGGCCCGCCGACCAGGGTCACCAGCGGAGCAATGCCGGTCAGCAGGCCGATTTGCGTCCCGCTGAATCCGCTTTGCTGGTAGAACAGCGCCAGGAAGGGCATCAGGAACGACAATGAACCGAAGAACAGAAAGTAATACAGGGATGGGATGAATGCAGACATGCGGACAAAGCCTTTAGACAAGTTTCGTCCCGCAGGCTGTGGCGAACCTGCGGGACGTGGTGCGCTCAAGGTCAGTGAGCGTTAAATCAAATCTTCCATCAGGCGCATTGGCACAGCCGCCAGGCCAACAATGCCAGGGCCGGTATGCACACCCAAAACAGGTGAGATGCGGTTGACCTCCAGTTTGGCAACATTCAGCCGTTCTTCGACCATTTCAGTGAGCATATCGGCGCCCTGTTGAAAGCGCCCGTGCAGAACCGTAACCCACAGCGGGGTTTTGCCGTACACGTTTAGCACGTTGCTGGTCAGAATTTCAAGCGCAGCCGGAATGGTGCGCGCTTTGCCAACCGTGCTGTATTTACCGTCTTCGTGCGAGACGTTGATGACAGGTTTCAGTTTTAGCAGAGAACCCATCAGGGCTTGCACGCGCCCGATGCGCCCGCCGCGCGCCAGGTATTCAAGCGTTTCGAGGGTGTAAATGACCTCGGTATTGGCCCGAATTTCGCTCATGCGCGCCTGGATTTGTTCCATCGTCCAACCGGCTTTCTGACCGAGGGCCGCCGCCAGCACCTGAAAGCGTTCACCGCCCGAGAGGGTCATCGTATCCCAAACCTGGACGTTGGCCGCATCTTTGGCCTGCTCCCCGCCGACCCGGGCCGAGTTCAGGGTGCCGCTCAGCCCCGAAGAAATGTGAATGGAGAAAATTTCTTTGCTGGTTTCGGCCAGTTTGCGATACAACTGCTCAAACAGACCGCTCGATGGCTGGGCTGTGGTTGGGATGGCCGGGCGCATGGCCTCGAGCCGATTGTAGAAATCGTCTGCGCTGATGTCTTTGGCGTTTACTTCACCTTCAGGAAATTGGATAAAGAGCGGTGCTTCGGTAATGTTGAGTTCTTCTACTTCGCTGGCGAGCATGTCGGCGGCGCAATCGGTTACAATTTTCATAAAACACACCTTTCTTGTAGATTTTGTGCATTATAACCCGCCAAATTCAAATCCAGAGATGCGAACCTAACAGTTTGCTAAGAGTTTCTGGGCCGGGTTGAGTGATAAAATTCAGGCCATGTCTTTGCCGGTTCGTCCTACTCATCTGGTGGTTAATCTCGCTCAACTGCGCCGGAATGTGCAGGCCATTCGTGCCAGGGTCAGCCCGGCCCGGGTCATGCTGATGCTCAAGGCCAATGCTTATGGGCACGGCGTAGAGGGCGTCGCTCCTTATCTCGAGCCTGACCTAGACTACATCGGGGTTGCGACTGTGGAGGAAGGCATTCATCTGCGCCAGATTGGGATTCGCAAGCCGATTCTGGTGGTGGGTGGCACCTTGCCCGGGCAGGTTGCGGCCTATCTTGAGTTTGACCTGACCCTGACGATTGGCACCCCCGAAATTTTGCAAGTGGCTGAAGCGCTTTCAGATTCAGCGGGCCGTAAGATAAAGGCGCATTTGAAAATCGATACTGGCATGAGCCGGGTGGGTGTCCCGTGGGACGAAGCCGAGGCTTTCCTTGAGCAATCCCTGTCTTGTGCGCATCTCGAGATTGAGGGCATTTACACCCATTTTGCCAATGCCGATGTGCCCGAGACCGAGTTGATGCCTCGCCGCGAGTCTTTTGCCTATGCCAGCCAGCAACTGGAGCGCTTCAGGCAGGTCTTGTCTTTCTACCCCCGGCGTGGATTGCCGTACCCGGCCCTGCGCCATGCCGCCAATTCCGGCGCTATTTTGAACCTGCCCGAGAGTTATTTTGACATGGTGCGCCCCGGGCTGCTGTTTTATGGGGTGTATCCTGAAGGCTGTCCGCGTCCGGTGGCGGTCGAACCGGCCCTGACCTGGAAATCACAGGTTGTGCAGAGCAAAATTGTCCCGGCGGGCAGGCCGGTCAGCTATGGCTCCCTCTGGGCGCCGGAGGCTGATGCGCGGGTGGTGACCATTCCGTGTGGCTATGCCGATGGCTATTTCAGGCGCATGACCAACCAGGCCCAGGTTATCGTTGCGGGGCGCAAGTATCCGCAGGTGGGCCGGGTGTGCATGGATCAGTTTATGGCCAGCCTGGGCGCTGACTCTGCCTCCCTGGGCGATGAAGTCATCCTGCTGGGGCGCTCTGGCGCCGAAACGATTGCCCCCGAAGACCTGGCCGAATGGGCCGGAACTGCTACTTATGAAGTGCTAACCAACATTAGCGCCCGCGTGCCGCGGGTGTTTGTGGAAGAATAAACTCAGGAGAAACCTTTTGAAACTTGTGCGTGAGTACACCGGGTTATTGTTATTTGTTTCTGTCGTGATTGGCCTCGACCAGTGGACCAAGTGGCTGGTGCGCGAAAACATCCCCTTTATGGGCACCTGGCTGCCCCAGGGCTGGGAATGGCTTGCGCCTTATGCCCGCATTGTTCACTGGTACAACACGGGCGCGGCTTTTGGCATGTTCCAGGGCTACGGCTGGGTGTTTGGCAGCCTGGCTTTTCTGGTTGCCGGGCTGATTCTCTACTACTATCCGCGTACCGACCCTGCCGATTGGTGGCTGCGCCTGGCGATGGGGATGCAAATGGCGGGCGCCCTGGGCAATTTGATTGACCGCCTGACCCTGGATTGGAAGGTGACAGACTTCATCTCGGTTGGCACTTTTCCCGTCTTCAATATCGCCGATGCCAGTATCACCGTCGGTGTGGTCATCTTGTTGCTGGGTGTCTGGCTCAAAGAAAGCCAGCAAAAGAAGGCCGAACACGAGGCGGCGGATGCCGATGACAGCGGTGGTGAGCGCGCCGAAGCCGCCGGGGAGGGCGCGGGCGGATGACCGACCGGGTTGAAATTTTTCGCTACGACGGGGCCTCAACCGAACGTCTTGACCGCTTCCTGGTGGCCTGTCTGCCTGAATTTTCGCGTGCCCGTCTGCAAGGGCTGATTGCGGATGGCTTTGTCTGGGTGGATGGTTCACCGGCCAAAAAATCGGGTCAGCCTCTCGAAGCCGGGGCGCGGGTCGAGGTGCGCATCCCGCCTGCTCAGCCTACCGGGTTAGTGCCCGAAGATATTCCGCTGGATGTGGTTTTTGAGAACGATGATTTGCTGGTGATTAACAAACCGGCGGGCATGGTGGTGCATCCGGCGGTTGGGCATGACCGCGGCACCCTGGTCAATGCTGTCCTCGGCCACGACCCCGAGATTGAAGGGATTGGCGGCGAGGAACGCCCTGGGATTGTCCACCGTTTGGATAAAGACACCAGCGGCCTGATTGTGGTAGCCAAAAATGACGCCGCCATGCGCTGGCTGCAAGAGCAGTTTCGCCAGCGCACGGTGCAAAAGACCTACCTGGCCCTGGTTGATGGCGCGCCGCCCACCCCAACCGGCAGGGTCGAGGCCCCGATTGGGCGCGACCCGCGAGACCGCAAAAAAATGGCGATTACCGCCCCGGCCAAAGGCCGTGAAGCCGTCAGTGAATATTGCACTCTTGAAACCTTTCGCGCTCATACCCTGCTTGAATTTCACCCCCTGACTGGCCGCACCCATCAGATTCGCCTGCATTGCGCCTTTTTAGGCTGCCCGATTGTGGGGGATACCCAATACGGGCACCGCAAAGCGAGCGTATCGATTGAGCGTCACTTTTTGCATGCCTGCCAACTGAAAATTACCCTGCCCGGCGAACAAAAGGCGCGAATTTTTGAAGCGCCCCTGCCAGGAGAATTGCTGAAAGTGTTGGAAGACTTGCGTACCTAAGGAGTTCTTATGTCTCAGCCCCTCATTGACCTGCGTTCCGATACTGTTACCCAACCGACCCCTGCCATGCGCGAGGCCATGGCCAAAGCCCCGGTGGGGGACGATGTTTATGGCGAAGACCCAAGCATCAATGCTCTCGAAGCCCTGGCGGCAGCCAAAGTCGGTAAGGAGGCCGGGTTGTTCGTCCCTTCTGGTACGATGGGCAATCTGATTGCGATGCTAACCCATTGCGGGCGCGGCGATGAAGTGATTCTGGGCAAACGCGCGCATACTTTTTTGTATGAGGGCGGCGGAATTTCGACCCTCGGCGGGGTGCACTCGGCCCAGGTTTGGGAGCAGGCCGACGGTTCTCTTGCGCTGAGTGACATTGAAGCGGCCATCCGCCCCGATGATGTTCACGCGCCACGAACCAGGCTGGTGGCGCTCGAAAACACTCACAACCGCTGCGGCGGAACCTTCCAGTCCCCAGCCTATGTGGCCTCGGTGGCCGAATTTGCTCACGCACGCGGGCTGAAAGTTCATGTGGATGGCGCCCGAATTTTTAATGCGGCTGTAGCCCAGGGGGTTGATGTGCAAGCGCTGACAGGCCCGGTTGATTCGGTCACGTTTTGCCTGAGCAAGGGGCTGTGCGCCCCGGTCGGGTCGGTGCTGTGCGGCTCGAGCGCGTTCATTGCCGAGGCGCGGCGCTGGCGCAAACACCTCGGCGGGGGAATGCGTCAGGCCGGTATCCTGGCGGCGGCGGGGATTGTTGCCCTCAACGAAATGGTGGAACGCCTGGCCGAAGACCATGCCCGGGCGCGGCGGTTGGCCGCGGCCCTCGACATTCTGCCCCAACTGGTTTTGGACCCCGGCTCTCCGGCGACGAATATGATTTTTATGAACCTGGCCGAAGAGGTCAGGCTGGATGCCCAAACGCTGGCCGACCGGCTTGCATCTCGCGGCGTTTTGGTGGGGGTGACAGGCAAGCGCCGCTTCAGGCTGGTGCTGCACTATTGGATTTCAGATGCGGACGTGGAGAAGGTGTCTGCCGCGTTTGGCGAGGCGCTGGCCGATTAATGCGTTTCGATTTTGGCCCAATGCTCAGGGCTGGGTTCAATCTGGTTACGTCCGCGTTGTTTGGCGATGTAAAGCCGCTGGTCGGCCAGGTCAATCAGGCTCATGACCTGGTCGGTTTCATCGGGATAGACGGCAATTCCCTGGCTGACGGTGGGCAGGGGCAGCTGACGGCCATCGGGTGTTGACAGATTCATCTGATTGACTTTTTTTTGAATGCGGCGTGCAATCTGGTAAACCTGTGGGCCGCTGGTGGCCGGGAAGAGAACTGCAAACTCCTCGCCGCCCCAGCGGCCCACGGCGTCACTTTCGTGAATGTGATTGGTAATAATTTGGGTGATGCTAACCAGCACCAGGTCTCCGGCCAGGTGGCCGTAACTGTCGTTGTATTGTTTGAAGTAGTCAATATCGAGCATAATCAGCCCGAGGCGCTGCGAGGTTTGCTGGGCTATGGCGGCTTCTTTTTCAAGGACTTTTAGAAAATAGCCGTGATTGTAAACCTGTGTCAGGCTGTCAAGACGGGCCTGGCGCTCAACTTCGTTGTGGTGGTAGGCATTCGAGAGTGCCAGAGCGGCTTGCTGCCCGAGTGTTTCAAGCAATTCCATATCGGTTCGGCTGAAGGCGTTGGGCTGGTAAGATGCCACCGCCAGAATGCCTCGAATGTGGGGCGTAATCATCGGCACCCCCATCCACGACAGGCTGGTGCGTTCTTGCCCAACGATAATCAGGCGCACGCCCTCCAGGTCAGTTTCCTGGCGCATATCGGGCATGAAAAGCGGCTGACTGTGTTCGATAACCCAGCCTGAGAGTGAGCCTTCAATTGGCAGTTTCATCCCGCTGAAATATTCGCCGTCATCATAAAGCAGTTTCAGGTGCAGCTGGTCGCCGTCCATGCTGCCCAGGTAGTAACTATCGGCGCGAATGGCTTTTTGCAGAGCGTTATTGACAATCTCGATGACTTCATCGGCTTCAAGCGAGGCGCCAATTTGACGCGCAAAGTCGTTGATAATTTCGAGCCGCTCGATGCGGGCGCGCATAATGCGGGTTAGCCGCGAGATGGTTTCAGTCAGAATCACGCCAATCATCAAGAAACTGCCGTGATTGAGTAGAAATTGCAAGCCTATGCTATGTTCAGCAAGCGCAATCGGGACGGAGATGCTGACCG
>CAZNCT010000178.1:0-6783 GCA_964571615.1 uncultured Anaerolinea sp. | reverse complement strand
GGAACCAGTATTCGGAGCGGTTGCCAAGGCGTTTGACAATCCAGGGCAGGTTGTATTCTTTGATGACCGATTCCACGCCTTCGGTGAATTTTTCCTGCAAGGCGATGGCTTTTTCGTAAAATTCGGGGGTCAGCACTTCGCCCAGGGTGGCTTTCATCGCCGCGATGGAGAGGGCGTTTCCGGCGAGAGTCCCGCCGATGCCGCCCACGTCTGCGTCATCCACAGCAAGGCGGGCGGAGAAGGCGTCCGCGACTTCTTGCGTGAACCCGTACACGGCGGCGGGGACGCCCCCAGCGATGGGTTTGCCGATGGTCAGGAAGTCCGGCTCCAGCCCGTGCGCGGCGGTGTATCCGCCGGGGCCAGCGCAAATGGTGTGGGTTTCGTCAATGATGAGGTAGGTGTCATACTTACGGGTTAGTTTCCGCAATTCGGCGTGGTAGCCCGGCTCCGGGTGGATGATTCCGATGTTCGTCATGACGGGTTCCGCCAAAACGGCGGCGACATCCCCCGCAGAAAGCGCCGTTTCCAGCGCAGCGACATCATTAAACTCGATGACTTTGGTGGTGTAGATGGGGTCAATTTGCGGGCCCATGTTGTTGGGACGCGAGCCGGGCGTGCCGTCTTCGTCTATGGTGATGAAGGTTTCATCCACCGAGCCGTGATAGCAGTAGTTGAAAACCAGCACTTTGGGGCGGCGGGTGATGTGACGCGCCATACGCAGGGCGAAGCGGTTGGCGTCGGTGGCGGTGAGGGCAAATTGCCAGAGCGGAAGCCCAAAGCGGCGCTGGAGTTCTTCGCCAACCCAAACGGCATCTTCAAACGGGAGCATGAGGGTGATGCCCTTGGCCGCCTGCGCGTTGATGGCTTTGAGCGTGGCTTCGGGGGCGTGCCCGGTCATGGCGCCGGTGTCGCCCAGGCAGAAATCAATGTAGTCGTTGCCGTCCACGTCGGTGAAGTGCGCGCCTTTGGCTTCTTTGACGAAAACGGGGAAGGAACCCGCCCAGCGAATCATCCACAGCATCGGCACGCCGCCGTGCAGGGATTTTTTTGCGCGCTGGTAGAGGGCGTAGGACTGGGGGTGGTTTTTGTGGAAGAGAGCTTCTTCGGATTGGAGGAGGGTTTCGAGGCGGGAGCGGTTAATCATGGGGGAGTCCTTTTTGGGGGAAGATGGAGGAATGGAGGTAGACAGGGATACAGGTAGACAGGTAAGCAGGGATACAAGATGTGCGTTGATTACTCGTGTACGCATGTACGTTTTTACATGTTTACGCTCTTACATGCCCACCTGCTTACCTGCAATCATCCTCAACCTCATACCTCCCAGGCTCATCATGCACGGATTTGTCGCCATATTCCTGCGAACCTGCGCGCAAGCGGCGGACATACGCCATGTATCCATTCAGAGCCTGTTCTGTGCAGCGAATGAGGCTGTAGAGTTGGTCAAAATCGGGTTGCGAAATGTATTGAAGCACTTTTGCATTAATCAGGTGCGCGAGCGTTTCGTTCAACTCGCCACGCGCAATGGCATAACAGCGCAAACTGTCGAGATAGTGATAGCGTCCATAACCTTCAGCGAGATTGGCGGTCACGCTCTTGGATGAGCGGCGGATTTGGGAATACAGGTCAAATTTTTCATCGGCAGGTAGTTTTTTGGAAAAAGCATGAACCGAAGCCATCACATCCAGCGCCAGTTGGTAACACTCCAGGTCTTCAAACCCGCGCTTGCCCGCCTGCCCCGGCGATTGATATAAAACCTTAGGCTCTGTCATGCGCTTTTCCTCGTTTCCTTTTCTACCTACTACCTGTTTACCTGTCTGCCTTCTACCTGTCTACCTTCTACCTGTTTACCTGCCTACCTGCATACCTTCCACCTACCCCACCGCTTCTTTCAGCGCCTCGCCAAAAATCCCCAGCGCATCATTGACCTGCTCGCTGGTCACATTCAGCGGCGGAATCCAGCGGATGGTCGAATCAAACGTCCCGCACGAGAGCAGAAGCAGGCCGCGTTTTTCGGCGGCGTTTATGATGTTCTTCACCAGCCCCTTGGATTTTTTGTACGACCCGTCCACTTCAAACTCGGTGCCAATCATCAAGCCCAGGCCGCGCACATCGCCAATTTGCGGGTACTCCTCCTGGAGTTTTCGCAGCCCGGTTTGCAGTTGGATGCCGCGCTCGTTGGCGTTTTCCAGCATCTTTTCCTCGCGCATCGCCCGGATGGTCGCCACGCCCGCCGCCATGGCGACCGCGTTGCCGCCGTAGGTGCCGCCGTGCGAGCCGGTGGGCCATTTTTTCATCAATTCCAGGCGGCTGAACACGCCCGAAAGCGGAAGTCCGCTGGCGATGCCTTTGGCGGCGGTCATAATATCGGGGACGATGCCGAAATGCTCCTGGGCAAACCACTTGCCGGTGCGACCAAAGCCGCTTTGCACCTCGTCAAAAATCAGCAGGATGCCGTGCTTATCGCACAACTCGCGCAGATATTTCATGAACGAGGCCGGGGGGACGACATACCCGCCCTCGCCCAGCACCGGCTCGATGAGAATCGCAGCGACATCATGCGGCGCAACCTGGCTGATGAGCAGTTCATCCAGCGCGTCAATCGAAAACTGGCTGGCCTGCTCCTCGCTCATGCCCAGTTTGTAGGCATACGGGAACGGCGCGACATACACACTGCCCGGCAAAACCTGCCCCTGGCCCTTGTAGCCGGTCTTGGAGGTGGTCAGCATCATCGTTTGCGCGGTGCGCCCGTGAAAACTGCCGGTAAAGACGATAATCGCCTGCCGCCCGGTGGCAGAACGCGCCAGTTTGACCGCGCCTTCCACCGCCTCGGCGCCGGAGTTGCTGAAAAAGAATCCGTCAATACTCGGGTGGACAATTTTCCGCAGTTCGTCAATCATCTGCAACATGGGCTGGTGAACAACGATGTTGGCTTGCGCGTGCAAAAACAAGCCCGCCTGCTCGCGGATGGCTTCTACCACCTTTGGGTGGCAATGCCCGGTGTTGGTCACGCCGATGCCGCAGGTGAAATCGAGGTATTTTTTGCCATCAGTGGCGTAAATATAACTCCCCTCGGCCCGCTCCGCCTCAATCGGGAAAATCCGCGACCAGACGGGGGACATGTGGGGGAAGTTTTGTTCGTAGAGTTGGGTCATGGAAATACTCCAAAAGAACAGGTAAATATGGAAACAGGTATAGAAGGAAACAGGTAGACAAGTAAAACCTGTCTACCTGCATCCCTGTTTACCTTCTACGCGCTAGAGCAGTTCCCCCGCCCAGGCAATGTCCAGTTTCTCGAGCGTATTCTTCGCCGGGACGCCCTGGTTGTCCCATCCGGCCAGGCGATAGTATTCATCCAGCGCCGCTTCCATATCTTCGGGCGTGAGCGCGATTCCAGCCGTCGGGCCTTCGCCTTGCAGGGCCTTGAAGAACTTCTTGGGCATCTTATCGGCCTTGCGGTCGAGGCCCTCGCGGGCGTTGAAGACGCGCATCAGGTTCAGGCGGCGCGCCCCAACGGCCATCAACTCATCCACCGTCACATCCCAGCCCGTCGCCGCGCTGACAAATTCGGCGGTTTCCTTCGGCCCGTAGAGCGTCCAGCCGGGGCCCCACACAAACTGGCAGAGTTCAACAGAATCCAGCATCGAGTAGAACACTTCGGTCTGATAGGCAAAGCGCACCTTATCCGGCCCCAGGCTCATCGGTTCGAGGGTCTTATCAAAGCCCAGCAGGGCCAGGCGGCTCATGTAAAGGTCGGAGGCAATGCCTTCTTCAATCATCCAGTCATGCTCGCTGGATTGATGGTCAGCGCCAAACGGATTGACCATATAAATCAGGCTCAGACTGCGTTTGGCCTGCGGCATGTGCGCCGGGGCTTCCGCGCCCTTGAAGGTAATCAGGCATTCTTCCGAACCCCGACCAATGGCCTTCGCGGCGCGTTCCGACCCCTGGCCGAGCAATTTGCCAAAGTCCGAGGAGCCGGTCACAATCTGACGCAGGGCTTCGAGCATCGCATCGGCATTCCCAAAGCGCAAATCCAGCCCGCCGGTATCCTCCGAGGTCAAAATGCCCTTTTCGTAGCATTCCATCGCCCAGGCAATCGTCGCGCCCGCCGCAATCGTATCCACCGCGTACTCGTTGCAAATCTGATTCGCCAGCGAAATCGCCGCCAGGTCGCTCACGCCGCAGTACGAGCCAAACGTGCCAATCGTCTCATATTCCGGGCCGCCGTACTTCTCGTTCACCGGGTACTTGCCTTCCAGTTCCACCACGCGCTTACAGCGCACCACGCAGGCGTAGCAGGTATCGCGGCCCAGTTTATCCTGCTTGCCTTCCGCCGCGCCGCGCAGGTACTTGTCATACAGCGTCTCGCCGCTGATGGCGTCGGCAAACTCAAACGCGCCTTCGTTGTAGTTACGGGTCGGCAGGGTGCCCATGCTGTGCTGCGGGGCCACCACGCTGGCGGTGCCATACTTTGCCAGGCCCGCCATATCGGGGTTATCGGGCAGGTCTTTCGTCCCCTGACGGTTGAGCGCCGTAATGGCCTTCTTATCGGCCACTTCGGGCTTATTGGTGCCGCGCACCACCACCGCCTTCAGGTTCTTAGAAGCCATCACCAGGCCCATGCCCGTGCGGCCATTATTGCGGTTCGACATGCTCAAGGCGCTGGAGAAAAGGACGCCATTTTCCGCCGCCGGGCCGTGTTGCAGGATTTCGATTTTATCGTCGCCCAATTCTGCCTTGAGCGCGGAATCGACCTCACCCGTCACCTTGCCCGCCAGGTGGGAAGCATCTCTCAACGCTGCTTCGCCGTCCTTAATCCAAAGGTAAACCGGTTTTTCGGCTTTTCCTTTAATGACAATACCGTCGAACCCGGCAAATTTCATCTCCGCCGGAAAGAAGCCGCCGCCTTGCGAGTCGCCAATGCCACCGCTGATTGGCGATTTTGCGTTCATATTGACCCGGCTTTGCCCGCTAATGCTCGCGCCGGTCGTCACGCCGGTAAAAATCGTCAGTACGTTGTCGGGGCCAAGCGCGTCCGCTCCTTTGGGCATCTCTTTCAAGATATAAAAAAGCCCCATCGCAGAGCCGCCCATGTAGGTGCGGTAAAACTGCTCAGGGGGCGTTTCAACCGTCAGCGCGCCTTTGCTCAGGTCAACGTGCAAAATCTTTCCGTTATATCCGTATGGCATGGCAATACATCCTCCTGGAAAACGTATTTGGTTAAGTCCGATTATAAATTTGGCGGATTGAAATAGCAAACCAAATCTTCCGAAAACAACATTTTTGCAAAAAATCTTGAACTTTTTTGACAATTTTTGCAAATTTTATGACGAGAATAACAACACAGGCCACCCTTGCGCGTGGCCTGTGTTCATGACAGCGTTGCGGTTTAATCCCCAGCAGTTGCTTCTACCGGCTCTTCGTTAAGATTACTCCAGCCGAGCGCATTCCGCATATCAACCGGTTTACCGTAGATGTCTGTCAGAATCTTTGGCGGATCAATCTTGCCAGTAGCGAGCGAAACAACAATGAAAGCCACCACAGAAATAAAGAAAGCCGGAGTAGAGCCAATGTAAACGGCATCCCAAACGGCATCCTGCACAAAACCTTCGTTGGCAATGATGGTATCCTGGTAGTAGTAAATGGAAAGGAAAACCCACGAAATTGTCCCCGAGAAAAACGAAGTCAGGGCCCCAATATGATTGGCTTTTTTCCAGTACATGCCGATGATATAAGGGGCAACCATCCCTACCAGGATGCAGGTATTGGCCAGCACCGCCAGCTGATAGATGGTTTCGGCCCACAACGCAATTGCCAGACTAAGCACACCGCTTGTCACCAGAGCAGCGCGGGTCAAAAACAACTGCGATTTGTCACTTAAATCGGGCTTGAAAACTTTAACGATATTTTCTGTAAACATGGTTGCGCCAGCCAGCATAGACGAATCTGACGTAGACATCAGCGCCGAGGCCAAAGCCGCCACAAAAAGCGCAACCAAAACAGGATGCAGGTACTTCATCGCCATCATGATCAAAACAAATTGCGTGGATTCTCCTTCGATGTCGGGGCCAATGGCCGTATAGGCCGCCATGCCAATAAAAGGGGAAAGAACGCCAAAAGTGATGTAAAGAAAAGCAGCCAGGTAGGTTGATTTCACGGCCACGTTTTCATTTTTGGCAGCACAAGTTCTCTGGAGATAATCCTGAGCAGGGATGGAGCCAAGGCCAATCGCCATCCAGGCCGCCAGGTAATAGAACCAGCCCATTGTGCCGCTATAACCCAGGTATCCTTCTTCGGCTGTAGGTGCCATTGCAAATGGGTATTCGGTATTCTGGGCCCCAGCCATGCCAATAAACGCATCGAGACCGCCGACAGCCCACAGAATGCCGCCAAAGATGATCAGCAAGCCACCCATGGTCAAGAACATCTGCATAAAGTCGAGCGCGGTGTCGGCCCACAGGCCTCCGGCCATGGTATAGATGGTGACCACACTGGCAACCAAAATCATCCCAACCGACAAATCCCAGCCGAGCAGGGCCTGCAAAATTGCGCCGCCTGCCACAATTTGGGCCGCTGTCCAGCCAAAATAGCCGATGATTTGGGCAATTGAGCCAACGACTGACATCAAGGTGCCATAGCGCTTTTGGAAAAAATCCATAATGGTCATGTACTGGGCACGGCGTGCCAGGCGCACAATCAAAAGCCCCGAAAGCACCAAACACAGGGTTGCGCCAAAGGGATCGAAGATGACACCCTGCAAGCCATATTTATAGGCTTCCGAAC
>CAZNCT010000177.1:4655-6823 GCA_964571615.1 uncultured Anaerolinea sp. | reverse complement strand
CAGGAAATTAGCGGGTTGTCCGTTCCGTACCTGCGCGTGGAAAATGCCCGCCGGGCCGTTACCTATCTCGCTTCCGCTTTTTATGACTATCCGGGCAAACATCTGACCGTCATTGGCGTGACCGGAACCGACGGCAAGACCACTACCAGCAATCTCTTGTATCGTATCTTGATTGCGGCCGGGCTAAAAGCCGGGATGATTTCGACGGTTAACGCGGTTATTGGCGATGAAGAGTTGGATACCGGTTTTCACGTCACTACGCCTGATGCGCCCGATGTGCAGTTTTATCTCGCCAAAATGGTTTCTGCGGGTCTGACGCACGTTGTCCTGGAGACGACTTCGCATGGCCTGGCCCAATTTCGGGCCGATGCTTCGCAGTACGATATTGCTGTCGTGACCAATATCACCCACGAACACCTGGATGAGCATGGGTCGTATGAGAACTACCGCGCCGCCAAGGGGCGCCTGTTTGAATTGCTGGCCGACACAGTTGTGAAGCCGCAAGGCAATCCGCGCCTGGGTGTTTTGAATTTTGACGATAAAAAATCTTACGGCTACCTGCGCGAAGTGACGAAAACGGCTCAGGTTGCTTATGGCCTGACCCCCGAAGCCGATATTTACGCTGAAAATATTCGTTATGACCCTTCGGGGTTGCTCTTTGACATTTGTGGGCCTGGTTTTCAGGTGCGTTCTGTGCGCTCTAACCTGGTAGGTGCGTACAATGTCTCAAATTGCCTGGCAGCCTTTGCCGCGGCAGTAACTGGCCTGGGGATTGACCCAGGGCTTGCTGCCCAGGGGATTGCCTCTCTGCCGGGTATTCCGGGCCGCATGGAACGCATTTCTCTTGGGCAGGCTTTTACCGCAATTGTTGATTTTGCCCACACCCCGAATGCGCTCAAAGTCACTCTTGAAACGGCCCGCCAGATGACCTCGGGCCGGGTGATTGTCGTTTTTGGCTCAGCGGGTTTGCGTGACCGCGAGAAAAGGCGCATGATGGCCGAGACGGCGGCGCAATTGGCCGATATCTCCATCCTGACGGCCGAAGACCCGCGCACAGAATCGCTGGATGCCATTTTGGAAGAAATGGCCGCTGGGGCCAGAAGCCAGGGCGGCGTGGAGGGCGAAACGTTCCACCGCGTGCGAGATCGTGGCGAAGCCATCCGCGTGGCTTTGCGTTTGGCACAGCCGGGTGACCTGGTGGTTTCCTGTGGTAAAGGCCACGAACAATCGATGTGCTTTGGCGTCACTGAATATCTATGGGATGACCGTACCGCTATGCGTGCTGCGCTATCTGAATTTCTGGGCATTCCTGGGCCAGCCATGCCTTATTTGCCGACCAGTGATGGCCGGGCCTGATTTTTGCGAACCTTCTCTGTGCGTGATTGTCATGACCAAAATCACCTGTTAAGGAAAACCTTAATAAATTGACTACTTTTTGGGTGGATGCTATCCTTATTGTTAGACAATAACCGTGACTTATGATTCACGGATTTTGTTATTTCATCCACTTAATTCATCCCACAGGAGGTCTCTATGCTCGGCGGCTACGCAAACAAACTCGCCCATGTGGATTTGACTGCCCGCACAGTCGAATTCAAACCTGTCCCTGAAGATTGGGCTCGCCAATATATTGGCGGTCGTGGGTTGGGTGTCAAATTTGTTTATGAAAATGGCCCGCAGGTTGATCCGCTTTCACCGGACAACCTGCTTTGTTTTATGAATGGCCCGCTGACCGGCTCAGAAGCCAACATGAGTGGCCGCATGGCGATTGTGACCAAATCTCCTCTGACAGGCACAATTACGGATAGCCACCATGGCGGTTGGAGTGCGGCGCGTTTGCGCTGGGCCGGGTATGATGGTCTCCTGTTCAAGGGCAAAGCCGACAAGCCGGTATACGTCTATATTCACGATGGCCAGTTCGAGATTTTGGATGCAGGCGAAGTTTGGGGGAAAACCGTTCATGAGACCATGAAGTTCTTCAAAGAAAAATATGGCGAAAAAGACCTGACGGTCATTGCGATTGGCCCGGCAGGGGAGAACCTGGTGAAATTTGCCTGCTGGGTTAATGAAAATGACCGCGCCAGTGGCCGCGGCGGCACCGGTTGTGTCGGCGGCTCGAAAAATCTCAAGGCGATTGTCATCAAGGCCGAAAAGAAAATTACCAAAGC
>CAZNCT010000177.1:0-4587 GCA_964571615.1 uncultured Anaerolinea sp. | reverse complement strand
GCTGAAGAGAACATCACCAGCCCGCGCAAAGGTGGCTTGTCCGTATTCGGCACCAATGTTCTCACCAACATTACCAACTCAATTGGCGCATATCCAACCAAAAACAGCCAGTATACGGCTTTTGGCGAACATGCTGAAACCCTGAGCGGCGAATGGGTCAAGGAAAATATTCTGGTGAACGACCCCACCTGCCATGCCTGTCCGGTGGCCTGCAAGAAGGAAGTGGAAGTAAAAGATGGGCCGTTTAAAGGCCTGCGCATGGAGTCGGTCGAATACGAACCCTGTTGGTCGGTCGGCGCGAACTGCGGCAACCCCGATGCCCGCCTGGTTGCGAAGATGATTGACCTGTGCAACGACTTTGGCATGGATGCGATTGAAGTTGGGCACCCGATTTCGGTCTGGATGGAAGCCAGCGAAAAAGGCTACACCAACGGCGACGGCAAACTGGCCTGGGGAGACCCCGAAGGCATGACCCGGGCCGCTGAAATGATTGCCTACCGCAAGGGCCTGGGAGATGTGCTCGCCAATGGCGCCAACGCCACCGCCGCCCATTTTGGCCATCCCGAACTGGCAATGACGGTGAAGGGCCAGGCTATCCCGGCCTATGACCCGCGTGGATTGAAGGGCATGGGCATCGCCTATGCGACCAGCAATCGCGGCGCCTGCCACCTGCGTGCTTACACCCCGGCGGCAGAATTGGGCGTGATGCCCTTTGGTTCACTCAAGGTCGATCCGCTGGAATGGAAAGGAAAGGGCGAACTGGTCAAAATCTTCCAGGATGTGCATGCCTTCTCTGACAGCATGGATATTTGTAAGTTTAGCGCTTTTGCCCAGGGCGCCGATGAATATGCCGCTCAGTACTCGGCAATGGTGGGCGTGCCTTTCACCGCAGAAGACGTGCTTAAGACCGGTGAGCGTATTTACAACCTCGAGCGCCACTTTAACAACCTGAACGGGTTCAGAGAAGGTTCAGATTATCTTCCCAAACGCTTCACCGAAGAAGCCTCGACCATGCCCGGCTCTGAAGGCCATGTATGTGAACTGGACCAGATGCTGGAAGAGTACTACAAGGTGCGCGGCTGGGAGAATGGCGTTGTGCCTGAGGCCAAACTGAAGGAACTTGGCATCGTGTAGCCGTCAGTTCTGGCCTGGCAAAATAGACTGCCTCTTGTGGCCTGGCCAGCAAGTTGTGAACTATTTTGCCGGGTTGTAATGTATTCGCAAAAAGCCGATTGAATAGCAGACGGCGACCACCATCTCTGGTGGTCGCCGTTTTTTTTGTTGGGGCCAGAGTACTTTTTGAATACTTTTGTAAGGGTCAGGCTCCAGCACGCAAGGTTTTCAGCGCAAAACGCGCCATGAAGTCATCGTAAACGTCTTCGCGGATGTGCATTTCGAGGCGGGTTTGGCCAACGGAGAGTGAGCCTAGCCGAAATGGTTCCATTTTTTCCAGGCGCACGATCCAGCCTTCGCCGCGGACTTCGTTTTCTGCACTTGGCCTGCCGCCCAGTTCTTGCAGATACTCCTTCAACAAAAAATAAGGGATGCCGCGCATTTCGCGCACCACGGTTTTCATGTCTGGATGGCTGGTTTAGCCCCCGCCCACAGCCGGAAAGATGTCTAATTTGTCACGGGTTGTAATGCGGGTCTCGAGGGTTTTTTCCAGGTAAGGCACATCGCGTCCATTGACAAAGACATGCACATGGCCGTGTAACTCGTCGCCGTTCATCAATTCCTTGCGCAGAGCCGGATAAATTTTGAAGCAGGCTTCAAGCATTTCGCGCACGGTTACATTTTCTGGCAGGTCAAGTGAAACGGTTTTTTTACCGGTAATCAGGCGCAGGGTCGCGTAAAAATTGACATCCATTCCAGCCTCTGTAATATTTGGCCTGTTCGTATCCAAATAAATTATACCTGTTTTGCCAGGCCTCTGTCGCGTAGTTCGGCGGAATCTGAACCATCTTCGGCTATAATTTACCTGTTTTGAAACAAACAGCGCCATTCTTTGGCGAAATTTATGTTTTGCGAGGAAAAACCATGAGAACTCCTTTTGTTGCTGGAAACTGGAAAATGAATAAAACCGTTGCCGAGGCGCGTGAACTGGTCTCGACCATGGGCGTTGGCTTAAAGGCGGTACAGGGTGTTGAGAAGGTGATTTGTCCGCCCTTTACTTCTCTGCTGGCGGTGGCCAATCTGCTTGGCGGTACCGACATCGGCCTGGGCGCGCAGAACATGCACTGGGAAGAAAAAGGCGCCTTTACCGGCGAAATTGCCCCGGCTATGGTCAAAGAATTCTGCAAATATGTCATCCTTGGGCATTCGGAGCGCCGCCAGTATTTTGGCGAAACCGACCAGACCGTCAACAAGCGCGTGCTGGCGGCCCAGAAACACGGCCTGGTGCCGATTGTATGCGTGGGCGAGACATTGGACGAGAACGAATCCGGCCAGACCGCGGAAGTGGTGCGGCGGCAGACCCTGGCTGCGCTGCAAGGCGTCGAAGCGGATTTTGCCCCCAGCCTGGTGATTGCCTACGAGCCAGTTTGGGCTATCGGGACAGGCCGGGCCTCCTCGGGTGAGAATGCTCAGTTTGTTCATGGGCAGGTTATCCGTCCGGCGCTGGCTGAGCTTTTCGGGCAGGAAACTGCCGAAAAAATCCGCATTCTGTATGGCGGCTCGGTAACAGGCGCCAATGCGGCGGAGTTTTTCTCGCAACCCGATATTGACGGCGCTCTGGTGGGCGGCGCCAGCCTGAAGGATGATTTTGTCACCATTGCGCAGGCGGCGGCCCGCTAAAATTTTTGCGACCCAATCAGAGACGTCCCGCGTCCGGGACGTCTCTGGTTTTCATGGCAGGCATTTTTTATGCCCATTGTTTTAAATTCTCTCGATGGCCTGTTCTGGCTGACCCTGGCCCTGGTTTTGCTGGTCTTCTTACAGCAGACCATGCACCGCGAAATTCAGACGGTTTTGCTGCTCCTGACGCGGCACCCGGGGATTACGATTGCCATTTTTGCGGTCATTTTTCTGCCGGGCGTTTTCCTGCACGAACTGAGCCATTTTTTGATGGCCAAGATTTTGCAGGTGCGTACCGGCAGGTTTTCTTTAATCCCCAACCCCCTGCCAGATGGCCGCCTGCAAATGGGTTATGTCGAAACCGAGCGCACCGATTTGGTGCGCGATTCTCTGGTGGGCGCCGCGCCGATTTTGTTTGGTACCTTGCTGGTGGCCTGGGTGGCGGTTGACCGTTTACACTTGCTGGTGATGTGGGATGCCCTGCGCTACGGACGCTGGGATGCTTTCTTTTTGGGGCTGACAATTTTGCCCCGGGTGCCGGATTTTTGGATCTGGTTCTATCTGATTTTTACCGTTTCCAGCACGATGATGCCCTCTGAATCGGATCGTCATGCCTGGACCCCGCCGCTGATGGTGATAGGCATTTTCATGGCCCTCCTGCTTTTGGCCGGGGCCGGGCCCTGGATGCTGGCAAACCTTGCGCCGCCGTTGAATGAGTTTTTGCGCGCTACGGCCCTGGTCTTATCGGTGAGTGTGGTGATTCACCTGGTTTTAATTGTGCCTTTTCTGCTTTTGCATCGCCTGCTTACCCGTCTGACGGGTCTGGATGTTGCCTGACCGCACCTTTATCGCTGAATGGGGGAAAACTTATCTCTTGACAGTTTCTCTTGCAGGCTTATAATAAAAAACGAACGTTCGTTCATTCCTGGAGCCGCGATGACCCCCGAAGACCTCGCCAGCAAAGGCGAGCGCGCCCGCGCCGCCATTCTCGATTCGGCTTACGACCTTTTCCTGACCCAGGGCTACTCGGCGACCTCCATGCGCCAGATTGCCCAAAAAGCGGGCATTGCTCTGGGCGGAATTTACAACCACTTTGCCAGCAAGGACGAGATTTTTCAAGAACTGATTATCAGCAAGCATCCGTACCTGCAAATTTTGCCGGTGTTGCAGGCTGCGCCCGGCGAGACTGCCGAAGAATTCATCCGCAACGCCGCGCGCCTGGTACAGCAAGAGATGGGACACCGCCCCGATTTCATCAAATTGATGTTCATCGAAATCGTTGAGTTTGAGGGGCGGCATTTTCCAAAAGTGCTGGAGACGGTTTTCCCAATGGCGCTGCCGCTTCTGCAACGCTTCACCGCGCCCGAAAGCGGCGTGCGCCAGGACATCCCCACCCCTCATCTCATTCGCGCCTTCATCGGCAGCATTCTGGCTTTTTACCTGACCGATTTCCTGACCCGCGAAGCCTCCGTGCCGCCCGGCATCCGCGATATGCGCCTGGAAGATTTCATGGAAATTTTCATGCGCGGTATCCTGGAATCCAACGTCTCTGACGTTGGGCAAAAATCGGGAGATTTTTGACTCCTCTCCCCGGAGATTTTATGAACTCACGCCTGGCCTCCATCATCCGCAAGGAATTCATCCAGATTTTCCGTGACCGGCGCACGCTGGCGCTGATTCTGGTGATTCCCATCATGCAGTTGTTCCTGCTCGGTTACGCCGCCACCAACGATGTGCGTAACGTGCCGCTGGCGGTCTTCGACCAGAGCAAGAGCGCCGAATCGCGCGCCCTGC
>CAZNCT010000176.1:0-6831 GCA_964571615.1 uncultured Anaerolinea sp. | reverse complement strand
TTTTGTTGCCGTAATCCTGCACGCCCGCCACGACTCCGCTCTGGATGCGGCGCGGATGCAGGACGCCTTCCGGGAGGCTGTCGGGATTCATGTCCTGCGGGCCAAAGCACAGAATATCGGTGGCGGCAATCGGCTTGGCGCTCACCCCCAGCACATCGCGGATGACGCCGCCCACGCCGGTATTCGCCCCGCCAAACGGTTCGATGGCCGAGGGGTGGTTGTGCGTCTCGACCTTGAAGGAGACTTCAAATTCATCGTCAAAGTCAATGATTCCGGCGTTATCCACAAATGCGGAAATGACCCAGGGCGCGGCGATTTTGTCGGTGGCGGATTTGAGGTAGGTTTTGATGATAGAGTCCACCGTAGATACGGAAACAGGGAAACTCGTAGCGCCTCCACTGATTTCCGTGGCTCCCTGCCTACCTCCTCCCTGTTTCCCTGCATACGTTTCTACCTCCACCCTCGCCTTAAACGTCTTATGCACACAATGCTCGCTCCAGGTTTGGGCGATGGTTTCGAATTCGACATCAGTCGGGTCGCGGTCAATTTTGCGGTAGTAGTTCTGGATAGCCCGCATTTCGGCCAGGTCGAGCGCGGCGCGGCGGTCGGATGAAACGGATAAAAGTTCATCATCGGACAAGAAGCGGATGGGGATGATTTCCACCTGCCCGCTCGATTCGGTTTCTTCGGGGAAGGAGGGGGTAATCTCGCCAATCGTCCAATGCTGGATGACGTTGTTTGCCAATAACTGCTTCGCCAACCGCTCAACCGAGAGACCGGATGACAGGTTGTCCGGTTGGCCGGTTTTCCAGTTAAGCAAGAAGCGCAACCCCGTCGCCGCGCGCTGGACGCCCTCGAAGCCGAGTTCATGCGCCGCGCGAACAATTTCATGTGCCACCGGGTCGGTCACACCGGGGCGATAGGCCACTTCGATATGGTTAAACGTTGTTGGAGGTCGCTCCGGGCCTAGAATCGAGGCTTCAAATGCCTGAGTGACCGGGTCACTCAACAGTTCACGTCCAAGCCGCTGGATTTCTTCTGGCGACAAAAAGCCTTCGACAAAATACAAATCCTGGCAGGTGATGTTTTGTAGATGATGAAATCCCAACGCCCGGGCATCCGATAAAAAGCCCGCCGAGCGCGGGTCAGTGGATAAAAACCGAACAACGAAGCGATAGACAGGCATAAACCACCTTCTTGAAAGGATACCTGATTTTACCCCGCGCAAGTTGTCTAGTCAAACATTTCAGAAAAAAGTGAAGCCAGGCACAAATCTGTGACTTTTGTCACATCACCTGATGATTTTTTATACTGATAAGCGGCTAACAAAAATAGGTATGCTTTTTTATAAGAGATTCTTTCATAAGTTTTTCTAATACCTTGCCCACTCTTTTATAACCAAATATATGGAGGTCTCATGCCGAATGCAACTGTGCCCAAACAAGGCGCAGGCCTGCGCCAGCAAGAAGATTTGACCCTGCTGCACGAAGTCAGTGTGGCGACTGCCGGGGTATCGCGGCTGGAGATGTGCATCCAATGCGGCACCTGTGGCGGCTCCTGCCCCTCCGCCGCCGATATGGATCATACCCCGCGTATGTTGTTTGCCATGCTCAGGGCAGGCATGAGAGACGATGTCCTCCGCAGCAATACGCCCTGGATTTGCGTCTCCTGTTATCACTGCGTGGTACGCTGTCCGCAAAACGTGCACATCGCCGATGTCATGTACACCCTCAAGGGAATGGCCATCAAAGCCAGACAGTACCGAGACTCAACTGCGCCCGACTTTTCAAAATCCTTCGTGGATATGGTGGAAAGTTTCGGGCGCAGTTTTGAATTGGGCCTGGCCACTCGCCACTACCTGACCCACTATCCCTTGCGCCTGCCTGGCATGGCTGGCATGGGATTGGGCATGTTGACCAAAAAACGGATGACCCTTGTCCCAAGCCGGATTAAGGGCATGGAGCAATTGACCGCCATCCTTGAAAAAGCCAAAACCCTGGAGTTGAAAGAATGAGCGAATATATCCTTTACCCCGGCTGTTCGATGGAAGGCTCTGCCAGGGCCTACGGCGACTCCCTGCACGCCATCAAAGGTGTGCTTGGCATGGAATTACACGAAATTGATGACTGGAACTGTTGCGGCGCAACCGAATACCTGAGCATCAATCTGATTCCGGCCTATTCGCTGATTGCGCGCAACCTGGCCATTGCCGCGCAACAGGCCAACGGCACGCACACGGTTGTTGCCCCCTGCTCGGCCTGCTATCTCAACCTGTCAAAAGCCGATTACTACATGGCCGAGCGCCCGGCCCTGGGCGAAAAAGTCAACGAGGCCCTCGCGGCGGGCGGATTGCATTATGACCCCGGCTCACTCGACATCCGCCACCTGCTCGAGGTGCTCATCTACGATGTGGGCCTGGATACCATCAGAAGCAAAGTGGTGCGGCCCCTGACCGGCTTGCGTGTTGCCCCCTACCTGGGCTGCATGGTGCCGCGTCCCGATTACTATCACCGCTGGTCAGACCACGAGCACCCCACCGAACTGGACGAACTGCTCAAGGCCCTCGGCGCGGAGGTGATTGACTTTCCGCTCAAGACCACCTGCTGCGGCGGACACATGACCCAAATCGGCCCTGAGACGGCCTACGAACTCATCCGCCGCCTGGTCGCCTCGGCAGACCACTACCAGGCCGACATCATGACCACCGTCTGCCCGATGTGCCAGATGAACCTGGACGCCTACCAGGGCGAGACAAATCGCTTCTTTGGCACCAACTACCAGATGCCAATCGTTTTCTTCACGCAACTGATGGGGCTGGCCTTTGGACTGGAGGCCAAAGACCTGGGCTTTGGCCTCGAACTGACCAGCGCCAAAAAAGCCCTCGAGCGAATTGGCGTCAGCCTGCCCGAACCGGTTGAGACCCCTAAGAAGAAAGCCGAAGGACTGCCCATGCCCCAGCGGCGATTGAAGAAAAATCCCAATCCCCAGCAGGAGGTGAAGGAATGAGCGCCGAAGAAAAGTCCAACAAAAAACCCGAAAAAATCGGCGTTTATGTTTGCCATTGCGGCTCCAACATCGCCGGGATGGTGGACGTGCAAAATGTGGCCGAATGGGCCGGAAAAGAACTGGCTCATAAAGGAGTCGTGGTTGCCCGCGACTATAAATTCATGTGCTCGAGCCTCGGCCAGGAATTAATTGAGAAAGACATCAAAGAATTTGGGCTGGATGGCGTTGTAGTAGCGGCCTGTTCACCGCACCTGCACGAAAAGACCTTCCGCACAGCCTCTGAAAAAGCCGGGCTGAACCCGTACATGTGCGAGTTGGTCTCCATCCGCGAACAGGTTTCGTGGGTGCACACCGACAAAGCCGCCGCAACCGAAAAATCGAAGGCCATTCTCTCGGGCGGCGTACATCGCGTCTTGTACGATGAGCCGTTGCAGGAGTTGAAAGTCCCGATTAACCCCAACACACTCGTGGTCGGCGGGGGCATTGCGGGCATTCAGGCTGCGCTGGAAATTGCCAACGCCGGTTTCCACGTTTATCTCGTCGAGAGGGAGCCATCCATCGGCGGACACATGGCCCAGTTCGATAAAACCTTCCCGACCCTGGACTGCTCGGCCTGCATCCTGACCCCGCGCATGGTCGAGGCTGGCACACACCCCAACATCACCCTGCTGACCTGGAGCGAGGTTGAAAGCGTCAGTGGTTATGTTGGCAACTTCAACATCACCATCCGCAAGAAAGCCCGCTATGTCAATGAAGAGCTGTGCACCGGCTGCGCCGTCTGCATCGAGAAGTGCCCCAAGAAAATCATTGACGACGTTTATGAAGCCGGGCTGGGCTACCGCAAAGTGATTTATTACACCCCATTTGCCCAGGCCGTGCCCAAATACCCGGTGATTGACCGCGAAAACTGCACCTACTTCCAGAAGGGCACCTGCAAGGCCTGCGAGAAGTTCTGCCCGACCAACGCCATCGATTTCAACCAGCAGGATGAACTTTTCAATGTCGAGGTTGGCAACATCATCCTGGCGACCGGCTACGACCTGTTCGATGCCCGCAAAGTGACGAACTATGGCTACGGACGGCTGGCCAACGTTTTCAACAGCCTGGAATTTGAACGCCTGAGCAACGCCGCCGGGCCGACCAACGGCAATATCGTCTTGCGTGATGGCAAAACCGTCCCCAAGACAGTTGGCATCATCCACTGCGTGGGTTCGCGCGACCGCAACTTCAATAATTACTGCTCAACCATCTGCTGTATGCAAAGCCTGAAGTTTGCCCACCTGGTCAAAGAACGCACCGGGGCCACCGTCTATGAGTTCTACATCGACATGCGCACGGCGGCCAAGGCCTACGATGAGTTCTACCAGCGCGTGCTCGAAGAGGGGACACTGATGGTGCGCGGCAAAGTAGCCGAAGTGACCGATGCCGCCCGTCAGCCGCATGAGGAAGGCAAACTCATCATCCAGGTCGAGGACACCTTTGCAGGCAAACAGCGCCGCATCCCGGTCGATATGGTCATCCTCTCCAACGGCATGGAGCCGCGCCACGACGCCAAAGAAACCGCCAAAAAATTTGGCATCTCGTGCTCTGCCGATAGCTGGTTCATTGAAAAACACCCCAAACTCGACCCGGTCTCAACCATGACCGACGGCGTGATGATTGCCGGATGCGCCAGCGGCCCGAAGGACATCCCCACCTCGGTCGCGCAGGGAGCAGCAGCGGCGGCGCGTGTGCTCGACAAAATCTTGCAAAAGGAAGTCGCCCTCGAGCCCATCCGCGCCACAGTGGACGAAGCCAGGTGCTCTGGCTGCCGCATCTGTAACAATCTGTGTCCCTTCAATGCAATTTCCTTCGTCAGCGACCTGGCGGTTACCCGCATCAACCCGGCCCTGTGCCAGGGCTGCGGCACCTGTGTGGCCGCCTGCCCGGCAGGCGCCATCAGCGGAACAGGCTTCTCGAACGAACAAATCCTGGCCCAAATTGAGGGCCTGCTGATGGTTGGCTAAAGCGGAGGAGACAATGAGCGACAAATTTGAACCCACCATCATCGGCTTCACCTGCAACTGGTGCAGTTACCGCGCCGCCGACCTGGCCGGAACCGCCCGCGTAAAATATCCGCCCAATGTGCGCCTGGTGCGCCTGATGTGCTCGGGCCGCCTGGACCCGACCTTCGTGATGAAAGCCCTGGCGGGCGGCGCAGACGGTGTCATGATTACCGGCTGTCACCCCGGCGAATGCCATTACATCGACCAGAATTACAAGGCCCTGCGCCGCTTCCTGCTCCTGCGCCGCACCCTGGCCGGGTTGGGCATTGAGCCGCAGCGCGTCAAACTGGTTTGGGCCAGCGCCGCCGAAGGCGTGCACCTGGCCGAAGAAATCACCAAACTGGTTGAGGAAATCCGCGCCCTGGGGCCGCTCAACTGGCCCAAATGGGACGAACAAGCCGAACACCAGCCCGAACCCGCCCTGGAGGTGGCCGCATGACCACAAAGCCAAAATTTGCCATGTACTGGGCCGCCTCCTGTGGCGGCTGTGAAATTGCGGTGCTCAACACCCACGAAACCATCCTGGATGTAGATGCCAACTTCGATGTCGTCTTCTGGCCCGTCGCTATGGACGCCAAATACCAGGATGTCGAAGCCATGGAGGACAAATCCATCCTGCTGACTCTGTGGAACGGCGGCATCCGCACCGAAGAAAACGAACACCTGGCCCACCTGCTGCGGCGCAAATCGCAAATCCTGGTTGCCTTTGGGTCTTGCGCCACAGAGGGATGTATTCCCGGACTGGCAAACCTTTCCGCCATCGACGAGGTTTTCGCCACCGCCTACCACACCGTTTCGACAGTCAACCCCGAAAACATCCACCCGCAGCCTGTTTACCGCGTCCCCGAGGGCGAGTTGACCATCCCGGCGCTCAAACCCGTCCTAAAAACCCTGGCCCAGGTCGTCGATGTGGATTACTACATGCCCGGCTGCCCGCCCGAAAGCCACCAAATTGCGGCGGTCATCAACCTGGTCATTCAGGTCTTGCAGGGCAAGGCCCAACTGCCGCCCAAAGGCTCGGTCATTGGCGCGGGCAGCTCAACCGTCTGCGATGAATGCAAACGCAAGCGCGATGTCAAACACATCACGGCTTTCCGCCGCATTCAAGATGTCGCCCCCCTCGACCCCGAACTGTGCATTCTCGAGCAGGGTGTGCCCTGCAACGGCCCTGCCACCCGCTCCGGCTGTAACGCGCGCTGCCCATCGGTTGGAGCGCAGTGTATCGGCTGCTACGGCCCGGCAGAAGGTGTGCTCGATTACGGCGCGCGCCTGATTACCGCCTTTGCCTCGGTCGTTGACGCTACCGAGCCAGAAGAGATTGAACGCATCCTCGACGGCATTCCCGACCCAACCGGGCAGTTCTACCGCTTCAACCTGGCCGATTCGCTGCTGCGAGCCAGCACAAAGGCGTGGAAGAAGTAAATCGTAAATGGTAAGTGGCAATCCCCCAATGACTACTTACCATTTACCGCTCTGGAGGCAACCATGACCCAACGAATAACCATTGACCCCATTACCCGGCTTGAAGGACACGGGAAAATTGATATTTTCCTCGACGAGAAAGGCGATGTCGCCAATTCCTACTTCCAGATTCCCGAACTGCGCGGGTTCGAGCGCTTCTGCGTGGGCCGCCCGGTGGAGGAAATGCCACTCTTGACCAACCGCATCTGCGGCGTCTGCCCGGAAGCGCACCACATGGCCGCCGCCAAGGCTGCCGATGCCGTTTACCATGTTGACCCGCCGCCAACCGCCAAAAAACTGCGTGAACTGCTCTACATGG
>CAZNCT010000175.1:4684-6844 GCA_964571615.1 uncultured Anaerolinea sp. | reverse complement strand
CCACGTCATAGAGCAGAACGAATTCGTAGCGGTTGGAAAGGGTGGTCATGAGTTAGTCTCCTTTGTGATGGGTGAGATGATTAATTGGTAATTGGTGATTGGTAACTTACGATTGGGAATCATCAGGTTGGCTTGTTTCCTCGCCGTTATTCTTTTTTGCATAGAATGCGGCGCGCTGGTGATAATAGCCCAGCACAAACACGCCCTGCTCATCCAAAGACAGGCGCGGAGGGAAGGCTTTGGCTTCGAGCAGGTTCAATAAGTCTTGAATTTTCCTGTCCGAAACGCCGCCGTATTCGGCTTTGGTCGTCCAGTGATGCGAAAGCCGCAGCAGGGTGGGAAAGACGCTGGCAGGCGCAGCGCAGGCGGATGTAAAGTAGCGGTCTTTGATGGTGGCGTTGATATTCTGCCCGATGGCTTCTCGCTGCGCTTTCTCCAGCACGGCGAACAAGCGTCCCAGCACATAGGCGGGCGCGGTAAACGATTCGTTGAGTGACATTTGCAAAGCCTCCTGGTAGGGATTTTGGTCTTGACGGCGATATTTCCGTAACAAATGCGCCTTGATATAAGCGGCGCGGATGTAGTTAATTTTTATGCTGCGTTTCTCCTCATCACTGTCGTGGCGAATGCGGTTGAGTATGGCGGCGAACAAGCCTTCGGGGTACGGCGCGCCGGTGAGAATGGAGCGCATGAATGCCCCGCCCAGCAGTGACCAGGATTTTTTCACCTCGTCATCACGCCGGGTCACCTTAGGCGAAACGCATTCTGCCATAATGCGGTAAGGGGAAAGGTAATCGGGTTGGTTGGGGTACTCCTTCTCAATTTTCAGGTCTTCGTAGTGCTGCATGATGCGCCTGGCAAACACCCCAAACGGTTCGGTGAGATAAAAGCGCACCGCCAGCCGCGCGGCGTTGGATGCCAGCCCCAACACATAGAAGCGCGTGCTATCATCCAGGTCTTTACCCAGGTCATTAATATCCAATGCCTGCCCTTTTTGCACTTTCTCAGCCCGCTCACCCACCTTCTTTTCAGCCTCTTTGCGGGCGCTTTGGTCGTCGGCATTTTCACCTTCCAAAAATTCAGGGTTGATAAGCGCCGCAAATGCGCTGGCATAGCCCTTATTTTCACTCTCTGCCCAATACACCACCGTTGTATCGCCCATGTAGATTTTACGATTCGGGTTTTGATTGGAAAGCAGGTAATTGAGCGCCACGCCATACCCCGAAGCCACACGCTGGCTAACCGGTGAGTTCAACCCCTGCCCTTTCATGCGGTTATAGGATTCATAAGCGCGCTCATTGAATCCGACCAGTGACGCACCGGTCGGATTTGCGTCCCGCACGCCTTGAATATTCGGGTGCAGGCGGGCAATTGGCTCAACTTCGCCAGTCACAAGGCATTGCATTTGCACAGCATCCTGCCCCAATTTGTATTCTTCCCAAGCCCGTCGAATTTCAGGGTCGTCCAGCGCATTTTGCCCATTGACTTGAAAAATCAAGTTGCCGCCTTCGAGCAGGGCATCCCAGTGGCGGGCAATGACAAGGTGCTGGCGGGCGGTTTGCGGGTTGTGTTGTTCGAGAAACGCCATCACTGCGCGGGCAATAGGGCTTTTGACTCTAGCGAGAATCTCGATATTCAGTTTTTGAAAGGCTTCAAATCGTTTTTCAGCATAATTCTCATCCTTTGCATCTTTGCCCGAAAGCCCCAAAACATAAGCGGCGTTGTCGCAAAGGAAATTTGCCGAAATGCCAACTGTCCTTTTAACTTGTTCGGGCACCACCATGCGGCGGTAGGTACGTTCCCGCTCCTTTTTTTTTTTATTAAACTTGGTGGTAAACGGAAAAATATCCAGCAGTTCACCCGTTGGCGACAGATTGAGCGCAAAACTGACGTTTGCCGCGCTGTAACCCGGCGGGGCAATATCCAGTGACTCGTCCTTGAGTAAAACCTGATAGTAGTTATAAAGCGACTGCAAAATCATTGCCGCACCTCCACGCCGGTCAGGTCAAGCACGCCGTCCACCATTTGGGCTTTAAAAAACTGGGGGCGGATGTCGCGCGGGTTGGAAAAATCCAGGTCGTAGAGCATCCAGCCGAAGTCGCGCGCGCCCGTCAGCGGGCTTTTGGGGATGTCGCGCTTGTCCTCAATCAGTTCCACTGT
>CAZNCT010000175.1:4433-4674 GCA_964571615.1 uncultured Anaerolinea sp. | reverse complement strand
AAATTCGCGCGTCCCCAAGCAGGGAGCGTGAAAGCGCTGTCCCTGGCGCAGGCGGCGCAAGACGATGTTGTAGTGCTTCTCTTCGGTGTCCTCCGCGCCTGCCTTATCGGTCATCTCGAAGTGCGCCTCGATGACGTAATCCACATCTTTCAAAACCATCGCGGCGCGCTGTTGGCGGTTATCCACTGCGGAAATGTAGAGCGGCTTTTGCGCCCCCTTCATCACTTGCATGGCATTATCC
>CAZNCT010000175.1:4180-4420 GCA_964571615.1 uncultured Anaerolinea sp. | reverse complement strand
TTTCTCGCTCACCTCATTGCGGCGAATATTGGTGAACTGGATTTCGCTCAGAACGTGGATTTTGTCTATCACCCAGCGGATGGCGGGCTTCCAGTAAACCGCCTCAATAATGCCGCGCGCCGCCGATGGGGTGATGACATCGTAACTGACCCGTTCCACCTTCATTTCTGGCCGGGTGAACAGGGCGTAAGGGCCGCGCACGCGAATGGTGATTCCATATCCCATAAGATTGAACCTCCT
>CAZNCT010000175.1:0-4168 GCA_964571615.1 uncultured Anaerolinea sp. | reverse complement strand
CGGACAAGCCAAAGGCTTGCCCTACGATTAGAAAAACAACCCATCCCCGCCACCGCTGGCGGGAAGGAGCAAGCCTCTATCGAGAGAATAATATTCGTCAAAGTAGTCTGGATTCAAAATGGCATATTCCTCCGCAATCGTCAAAATCACGCCTTTGCTGCTGAGCGTCTCAAACTCGCCCGCATAAATCGAAATGGTGTAGGGTTGGAGTTTCCGCAAAGTAGATGCCGGATACGGGGTAAATTTGAGTTCTTCTATCAGATTCTTTGCCTCCTCGTTGAACGGGATAATGACTGTTTCGGTCACATCTTCAATCACCTGGAACTGCCGCGCCGCCGTCTCGAATTTAAATTGCCCGTTTGCATCCGCGAAACAATCCATGATGCGCTTAAAGTCGAATGCTTGCGGGTCTTGCAGGTTATAAAGTTGTCCAAAATAAGCCTCAATGGCAGGAATGGAAATTGGCATGGCGGCATGGTCGCGCAACACGCCACGAGAAACCTCGACCGCCTGCGAAATGAATCGCGGCGTTTTCTTGATGAATTCCGAATCCGGCTCAAAGACAAACATTTCACTCACCCCGCGCTTCATCTCCCGGTTGACGCGCCCCGCCGCCTGGTTGATAGAATCCAGCCCGGTCAGGGCGCGGTAGCCGACGGGAAAATCCACGTCAATGCCTGCCTCCATCACCGATGTGGAGACAACGCGGCACACCTGCCCATTTTCCAGCCTTTGGCGAATTTCCGCCAATTTTGCGCGGCGATGAGCAGGGCACATCAAGGTCGAAAGGTGATAATTCCCCTCGCCTTCCAGTTTTTGGAACAATCCGCTGGCATGTTTGCGGGTATTGACGATGCACAAAACCTGCTCGTGCGCGTTCAGCCGCGCAATCAATGCGTCATCAGGCAGTTTGCCTGCCAGCGGCTTGACCTCCGCGCGCTTGTAAAAGTCAAACAACTCCTGCGGGTTCGGCGCTAGTTCGGTAATCGGCGTGCCTTCTGGCAGGAATTGTTCCAGCTTGGGCTGGGTAGCGGTGCAAAAAACCGCGCTTGCGCCGTAGTTTGTAACCAGCTCCCAAACCGCATTCATGGCGGGGCGCAGGTAATCACGCGGGAACATCTGCGCTTCATCAAAAACGATGACGCTTTTGGCGATATTGTGCAGTTTACGGCAACGTGACGATTTGTTGGCAAACAGCGACTCAAAAAACTGCACATTGGTCGTGACCACAATCGGAATATCCCAATTTTCAGCCGCCAGTTTGAGTTTGGCATAAACGCTGTGGGTGCGGTCATCGGCTTGCGCGCCCGCCTCGCGCTTTTTCTGCTCCCAATCAAAGTTGGAATGATGCTCCAGTACATTCTCCTCACCGAGAATCTCTTTGAATACCCCGGCGTTCTGCTCGATGATGGTGGTAAACGGGATGACATAAATGATGCGCTTCAAACCATGCGCGGCGGCATGATTAAGAGCAAACGTCATGGATGCCAGTGTTTTGCCGCCGCCGGTAGGCACAGTCAATTTGAAAAAGCCCGGTTTATCTTTCGCTTTTTCCCGGCAGGCGGTTAGCGTTTCGGTGCGCTTGCGGTTGATGTCGCTGGTGGGGTTCTCGAATTTCAGCAGGTGTTCATTCAACTTTTCGCGCAGGGCGGCGATGTCTTCATGTCCGCCGCGCGGCTTTTTGCCGTGCATAAATTCTTCGGTTTCCTGAAAATCTGCATCCACCAGCGCCGAATAAATCATGCGCGTCATAAACGAAAGCGAAAATCCCAATTGACCTTTCAATGGGCGGATGGGCAATTGTTTGGGAAACGCCAGCGCCGAGACATCCAGTTCGCTTTTGTATGCGCTGTAATCGCACAGGTCGGTTTTCAAGCGCGCTTTCAACGTGCCATCACCCGGCAGGTCACTCGAATCGCCATAATCCAGCAAGCCGGTGTGATGTCCGCTGACGCAATACGCCAGCAACAGGGCAAACGCTTCCTGTGGCGTGCCTTTGAAAGTCTGCGTCAATTCCTTTGCGCCAGCGGTGGCATGGTCAACCTTGATTTTTGAGCCGCGCAGACGGGCCTGGAACTCTTTGGAATATTTCCCCAGGTCGTGTATCATCCCTGCCGCCCTTGCCAGTTCCGCAAGGTTGGCATCGCGTCCAAAGTCAGCGGCATAATCCGCCACACGGGTCAGGTGCTCAATCAATGGCTGCCATTCAGATTCATCCGCGCCGTCTTTGGTGTGAGCGTAAAACAGGTTTTTGCTTTCGGCGTGCGCCACAATTTGATACAACTCCGCCATCTTCCTCGCCTCCCTTTCCAGCGACTTCCGCAACCCTTCGGGCACCAGCACTTCCACGTCCGCGCCCCAGCCGCGCACCCAGGGCAGCATTTCCTGGGGCTCGGCGACCCGCGCCTGCCAGAGCAAATAACCATCGGGCAGTTCCTTCTCTTCGGCGGAACGGTGCCAGCGGGTTTCCTGCACCCGCTTTGCCACGCGCGGGTGAAATTTGAGTACCACTTCCACTGGCTCGTTTTCGGTGTACCAGATTCCCCAGGCATCCGCCAGCAGAGCGCGCGGGTCAAAATCGGCGGGCAGGTCATACGGGTCGCGTAAAATCTCCACCCGCCTGATGCGCTCAATCTTGAAGGTGCGCAGCTTGTTGGGCGGCTCCGCCAGCCCAATCACATGCGTGGTCTGCCCGACCGCATACGGCTCAATAAAATACGGCGAAAAGGTATATTCCATGACCTTATCCGCTGCCTCGCTGTGATGCCAGATTTGCGTCTTGCGCTGGTCGGCCCAGGCCTGAGTCAATTTTTCGAGCGATTGCAGATAAACCGGGTCATGGCGCTGGGCGGCTTCGTCCATCACATCAGCAGATTGCAAAACGTGACGACTGATGCGCGCCGCCCAGCGTTCCATTGCGACCCCTAATTTACGCAATGCCGATGCGGCGTGTGGATTCTGCCTGTCCATCCGCGTTGCCAGCAATCGGGCGGCGATGTGTACCGAGAGCGCTTCGTGCAAGTTCAAGCGCACGTTGATTAAGTCGGCTGTCCGGTCAATCTTCAAGCGACCATCGTCTTCATAAATATGACCTGGCACATCCAGCAAGTCCCTGTGGATAGTGGAACGATCCACACCTAGCCGGCGGGCAATCTCAGCCTGGGTCAAGCCCTCGGGATGGGCCAATAACAGGTTTTCGATTTGAAGCAGACGACTGGCTTTGTTTTCAGCGCGATTCATAGCAACCTCCGCAACAAACAGGCATTTCCAATACAATAGCACGCCACATAGGCGAATTCTGCAACATTTTGAGATTTTTCAGGAAAATTGCGCTTACTTTTTTCGGGAAAACGGCCACAGCCCTCCATTGTCATCTTCCGAAACGTACAACCCCTTCTCTTCCAGCGCCGGGAGCATCCGCGTTACTTCGGAGCGGTTCAACCCCAGCAGCCGGGCGATAAACCCGGGCTTTTCGCCGGGGTTTTCCTGCACTTTATTATAGATGTTTTCCAGTCTTTCTTCTTGCGGTTTGCGTGCCATAAAACACCTCGTATTTGGAATTTCTTCCACGATACGAGATGTGTGTTGCAAGTACCGCAACAAGGCTTGCATTATGCGTAAAAGGCTGCACCTGTGGACTTTTGAACTTTGGGGCTGGCACATCTTTCATCGGGTTTGGAATTCTGAATTCCTTGGCCGCCCAGGCGAAAAACGATGAAAGTGTCACCCAAAAATTTCTTACTGTCTTGGAAGAAAGTCGCTCTTTGGACGAGCCAAAACGATGCGGGACATACTCGTTTCGCAACCAGTTCAAGTATTTGGTGAGTTCACCGGTTGTAATCCTGGCAACATCCTGGTCTTCCCCCATATATTCCTGCCATTTTTCTAACTGTCGTTGATACGATTCCACCGTTCGTGCCGAAAGGCCTTCGGCTGTTTTGTAATTCAGAAAGCCTTCGATGGCTTTCGTCACGGTTAACGAACCCGAGGGTCTGTGGTTCATGACAAAATCCTCCATTATGAGAATATTGGCCAACCACTGACCTCCGGGCTAGCACTGGCGAGCCAGTATAAACAAAAAAACCGTAGACCCAGGGTCTACGGTTTGCGAAAAGTTGCGGGGACAGGACTCGAACCTGCGACCTCCGGGTTATGAGCCCGACGAAGT
>CAZNCT010000174.1:5058-6851 GCA_964571615.1 uncultured Anaerolinea sp. | reverse complement strand
AAGGGCCGCCTCCTGCTCATGCGCGGCGCGCTCTACCCGCAGCCGTCCCTTTTCCTGCGCGACCTGGCAAGCGGCGCGGAGACTCCGCTTGTCTTTGGGTACGGTTCGCTCTCGCCAGATGGCGCGAAACTGGCCTATTCCGACCAGCAAAACCGCCTCCTCCTGCGCGACCTCGCCACCGGCGCGGAAACCGCCCTGACGGATGGCGCGCACCCCGATTTCGCCCCGTTCTGGTCGCCGGATGGCACGCGCCTGGCCTTTTTGCGGAGAACCGCCAATGGGTCAAACGTCTTCGTCCTCAACCTGGCGGAATCTGCCCTGCGCCCGCTCACCGACCAGACCCACGAAATCACCCTCTCCGGCTGGGCCGATAACCAAACCCTGCTCATCCAGGATGCCGCCAGCATCGAACTGCTGAACGTGGCCGACGGCGTGCGCCGCCCCCTGCTCCAGACGCGCTACAACCCCTATGGCACGCCCTCGGCGGCCATTTCGCCAGATGGCAAAACCCTGGCCTACCTGGAAAAAGTCCCCGGCGCGATGACGCCCGGCCTGTACCTGAAATCCCTGCCAGATGGCGAACCGCGCCTGCTGGCGCAGTTGGAACACTGGGCCGTCTTCAACCCCCTCTTCAGCCCGGATTCGCGCTGGCTCTTTTTCAGCATCATGAACACCGACCTGCCGGATACGCCCGTCACCCCCGCGCTCATCTCCCTTGCCGATTGGCCGGGCAGTTGTCTGCTCTCCCCGCTGCCGTTTACGGGCCAGGCGCGCAACTGGCAGCCTTGAAGTTTATGCTACACTTGGGACAGATACTGTGGCGCAAGTCTCTGACTTGCGCGCGCAAACCGGAGATTTGCGCCACCCATGCCCCTCGACCTGCCCTTTCCCCTGTTCCTCGCGCCCCTGCCCTTCGCGCTCTACGCCCTGCGGCGGCGCGGGTGGCGCTTCCTGCTCGTCCTGACCGCCTTTTGGGTCTATCTGCTGGCGCTGGTTAACGCCGTCCTGTTCCCGATTTACCTGCCAGAGCCAGGCGTGGGCTTCAATTACGATTCGACCTGGGCGCAGATAGACCACCTGATTCACTATCATGGCCTGAACCTGATTCCGTTCTACTTTGGGAAATACTGCTGGGAACTGCCTCGCGCCTGCGCTATCGGAATCGCCGAAAATATCCTGATGACCGTGCCCTTCGGTGTGCTTTACCCGCTCCTGCGCCCGCTCCCCGCGCGGCGGATTCCGCTCCTGGCGCTGGGAGTCGGTCTCGGCACGGAAAGCGCCCAACTGCTGGTGATGCTGCTCATCCGCGCCAACTACCGCTCGGTGGACATCAACGATACCCTCTTCAACGCCCTGGGGGTGATTCTGGGATATGGCTTGCTGCAACTGGCGCGAAAACTGGTTACTTTTCTGCCCCCAACCCGATATACCTTATAGATGAACCCCGCCGACCCGCAGATCTTTGCCGCGCTCTACCGCCAATACCTGCCCGCCGTCTATCGCTACCTCTACCGGCGGGTGGGCAGCGCCGCCGACGCCGAAGACCTGACCGCCCAGACCTTCATCGAAGCCTTCGACGCGGTACGACGAAATTCATTTCGCCCCGAAACCAACTTCCCTGCCTTCCTGTTCACCATCGCCCGCCGCCGCGCCGCCGATTTCTACCGCCAGCGCCCCGCCGCCCCGCTCGAAGAACATCCCGACCCGGAACCCGGCCTGCTGGCATCTCTCGAAACCCGCGAAGACATCCAACGCCTGCGCGCCCTGCTGGTACAACTGGACGAAGTAAAACA
>CAZNCT010000174.1:0-4982 GCA_964571615.1 uncultured Anaerolinea sp. | reverse complement strand
AGCCTGTACCGTACCATCGACTGGCTGCGCGACCACTGGGAGGCCGACCATGCGTGACCCAAACCTGACCCTGCCCCCCGGCCTCGAACAGGCGCTGACCGACTACTACGCCGCCCCCCAGCCCGACCCGGCCTTTGCCGACCGCCTGGAGCGGCAGCTTGTGGCGCAAGTCTCTGACTTGCGCGCGCAAATCTCCGATTTGCGCCACGCGCCCCGGAGGACTTTCATGCAAACCCTGCGCGCCCGCCCGGCTCTTGCCATCCTGTTCGTCCTGCTCGCCCTGGCCCTGCTCACTGGCGCGGCCTACGCCATCGGGCGGCTTTCCGGCTACCTGCCCGGCTTTGGCTTTGTGCAAGACGCCCACCAGGTGCAAATTCTGGATGCCCCCGCCGCCGCTCCCTGGGATGACCTGACTCTCGAAATCGTCAACGCCTTTGGCGACGAAACCCGCTTTTGGGTGCAGGCCACGCTCAGCCGCGCCCCACATCCCCAGGCGCTCTACGACGCCCAAATCAGCCTGCCCGGCGGCGAAACGCTCACCCTTCAGCAAAGCAGCTGGAGCGATGAAGCCGATGGACGCGTCCGCCTGCTCTTCCAGTTCCCGCCCCTGCCCGCCGGGGTGAGCGCCTTCACCCTGTACGTGCGCTACGCCCCCGTGATGGACGCCCTGCCTGACGATTCCGCCTGGCGCAGCATCAGCCTGCCTCTCACGCTGCGCCCCCTGCGTGCCGAAGAACTCATCCCTGCCCTGCCCACCCTGCCCGATTTCCCGCCTGTTCCGCTCCTCAGCGAAACGCACAGCGGACTGACCCTGGCGCTGGAGAACATCGCCCCGGCCAGCGATAAGACCGTGCTGCAAGTCGCTCTGCGCTACAGCCAGCCCAACACCAACCTGAACAGCGACTGGAACGTCACCCTGCGCGACCTGGAAGGGCGCGTGTACCCGCTCGTCAACATCACCCCAGATGTCTTTGATGGGCGCACCAAAACCTACGAAACCGCCCCGTTTAAGGGCGGCGAGATGCTCATCCTCAGCCTGACCGCCTTCCCCGACCCGCACGCCCTGCCGCTTTCAGAGGATTTCTCCCTCAACGGCCCCGCCTTCACCTTCGACCCCGGCCCCAACCCGCAAGTCGGCCAGGTCTGGACACTGGATGAAACCCTGCAGGCGGGCGCGTTCAGCCTGCATCTGGTTGGCGCGCAGGCTGTTTCATCCAGCGAAATCGTCTTCCTCTTCGAGCCGACCGAACCGCTCAGCGGCGTCATGCTCTACAGCACAGCCTCCAGCGGCGCGGGCGGCGAGACAATCGCCCGCGACGACCTCATCAACGCCCCGGTGCGCTTCGGTTCGCTCCCCAAACAGCCTATTAAACTCGCGGTCATGCGCGTGTATTACACCGCACGCGGCAACTGGCAAATCCTCTGGCGCGCCCCAGCCGCCCCAACCGGCGTGACGGCTGGCCCCAGCCCCACGCCCGCGCCCACAGCAGGAACATTCCCCACCCCAACGCCCCTCGTCTCCGGCGACCCGCTCCTGCTGGAAGTGCAGGCTCTCTCCCAAAAGTTTGATGCGCCCTTGCGCCAGGGCCCTGGCTGGGTGCATGTGCTCACCGAAACCGAAACGCGCCCGCAAGCCGGGCAAACCTTCCCGCTGCCGTACATCACCACGGAGCAATGGCTGGAACTGGACGCCGAAGGCTACGTCATCCGCGCCTTGTGGACCGATCGCGACAAAGATGGCAACGTCCTCCAGCAATCGGTGACGATTGGCAACTATTCCCTCAACTTTACCACCGGCGATGCAGTGTATAACGAATATGGGCGCTACCCGTTTTCAATGGACATCCTGATGCCCATCCTGAATTCCGCGGCACAATATGGCGCAACCGTCACCCGCGAAGAAACGCACTGCGACGACGGCGCGCCCTGTCTGCTGGTCACGCTGACCGAAATGTTCACCACGCCTATCCAAAACCCCGGCGAGAGCGTCGCCTTTAGCGGCGCATACAGCAAAATATGGATAGACCGCCACAGCGGTTTACAGCGCCAGCAGCAAAGCGGCTGGATATTACCAGACGGCGCTTTGCGCTTGAATGCCACCTATCGCGTCCTGCGCGTTGAAAAAGCTGCCCCGCCGCCGGAGGTGCTGGATTTGCTCTCCAAAGTGATTTTGCCGTGAAACTGCCTGGCTTGGCTCAGGCCGGTGGCAAAGTTAGAGAGTTTCATCACCGCTGTCTTTGGCAGCGTAAGCACAGTGTAGTAGCGCTACAGGCATTCACGCCATGCCGACAAGTAACCAGACAGTTTTTGCTTAATGCCCGCTTGCAGATGCGCCCCGCGCCAGCCCGGCAGGCGCGCTTTCTTCTCTTCCGGATGTAATCCAACGCCAGGCTGCCAGGAGCAAAACGGCCATCAGCAACCCGGCAAACAGGAAGGGCGCACTGCTGCCCCAAATTTGGAACAGGAATCCCATCAACAGGGGCGCAATGGCGTTTGCGCCGCTCAGCAAAGCGGACGAAATGCCCAACATGCCGCCAACTTCACTCCCCTCGATGCGTTTGGTAATCAGGCTGTTGATGGCAGGCTGTAAGATTCCGCCGCCAATCGAAGCGGGAATCATCGCCACCAAAATCCAGGCCAGACCCAACCAGCCATTCGAACCATCCGGGGGCAGGTCAACCGCCAGGTTTTGAGTGGTGGGGTTTTCATGCGTGCGGAAACTGCCGCTGGCGCTCAACTCACGCGCCAGGCTCTCCTGCGAATAGCCCGGCAGGGGCTGGCGCGGGGTAAGCGCCGCCAGGCTGAGACCAACCGCCAGAGTCAGCAAGCCGGCATAAATCAGTTTTCGGTCGCCATATTGGCGGCTCCAGCGTCCAATCAGCCCGCCTTGCACAATCACCACAATCACCCCGACATAAACGAAGATAATCGAATTGCCCGAAGCATTCATGCCAAGCCGATTGAGCGTAAAGAGGGCCAGGAACTGCTCAAAGCCGCCAAAGGCAATTTGTTGGGCAAACATCAAGACCAGCAACAGGCCCACAGCAGGATGCCGCAAGGCCTGTAAAAACGCCTGGGGTGTAAAAGGCGCTTTGTTTTTGGCTTGTCCGCGCTGGGATTCGGGCAGGGTTTCTTTGAACCAGAAGCTGGTGAGCAAAATGGAAACAAACGAAAAGCCCGCCGCCACCAGCGCCGGGACGCGATAGTCGTTGCCCGAAGCCGCCAGCGAAACGAAGGCTATCACCGGGCCGATAATGAATCCCAGGCCAAAGGCAGCACCCAACAACCCCAGCCCTTGTGTGCGGGTTTTCTCGTTGGTGCTGTCGCTGATGGCGGCTTGCGCGGTGGCGATATTGGCGCCCGAAAGCCCGTCAATAATGCGCGACAGGAACAAAACCCACAGATTTCCAGCCATGCCGAGCAGGAGAAACCCGATGAACGTACCAATCTGGCTGATGACCAGCACCGGCTTGCGGCCATAGCGGTCTGAAAGCCGCCCCAACAACGGCGCGCCAATGAACTGCATGGCGGGGTAGGCAGCCCCCAACAGACCAATCATCAGCGCACTCGCACCAAAAGCGGTGGCATACAACGGCATGAGCGGGATGATGACCGTTAGACCGAGCAGGTCTATCAGCACAATCACAAAAATTGGCAGAATGCGTTTGAAATCCAGTTTTTCTTCCACAATCGTCTCCTGAAGCAAAAAAAGTTAATCTTGCGCCAATTGCGCGAGAATTTCGCCAAGCAATTCGCTTTCCAGTTGCAGGTGGCGGCGCTGATGTTCTATCAGCCATTGGGCGCTGCCGCTGTGGAGCGGAGCGCTTTGCAGGCTGGTCTGCGCCTGCGCAATGCGCTCGCGGCGCTGTTCGAGCAGGGCACGGGCTTCGGCAGGCGGCAACTCATCCAGATACGCCAGCGGCAGGTCGGTTTCAAAATAGGTTGGCGTATAAGCGGGCAGGGTTTCGCGCAAAAGCCGCTGAAAGGCTTGCTCACCATCGGGTGTAATGCGGTAAACACGGCGCGGCGGACGGTTGCCTTCCTGCTCGCTGGTTTCGGCAATCCAGCCTTGTTCCGACATTTTTTTGAGCAGGTAGTAAGCGGTCGGTTTTTTGATGTCAGCGCAACTTGCCAGCTCGCCCAGCAGAAACTCGTTAAGCTGGTAGCCGTGCATTTCCTGCCGCCGCAGTAAGCCCAGCAGAAGTAGTTCGCGGGAGTCGGTTTCTTCGCGCATAATTGCTCAATTCTGAATAGTCAATTTTGATTATTTGATTTAGATTATAAAAATTGCAGGAGAATTTGTCAAGCGCCGTGAGCGAGGTACGAATTAATTCGGCGCTGGCAAGCCTGTGGGCCAGGATTGTCGTCCGGGCCCAACAGCCGCCAGCGCCGCGAAAGGCAAGGCCTGGGTGAAGAGCGCAACTACTGCGTCACGGCAAACCCCGCGTGCAGGCTTGCGCGCGAATCGCCGCCAACCCACAGGTCAAACTCTGCCGCATCTTGAATCCAGGCCCCGGCGTTGGTGCTCCAGTAACCCAGTTCGTCAGGGCCAAGTTGAAAAGCGACCGTTTGGGTTTCGCCGGGCTGAAGGGTGATGCGCTTGAATCCTTTCAGCGCCCGCATCGGGCGGGTATCGGTGCCCCATCTCTGGTGAATGTAAAGCTGAGCGACTTCATCTCCGGCAAGCGGGCCGGTATTGGTGACATCCACGCGCACCGTCAGGCCTTGACCAATCTTGACCTGCGGAGAAGACACCTGCAGGTTCGAGAAGGCAAAGGTGGTGTAACTCAAACCATAGCCAAAAGGATACAGCGGCGTGGGCAGGCCGTCCCAATAACGCGGGTTGTACATCGGGCTGTCCTCGGGCGAGTGGGTCAGATTGCGGGCATAGTAGAGCGGCGCATGACTGCCCTTGCGTGGGAAGGTAACCGGCAGTTTGCCACCAGGGTTGAAATCACCGAACAAGATATCGGCAACCGCAT
>CAZNCT010000173.1:0-6874 GCA_964571615.1 uncultured Anaerolinea sp. | reverse complement strand
ATATTGACGAGTACCGTGAGCAGTTAGCCTTCCGCCAGGGACAGGGCCAGCGTGTGCGTTACTTCATCATGAACAAGGCCCGCGCCAGCAAAGCCACCAAACGCCTGGTCTTTGGCGAAGGCGAGGAGACCAAAATCATCCGCGCCGCCGCCCAGGTGCTGGACGAAGGCATTGCCCGGCCCATCCTGATTGGCCGGCCCGACATCATCAACGAAAAAATCAAACTTCTCAGCCTGAACTTCAAGCCCGAAATCGTGGATCCTGACCGCTTCGACAAACTCGAAAAATACAGCCAGGCCTACTACAATTTGCGCCAGCGCAAAGGCCTGACCCTGGCCCACGCCAACAAAATGATCCACGACCCGAATGTGCTCGGCCCGATGATGGTCAAGATGGGCGACGCCGATGCGTTTGTCTCAGGCCTGACCTATGAATACCCCGAGGTCATTCGCCCGGCGCTGCAAATTCACAAAACCGCGCCAGGAACCAGCAAAGCCGCCGGGGTCTACATCATGATTGTCGGCGACAAAACCTACCTGTTTACCGACGCAACGGTCAACATCGAACCCAGCGCCGAAGATTTGAGTGAAATTGCCTGTCTGGCCGCCGACTTTGCCAAACGGCTCGAACTCGAGCCGCGGGTGGCCTTCCTGTCGTTCTCCAACTTTGGCTCAACCCCACACCCACTCTCGGATAAAGTCCGCAAGGCAGTGGAACTGACCAAGGCGCGCTGTAACTTTGTGGTGGATGGTGAAATGCAGGCCGACACCGCTGTGGTGGCCGACATCATCGAAAACCGCTACCCCTTCAGCGCGGTCAAAGACACCAACGTGCTGGTCTTCCCCTCGCTCGAAAGCGCCAACATTGCCTACAAACTACTGGCCCGGCTGGGCAATGCCAAAGCGATTGGGCCAATCCTGCTCGGCATCGGTGCGCCGGTGCATGTCCTGCAAACCGGCGACGAGGTCAACGACATCGTCCAGATTGCGGCTGTCGCGGTCATGGACGCGCTCAATCGCGGAAAAAAGTAAACCTTCAGCATCCGATGTTTCGCTCCAGAAAGCCCGGCTTGCCCGGGCTTTTTTTAATTTCAACCGCAATTGGGTCTTGACAAAACCGCAAAATATTTTACAATAAATATAACTTCATAATATAAAGTATTTTACAAAACAACAAGAAAAGGAGATAACCATGTCCGAAAATCTGGAACAAATCCGCTATCTGGCCGCCAACTACTCGCGCCTGCAAGGATTACGGAGCGTGCCGGTTGGCATTTTTGTAGCCCTGACCGGTATTTGGGTCGCCCTGCCCGCCGGTCAGGATGGCGACCTGGCCGTGCCACTGCTCTTGATGCTGGCTGGCGCAGTCGCTTATTTTCTGGTTGACCGCTACTATGCCCGCTCGTTCGGCCAGGTGTACGCCAGCAGCAAAAACCGCATGCGTGAGACCGTCTTTTCACTCTTGTTCGGCCTGTTGGCGTTTGGGGCCTTCTTGCTCGATAGCGCAGAAATCATGCCAATCAACGCCTTTGGGTTGGTGTTTGGCATTGGACTTTTCCTCGATACCGCCCGGCCCGCCTTTTCCTGGAAAGAGACACCCGAATCTTTCGTGATGTTGGGCCTGATGGTAATTGCCTCGCTCATCCCCGGCCTGGGGTTGGCCTGGTGGCAGTGGTTCGGCATTCAAGTCCCCCTGGCCGGAATGCTCCTCCTGGCTGGCATCCTGATTATGGCAACAGGCATCATCGGCCACCTGCGTCTCTCCCGAACGCTGGCAAAAATTCAGGAGGGTCTCCATGCCTAACCCATTTGAAGAAATCACCCAGTTAGACAAACTCATTCACGAACCGGCCCGCCTTGCCATTCTGACCGCCCTGGCCTCCTGTGAAAGCGCCGACTTCACCTCCCTGCGCCGACTGACCGGCCTGAGCGACGGCAATCTCTCCATCCAGGTCAGCAAACTGGAAGAAGCCGGGCTGGTCACAGTCCACAAACAATTTGTCGAGAAGAAACCCAGCACACGCATCAGCATCACCCCCACGGGCAGCCAGGCTATCGAACAATACTGGCAGCAGATTCAAGCCATCAAAAAGAATGCTGACCGCTGGAAAGACAACCAGGAAACGTAGTAACCCGCAACCGCAAGCAAAAATTCTCGTAAGGTGATCCTGGCCCCGCTGGTCGCAGCAATTTACAAAATCATCGAAGTTGTCTGGATGGCGCAGTGGATGAGTTAAAATAGGGCATCCCTTTTACAGGCAGACACCGCCAGAAAGTCCCATCCGGCGGTGTTTTTTATTAACACAGCATGTCTGGAGAACTGGCATGACACAAAAAATCTACGACTACGTCATTATCGGTTCCGGCTTTGGCGGCTCAGTTTCGGCCCTACGGCTGGCCGAAAAAGGCTACTCGGTCCTGGTGCTCGAAAAAGGCAAACGCTTCCGCGATGAAGATTTTGCCAAAACCAACTGGCAGTACTGGAAGTATCTATGGCTGCCCGCCCTGCGCGCCTTTGGCATTCTGCAAATCAGCATTCTCAAGGGGGTGATGGTTTTGCACGGCGCGGGCGTTGGCGGCGGCAGTTTGGGCTATGCCAATGTGCTCGAAGTGCCAACCGAGGAGACCTTTGCCACCCCCGCCTGGAAGACCCCAATCGAATGGGGCAAGGCCCTCAAACCACACTACGAAACCGCCCGCCGCATGTTGGGAGTCGCCCGCAACCCCAAACTGTGGAAAGCCGATGAAATCCTGCGCCAGATGGCCGCCGAACGCGGCATGCAAGACACCTTTCGGGCCACCGAAGTCGGCGCCTATTTTGGCGAGCCAGGACTGACCGTGCCCGACCCCTACTTTGGCGGAAAAGGCCCCGAGCGCTCCGGCTGCCAGCACTGCGGCGGCTGCATGGTCGGCTGCCGCCACAACGCCAAAAACACCCTGCCCAAAAACTACCTCTACTTTGCCGAAAAACTGGGCGTCGAAGTACGGGCCGAATCGGAAGTCGTGGATGTCCGCCCGGGGGCCGAAGGGTACGAGATTACCTTCCAGTCCTCCACCAGCCTGCTTAAGCGGAAGCAAGCCGTGATGGCAAAGCGCGTCATCTTCGCCGCCGGCGTGATGGGCACCATGGGCCTGCTGCTGCGCCTGCGCGATGTCAAAAAATCTCTGCCCAACCTGTCCCCGCGCCTGGGCGATGTCGTGCGAACCAACTCAGAAGCCCTGCTGGGCGGCCTGGCGCGCAAAAGTGACATCAACTACTCTGAAGGCGTTGCAATTTCATCCATCTTCAACGCCGACGCAATCACCCGGGTCGAGCCGGTGCGCTACCCCGACGGCTCCTCGCTGATGCGCTTCCTGGCCGCGCCGCTGATTGACGTTGATGTGCCGGTCTGGAAGCGCCTGCTGCGTTTCATCGGCTGGATTTTGACCCACCCGCTCGACTTCGCCAAAGCCATGTTCCTGCCCGGTTGGGCGCACAACACCACCATCCTGCTGGTCATGCAGCACGCCGACAACCGCATGAAATTCCGCACCGGGCGCAGCCTGTTTACACTCTTCCGCACCGGCCTGGTCGCCGAAGAAGAGCCGGGCTACGAAATCAACGCCCAGGTAGCCGGGTCGCACGAACTGACCCGCGATTTTGCCAGCCGCACCAACGGAATTGCGCTCGGTTCAATCGGCGAAAACCTGCTCGGCCTGCCCACCACAGCCCACATTTTGGGCGGCGCACCCATTGGGGCCAACGCCCAGCAAGGCGTGGTCGATGAGAACTTCCAAATCCACAACTACCCCGGCCTGTATATCATTGACGGCTCAATTGTCCCGGCCAACCCTGGCGTCAACCCCAGCCTGACCATCACCGCCCTGGCCGAATACGCCATGAGCAAGGTAGCGCCCAAATGACCTACACCTGGTTACTCTTCGATGCCGACGACACCCTCTTCGACTTCCCCCTCGCCGAGGCCAACGCCCTGCGCCAGACGCTCGAACAGGCCGGGCTGCCCTTCGAGACGCCCTATTTTGAAATTTATTCGCGCTTTAACTTGCAGGTCTGGAAGGAATTTGAACGCGGACAGGTGACAGCGGCGGAATTGCGCACCAAACGCTTTCGCCTGTTCTTTGACGAAATCGGATTCGCCGCCGACCCCGAGGCGGTCTCGCCGCGCTACTTGCAGAATCTCGCCCTGGGCATTGACCTGCTCCCCGGCGCCGAGGCGGTCATCCGTGCGCTCAAGCCGCGCTTCCACCTGGCGCTGGTCACCAACGGCCTGGCCGAAGTTCAGCGCCCCCGGCTGCTGCGCTCGGCCCTGGCCGATTGCTTCGAGGGCCTCTTCATCTCGGAAGAAATCGGCGCTGCCAAGCCTTCCCGCGAATACTTCGAGGCCGTCTTTCGCGCGATTGGCAACCCGCCCAAAAGCGAAGTCCTGATCATCGGTGACAGCCTGACCTCCGACATGCAGGGCGGCATTCACTACGGCATCGATACCTGCTGGTACAACCCGACCGGCAAAAGCACCGATTTGCCAGTCACTTACCAAATCAGGAACCTGAACGAACTCACCAATTTGCTGGCCTGAAAACCCGGCCATGCGTTCCAGCTTCACAGGGCGAGAGGACTTCTCGCCCTGTTTCGTTAACTGATATATTGACAAACGATATATCGTATGATAATATATCGACAAACGAGACATCGCAAGGCGATACAAAAGGAGTTGCCATGACCAATCTCACCAAATACCTGCCGCTCTCCGAAAGCACAGCCTACATCCTGCTGGCCCTGGCCGATGAACCCCTGCATGGCTACGCCATCATGCAAAAAGTGGAGCAAATCAGCAAGGCAACCGTCAAACTTGGGCCGGGGACGCTCTACGGGGCCTTCACCAGCCTCGAGAGTGAACAACTCATCCACAAAGTCGGTGAGACCGAAAGGCGCAAAACCTACGCCCTGACCGACAAAGGCAAACAAGTGCTCAAAGAACATATCCGCCGCTCGGCCATTATGGTCGAAAACGGACAAATCACACAGGGCTGGTAGCCCGTGGAGGTAACGATGACAACAATGAAACAATTTCGCTGGTTTTGGGCCTGGGACGATGAAAAAGAAGAAGCCTGGCTGCGCGAAATGGCGCTGAAAGGCTGGCACTTCAAATCCGTATCCCTGCCGGGCAATTACACCTTCGAAAAAGGTGAGCCGCGCAATGATTTTTACCGGCTCGATTTTTTCACCGACTCAAAAGCAAAAGCCGATTATTTGCAACTCTTTCTCGATGCGGGCTGGGAATACCTGGGCGAGATGAACAACTGGCAGTATTTTCGCAAAACCGCCTCCGAAGGCGAAGTGCCGGAAATCTTCAGCGACAACGAGTCCAAATCCAAAAAATATCAGCGCCTGCTGCTCATCCTGGTCGTGTTTTTGCCCCTCTACATCAATGCCATCAACTTGACCAGTAAACATCAAGATACGTTCAGCCCGATGCTGATTCTGATGTTTGCGTTCCTGATGTTTTACGCCTACAGCATATTGCGCCTGGGGATGCGGGTCAGTCAGCTCAAGAAAAAGATTTAGGTTGTGGCAAACAAGGGCTATCTAAAAAAGCCGATTAACGCAGACGGCGACCGCCAGAAATGGTGGCCGCCGTTTTCGTCCCCTTAGATGTACCGTTTTTTACTCTTCCCCGGCCAGTAATTTAATTCTCTCCCAGGGTTTCAGCTTTTCATCATCTGCCAGAATCCCCTTCAACTCAAAAATCTCATCGCGCAGAGCGGCGGCCTTCTCGAACTCCAGATTTTTGGCGGCTTCTTTCATCTGCTTTTCCATCTCTTCGACCAGGCGGCGCAACTCACCCTGGTCAGCAGCACGGGCTTTCTTACCGGCCCGATACTCCGCTTTTGCTTCGCCCACAGCCAGCGCCTTCTCGCGCCCTTCAGCAGAGAGCGAATCGGTCAGGTCGCGAATGGCCTTGTGAATACTGACCGGCACAATGCCATGCTCCTGATTAAACCTGATTTGTTTGGCCCGGCGGCGGTTGGTCTCGTCAATCGCATATTTCATCGAATCTGTCATCCGGTCGGCGTACATGATGACCTTACCCCGCACGTTGCGCGCCGCCCGCCCAATGGTCCGACTCAGCGCCGTGCCAGAGCGCAAAAACCCCTCTTTGTCGGCGTCCAGAATCGCCACCAGCGAGACTTCCGGCAGGTCTAACCCCTCGCGCAGCAGGTTGATGCCCACAATCACCTCAAAGACGCCCAGGCGCAGGTCGCGCAGGATGCTGATGCGCTCCAGCGTCTCGACCTCCGAATGCAGGTAGTGGACTTTGATGCCCAACTCGCCGAGGTACTCAGACAAATCCTCGGCCATGCGCTTGGTCAGGGTGGTGACCAGGGTACGCTCACCGCGCTCGACCCGCTGCCTGATTTCCCCAACCAGGTCATCCACCTGTCCCTGGGTTGGGCGGACTTCGACCTCGGGATCCACCAACCCCGTCGGGCGGATAATTTGCTCGGCAACCTGCTGGGCTTTTTGCATCTCATACGGCGCGGGCGTGGCGGAGGTGTAGATGGTGTAACCCATCTTCGGCTCAAACTCTTCAAACTTGAGCGGACGGTTATCGAGCGCGCTCGGCAGGCGGAAGCCGAACTCAACCAGGGTTTCCTTACGGGCGCGGTCGCCGTTATACATGCCGCGAATTTGCGGCACGGTCATGTGGCTTTCGTCGATGATGAGCAGGTAATCGGAGGGCAGAAAGTCCACCAGCGTCCAGGGCGGGGTGCCGGGGGCGCGCCGGTCGAAGTGGCGCGAGTAGTTTTCGATGCCGGAGCAATAGCCCACTTCTTTGAGCATTTCCAGGTCGTAACGGGTGCGTTGTTCAATG
>CAZNCT010000172.1:5601-6908 GCA_964571615.1 uncultured Anaerolinea sp. | reverse complement strand
CGGGTATCCTTGAAGACGGTGTAGGTCTGTTCGCCGGCAATCATGGCCTTGATGGAGGCAATTTCAGCATCCTGACCGGTGATAACGGGCATCGGCTGACCAGGAGTGCCATACCCCACGCTCTTCAGAGCCGAGATAATGCCGATGGAAAGACCATCATACGGAGACAAGACGGCATCGACGCGCTTGTCGGTGTAGTAAGCGCTCAACAGGTTTTCCATGCGGGCCTGGGCCACAATGCCATCCCAGCGCAGGGTCGAGACCTTATCCATGCCCATTTGGCCGGACTGAACAACGAGTTTGCCGCTGTCGATGTAGGGCTGTAAAACCGACATCGCGCCATCGTAGAAGTAGAACGCATTGGTGTCGTCAGGCGAGCCGCCAAACAGTTCGATGTTGAACGGACCGGGCTTGTTTTTCAAGTCGAGGCCGGTTTCAATCTGAGTGCCCATAATGACGCCAACGCCGAAGTTGTCGAAGGTAGCGTAGTAATCGACATTGGGCGAATTGACCAGCAGGCGGTCATAAGCAATCACAAGCACGCCCTTTTCCTTCGCCTTGGCAAGCGTATCGGTCAGGGTGCTGCCATCGATGGCGGCAATTACCAGAACGTCCGCGCCCTTGGTAATCATGTTTTCGATTTGGGCCAGCTGGTTCGGGATGTCGTCATCCGCAAACTGCAAATCGGTGTCGTAGCCCATAGCCTGGAACTCTTTGACCATGCTTTCGCCATCGGAAATCCAGCGGGTCGAGGTCTTGGTGGGCATGGAAATACCGACCAATTTCTTGCCGTCAGACTGGCCGCCAGAAGCCTGGCCGCAGGCGCTCAGGAGCAGCGCAAGCGCAACGACAAGCACAAAAACGGAATACAGCGAACTTCTCTTCATTTTTTCCTTCCTTCCAAAAAGGGTGAGAAAAAGGGTTGGAACGTTAACGAGAATGTTATCGATAACGTTATCGATAACATTTTAGCAATGATTACAAAGGCCGTCAAGAGCGAACTGACGTTTATCCAGCAGATTGATGACAAACAGTAACTCTGGCTCTGGTCTTTATCTGAAAATATAACTGCCTACCCGCCCTCACCCCCGGCGCCTCTCCCGCTGGCAGAGGGAAGTAAACGCAACGAATTGCGACGTTTGGGGCAATGAAATCTGCCTGATACGGCGTGTTCCCTCTCCCTTCGGGAGAGGGTTAGGGTGAGGGCAGGTAGATACCTGAAAATTATTTTTGCTGAGTTATGCTTCGCAAAGCCGCAAGAGCGGCTTTTTGCCCGCTTTTTGGGGCTTGCGTCAGAAATTCAGGGC
>CAZNCT010000172.1:3200-5587 GCA_964571615.1 uncultured Anaerolinea sp. | reverse complement strand
TGTCGCGGACGACCAGCCGCGTTTGGAGCGTAATATCCCGGAAAGCGATGGATTTCCCCAAAGAATCGACCTGCTCCAGCAGAGTCCTGACCGCCAGGCTGCCCAATTCGCGCAGGGGTTGTTCGATGGTCGTCAGCGCCGGGGTGAAGTAAGCGGATTCGGCCAGGTTATCAAACCCGATGACGGCCAAATCAGCGGGAACGCGCATTCCGCGCGCGTGGGCGTAATGCAAAACGCCCAGCGCCATCTGGTCGTTGCTGGCAAAAACAGCGTTCATGTTGGGATATTTTGTCACTAACTCGGCAAAGGCGGCCTCCCCACTGGCGGAGTTCCAGTTGCCTTGCGTCCATTTGTACGGCGCGACCGAAATCCCGGCATTTTTGAGCGCGTCTTCCCAGCCCTGCTTGCGCTGACGGGCCTCCAGCCATTCGAGCGGCCCGGCAATCAACCCGATATGCCGCCGCCCCACCGAAAGCAGGTACTCCACCGCCGCGCGCGCGCCGCCGTAGTTATCAATGCTGATGGTGTTGTAATTCGGGTTGGGCTGACATTTCAAAAAAACAATCGGCGGGCAGAAGGAAGGCAGCTGCGATTGGGCCACTTTGACATTCTCGTTCCACTCCGGCCCGGCAAAGATAATCCCCTCCACATGATGCGCCATGAGCGATTCAATCACCGGAACAATGTTGGGCGTATCGAAGCGCGGCAATTCCTTGAGAAAAACCCCATAGCCCGACTTCTCGGCCTCTTCGGTAATGCCATTCAGCGTTTGCGAAACGCCGACATATTTCAGCCCGGCAATGATAACGCCCAGGGTGTAACTGCGCTGCTGTACCAGACTGCGCGCCAGGGCACTGGGCTGGTAGCCCATTTCAGCAATCGCCTTCTCAACCAGTTCGCGCGTTTCAGGCGAAACATCGGGCCGCTTGTTGATGACCCGCGACACGGTTTGGGTGGAGACGTTGCACGCCTGGGCAACATCTTTGATAGTGGTCTTGCGAAGTCGTTTATGCGCCATGTTTCACCTGAAAAAGAAATTCATCACTATTGTATTTTACTATACCTTTGTTATAATAAACTGTGAACGATAACGGTAACGATAACAAACTTTCAAAAGTTTGCCAGGCTTCAGGAGATAAAGAATGAACCAAAGCGCCCTTCAGAAAACAATTGAAAGCGGCCAGACCACCCTCGGCATTGAACTCGGCTCAACGCGCATCAAAGCCGTGCTGATTGGGCCTGACCACGCCCCGCTGGCCTCCGGCGCGCATGAGTGGGAGAACCGCTACGAAAACGGCATCTGGACGTACTCCCTGGAGGATGTCTGGAGCGGCTTGCAGGCGGCATTCCGCGACCTTCAGGCGCAGGTAACGGCCCAATATGGCGCGCCCCTGCAACGGGTAGGCGCGCTCGGTTTCAGCGCGATGATGCACGGGTACATGGCCTTCGACCGGGACGGCAACCAACTCGTCCCCTTCCGCACCTGGCGCAACACCAGCACCGGGCAGGCCGCCGCCGAACTGACGGACTTGTTCCAGTTCAACATCCCGCAACGCTGGAGCATTGCCCATGCCTGGCAGGCCATCCTGAACGGGGAGGCGCACGTTAACCAAATCAGCCACCTGACCACGCTGGCGGGCTACGTTCACTGGAAGTTGACCGGCCAAAAGGCGCTGGGCGTGGGCGAGGCTTCGGGCATGTTCCCAATTGACAGCACCGCCAACGACTGGGACAAAGGCCGGATGGCGCAATTCAACGCCCAACTCGCCGCGAAAAATATCCCCTGGAAACTGGAAGACGTGTTGCCGCGCGTTTTGGTGGCCGGTGAACCCGCCGGAACGCTGACCGCCGAAGGCGCGAAACTGCTCGACCCGACAGGCACGCTCCAGGCCGGGATTCCGCTCTGCCCGCCAGAAGGCGACGCCGGGACGGGCATGGTCGCCACCAACAGCGTGGCAGCCCGCACGGGCAACGTTTCGGCTGGCACGTCCGTTTTTGCGATGATTGTGCTGGAAAAGCCGCTCTCGAAGCTTTACACTGAAATTGACATGGTGACGACTCCCTCCGGCAAGCCGGTGGCGATGGTGCATAGCAACAACTGCACCTCCGACCTGAACGCCTGGGTGGGCCTGTTTGAAGAATTTACGCAGGCGCTCGGCCTGGAGGTCAGCCCCACCAAACTGTTTGAGACGCTCTACCGGCAGGCGCTCAAAGCGGATGTGGACGGCGGCGGCCTGCTGGCCTATAACTACGTCTCTGGCGAACATCTGACCGGCTTTGAGCAGGGTCGCCCGCTCTTCGTCCGCGCGCCGGAAAGCAAGTTCACGCTGGCGAATTTCATGCGAACGCACCTGTTTGCCTCGCTCGGCGCGCTCAAAATGGGCATG
>CAZNCT010000172.1:0-3187 GCA_964571615.1 uncultured Anaerolinea sp. | reverse complement strand
CTTTGAGCAGGAAAACGTGGCGCTAGACCAATTGCTCGGTCACGGCGGCTTTTTCAAGACCCCCGAAGTGGGCCAGAAGATGATGGCCGCGGCGATGAACGTCCCCGTTTCGGTCATGTCCACTGCCGGGGAGGGCGGCGCGTGGGGCATGGCCTTGCTGGCGGCGTATATGCTCAATAAATCCGGCGAACCGCTCGAAACCTACCTGGCCGAAAAAGTCTTCGCCCACGAAACCGCCCTGACGCTCGCCCCCGACCCCGCCGATGTGGCTGGCTTCGCGGCGTTTATGGCGCGCTACAAGGCCGGGCTGGGCATTGAGCGGGCGGCGGTGGAGAATTTCAAGTAATTGGTAAATGGTAATTGGCTGGTCTTCACGCAGAGTTCGAGGAACTGATTGATGAGAAAATTAATTGTGCTGGAGCATATCTCTCTCGATGGAGTCATCCAGGCCCCGGGCGGGCCGGACGAGGATACCAGCGGCGGATTCGCGCATGGCGGGTGGATAAGCACCTATTCTGACGCGGTTCTTGGAACGGCGCTGAGAAAGCAGATGAACATGCCGTTTGACCTGTTGCTGGGGCGCGCGACTTTTGAAATTTGGGAACCATACTGGCCTCAGCATCCCGATATATGGCCGAATGTCAATGCCGCAACCAAATATGTCGCCTCAAACACCCGAACCGAGAGCCAATGGCAGCCGTCCGTGTTTTTAAGTGGCGATATTGCGGAAAAAGTCGCAGCAATCAAGCGACAGCCCGGGCCAGATTTAAACGTTTGGGGCAGTGGGAATCTTCTTCAAACGCTTTTGAAGCATGATTTGGTGGATGCCCTCTGGCTGATGATATATCCGATAACCCTGGGCGGCGGCAAGCGGTTGTTTGCCGAAGGCGCAATTCCGGCGGCGTTCAAAGTGACGGAAAGCCAGGTGACATCAAAGGGCGTTATCGTCGTGACTTATGAGCGCGCGGCGGTGGAAAAGGGTAAATGGTGATTGGTAATTACCGTTTACCACGCACCATTTACCAATTACCAATTACCAATCGCCAATTACTGGAGACTAGAATGCTCGAATCCCTCAAAAACCAAGTCTTCCTCGCCAACCTGCAACTCCCCAAACACGGCCTGGTCACGTTCACCTGGGGCAACGTCTCCGGCATTGACCGCGCATCCGGGTTGGTGGTGATTAAGCCCTCCGGCGTTTCGTATGAGACGATGAAAGCCGATGATATGGTGGTCGTCTCGCTCGAAAGCGGCCAGGTGGTCGAAGGGTCGCTCAAACCCTCGTCCGACACGCCCACGCACCTGGAACTGTACAAAGCCTTCCCCAACATCGGCGGGATTGTCCACACCCACAGCCGCTGGGCCACCAGTTTTGCCCAGGCCGGGCGCGGAATCACCCCGCTTGGCACAACCCACGCCGATTACTTCTACGGCGAAATCCCCTGCGCGCGCCCGATGACCGCCGCCGAAATCGGCGGGGAATATGAAAAAGAAACCGGTACAGTAATTATCGAAACCTTCAAAGACAAAGACCCCGACGCCATCCCCGCCGTGCTGGTCTATAGTCACGGCCCCTTTGCCTGGGGCAAAAGCCCGGATGACGCGGTGCATAATGCCGTCGTGCTGGAAGAAGTGGCGTTTATGAACTTCCACGCCCTGGCGCTCAACCCCAGCCTCCCGCCCATGCAGCAGGAATTGCTGGACAGGCACTATCTCAGGAAACACGGCAAAAATGCCTATTACGGGCAATAAATCATCGAACCGCAAAGAGCGCCAAGGGCGCGAAGGTAAAAAGATTTTCTTGGCGCTCTTTGCGGGCTTTGCGGTTCGTTTATCAAAACAGGAGAAATGACTATGATTGACTTAACCCAAAACGAAATCTGGTTCGTCACCGGCAGCCAGCACCTGTACGGCCCCAAAACCCTCGAGCAGGTGGCCGCTAACTCGCGCGAGATTGCCGCCGGGCTGGGCGCTTCGCCCGAAATGCCGGTGAAGGTGGTGTTCAAGCCGGTTGTGACCACGCCCGAAGCCATCAAGGAAGTCTGCCTGGAGGCCAATTCGGCCAAGAACTGCATCGGCCTCATCACCTGGATGCACACCTTCTCCCCAGCCAAAATGTGGATTGCCGGGCTGAGCCTGCTCAAAAAGCCCTTCGCGCACCTGCACACGCAGTACAACAAGGAAATTCCCTGGGCCGAGATTGACATGAACTTCATGAACCTGAACCAGGCCGCGCACGGCGACCGTGAGTTCGGTTTCATCGGCTCGCGCTTGCGGCTGGAGCGCAAGGTGGTGGTCGGTCACTGGCAAGACCCGGAAGTCCAGCGCGAACTGGGCGCGTGGGCGCGCGCCGCCGCCGCCTGGGCCGACTGGCAGGGCGCGAAAATCGCCCGCTTTGGCGACAACATGCGCGATGTGGCCGTCACCGAGGGCGACAAAGTGCAGGCGCAGATTCAGTTTGGGTACGATGTTTACGGCTACGGCGTGGGCGATTTGGTCAAGGCGGTCAATGACGCTTCCGAAGCGGAAATCCAGCAGATGATGCAGGCCTACCTCGATGAGTACGAAGTCGCCCCGGCGCTGCGGCCCGGCGGCGAGCGCAACACATCCCTGCGCGAAGGCGCGCGCATCGAAGTGGGCATGCGCAACTTCCTCAAGGCGGGCAACTTCAAGGCCTTCACCACCACCTTTGAAGACCTGCACGGCCTGGCACAACTGCCCGGCCTGGCCGTCCAACGCCTGATGCGCGATGGCTACGGCTTCGGCGCGGAAGGCGACTGGAAAACCTCGGCCCTTGTCCGCGCCATGAAAGTGATGTCCGCCGGGCTGAAGGGCGGCGTCTCGTTCATGGAAGATTACACCTACCACTTCAGCGCGAGCGGCGACAAAGTGCTCGGCGCGCACATGCTCGAAATCTGCGAATCGATTGCCAGCCCCGGCGCGAAACCCAAACTCGAAATCCTGCCGCTCTCCATCGGCGGCAAAGCCGACCCGGTGCGCCTGATTTTTGACGCCAACACCGGCCCGGCCATCGGCGCGTCCATCATGGATATGGGACAGCGCTTCCGCATGGTCGCCAACGTGGTGGATGTCGTCCCGACCGACGCGCCCCTGCCCAAACTGCCGGTGGCCCGCGCCCTGTGGCTGCCCCGCCCCAACCTGAAAACCGCCGCCGCCGCCTGGATTT
>CAZNCT010000171.1:2373-6926 GCA_964571615.1 uncultured Anaerolinea sp. | reverse complement strand
CCCCCTCCGCCCTCGCCTGGGGCAATGAAATCTTCGCCGCCGCCCTGCCCTGTGACCTGTTCATCGTGGACGAACTCGGGCCCCTCGAACTGATTCGCGGTGAAGGCTGGATGAACGCCCTCGAAGCCCTGCGCCAGGGGACGTACAAAATCGGCGTCGCCGTTGTGCGCCCCAGCCTGCTTGAAACGGCGCAGGGATTCTTTCCAACCGCCCGGGTTCTCCCGCTGCCGCAAAACGCATCCCAATTTTTGGCGCTGCTCTGAACCCCCGCAATGACGATACAAACTCTCGGAGCGAGTCTTACAATTACAAGAAAATTTTTCCCGCCGCTTCCCAACTGCGTATAAATGAAAAATGACTGTAGACAGACAGGCCTGTGATTTGCTATACTGTTTGTAATCAGGGAAAACACATCTATGGCCGGCGTTTCGATACCCCTGCACGGCGATAATCCGCTTGTCGATGAAGCATACAAAAACGAGTTTTGTGTGCCATGCAACCGCATTCAAGACAAGTGGGAGGTCTTTCAAGACGAAAAGGCCCAAAAATGGTTCAAGAAATGCTCGAAATGCAAAAGTCTGATCCCCATAAAAGACGAGAAACTTGTGCAGGCGCTTGAAGAGGAAAAAGAAAAATTAAAAAACAAACCTGACAAAGAGAAGAAGAAGTGAACGATAGCAGTTTCTTGAAGGAGATTGGCAGGTCTTATATTGTTTCAGCTTTTTTGCCAGCAGCAATTTTTGTGTTGCTGGCCTATTTTTTATTTCGGGGCTTTATTCCAACCGCCCTGATCAACCAGGCCGGGCTTTTTTATGACTATCAATGGGTGGCCTTCTTCACCGCCTGGCTGGCTTTTTATCTGTTTAGCGCCAACGACTACACCGTCCGAATCTTTGAGGGCTATCTCTTTCCCGACTGGCTCAAAGCCCTGATGTCTGAACGCCAGCGTCAGCGCGTGACCTTGCTGCTGGAACAAATCCGCCGCCTGCACCAGGCCCGCGAAGCCCTGCTGGCCCAAAAGGAACGCGACGGCTATATCGACCCCGACCAACAAAAAGAATACATCGACAACCTGTTCAGATTGCGTACCGAACTGGCAAATTGCAGTTTGCAAAGCCCCCTGAGCGTTGACAACATCATGCCTACCCGGCTTGGGAATATCCTGCGGGCCAGTGAAATGTACGCTTACGAACGTTACCGCATCGAAGAAATCACCATTTGGCCGCGCCTGTTCAACGTCTTGCCGTCAGAATACATCAACACCCTGGAAGAAAAACACAACCAGTTCATGTTTCTTATTAACTCAGCCTTCCTGGCCTTTGCCACCTCCCTGATAGGCCTGTTCTTCTCACTGCTCGGATTACCCTTGCTGGTCTCTCTGCCCCTGATTGAACAAATCGCCCCTCAGGTGGCAGGCTTTTTCTCTATCGGGTTCGATTTCATCAGCCCGTTAGGGTATTTCCTGATTTCAGCCACCCTCTTCGGGTTTGGCTTCATCCTGTACGAAATCGCCGTCAATTCGGCGCGCGATTTAAGCGTCTTCATCTGTGCCAGTTTTGACCTGTATCGCGGCAAATTACTGACCCAACTGAACTGGATTCCACCCAAAACCATCAACGACGAGCGCCTTCTATGGGATGACCTGTCACGCTTCCTGGCCTCAGGCACCAGGTTAGGGCATGTTGAATTCCCTTCATTCCAAACCAACGAGCCGCCCATCACACCCAGAAAGAAAAACACACGAGTCAAGCGATACGTGATTCCAGCAGATGCTGACCCGGCTCTCAGGGTCAGGTAAGCATTGCTACAAAAGCGGTTTTCTGTGCGGCTGTCTTTCTAAAAACTTCCCACTCTACCTGATAGGCAGGCATCGTCCCATCATCAAGCACCCCTGTCCACAAGGTCGGCGCTGGTTCGGCCTGATTTTGCGGTTCAAAAAGGTGAATTTCCAGACGTTCTTCCTCAGGAAGATACCAGACCTGAGCATAAGCGCGCTGGTTAAACACGTTTACAAACCCATTCTGATATTGACGGTGAATGGCCTCACGCGTGGCCACAATCACCCCAGGGCGAAAATCGCGGATAACCAGGTTGGTCTCCTCGCCCCCAATGAAATAAACAATCTCATCCGACCTTTCCACAGATGAGACCATCAAGGCATTCTGACCCTGCAAGTAAACACGCACATGACCCTGATACAAAACAGAGCAAACTTTTTCAACAGTTGATTTCATCAAAGACAATTATACAGAACAATTGTTCTAAAAACAAGACCTGACACCTTTCAATTTGCTTAAAAAATTCCCTGTGCAGCCCCAAATCATCCAGATGTACGACCAATTAACAAATTCTCGTGTCCATTTCGTGATTTATACCCAGGGGAGGCAGATATGCCAGAAAAGAGCGAAAAACGCACACGCACAGAGCAGGTCTTTGAATTCATCAAAAAGTACCAGCGCGAACATGGCCGGCCACCCACCGACCGCGAAATCGCCCAGGGGGTCGGCCTGCGTTCACCTTCCACCGCAGATTACCACGTCAAAAAATTAATCGCCGCAGGCAAAATGGACAAAGAAAGGCATGTTGCCAGGGGGCTATCGCTTCAGGAACCCTGGCTGGCCCTCGAGTTGGTTCGCATCCCCATCCTGGGCCGAATTGCCGCTGGCACCCCCATCTTTATTCCCGACACAGGCCCAACCGCAGAAAACGGCATCGGGTATGTGGATATCCCCAGAAGCAATCTCCCACAAACAATTTCAATGAAAGATGTCTTCGCGCTGGAAGTCAGCGGAGAATCGATGCGTGACGCCAACATCCACGATGGCGACATCGTCATTTTGCACAAAACTGCCAACATCAAGAGCGGCGACATCGTGGCCGCCTGGATTGTCAGTGAAAGCACCACCACCCTCAAACGGGTGCGTTTCACCGAAAAAGGCCTGTGGCTCGAACCCGAAAACCCATCCGATGACTTCAAAGAAACCTACTACGCGCGTGATGACGTGATACTACAAGGCCGTTTTCTGTGCATTGCTCATCTCAGCAACCTCCAGCCGCAGTGAAAGTATCTCAAACGGCTTGAAATCGAGCCTCAGGCCATCGCGCCAGGCAAGCGCGGCGAGCTCGTCTTCAAGCAGGTTCACCAGCGCGGCGCGTCTGATGGTCAGCGGGCTGGTCAGGCGCGCCTGTCCACGCGTGCCGCGCGCCTCGTACAGGCGCAAAATCAGCCCGTCGCCGTCTTCGGCTTTTTTGATGCCATCCAGCACCAGGGCGGGCTGGTCGAGCGTGAAGAAACTTTGCTGGATGTCTGCGCCGCGACTCTTGCCCGTTAAAAGCAGGACATTGAAGCGATAAGCCTGCTCCGTTACCCCGGCGGATTGCGGACGACCCGTATGCGGGAATAGCGCGAAACGGAACTGGTGCCGCCCCTGGTCGGCTTCGGGGTCAGGGTGGGTGGGGGCACGCAAAAGCGACAGGCGCAAAACGTTGCCATGCGCCGCATAACCATACTTGCAATCATTCAACAACGCCACGCCAAAATCTGGCTCCGACAGGTCTGCCCATTTGTGGGCTGGCACTTCAAAACGCGCCAGGTCGTAAGACGTGTTGAAATGCGTCGGGCGCTCGACATGCCCAAACTGAATTTCATAGGTCGCCGAAGCCGCGCGCAGAGCCAGGGGGAACTCCACCTTCAAGAACTGATGGCGCTCATGCCAGTCGGCTTCGCAGGCAAAATCCAGGCGGGCCGAAAGAGCGTCCAGCGAGACTACCTGGCGCAGATGACTGCGCGCCGAAAGCGGAATGTCAAACGCCAGGGCAACCCGCAGCGGGCCGTGTTCGAGCACCTGCGCCTGCGCCGCCCCAGGGAGGACGGTTTTCTTCTCCAGGTGAAAGACATCCACATCCCAGGCGTCCCAACTGTTGGGCAGGTCTTCGTAAAGGACAAAGGTGTTGCCCGCTGCGCCGGGCTGAATGCACTCGCGTCCGCTGGCTTTGTGCGTCAGGCTGGTCAGCCCGCCCTGGCGGTTGAATTCGGCGCGCAAATGCTCATTTTCGAGCCTGAAGCCGCTCTCGCTTTCCGAAAGCGTAACCGGGGCGACAGCCTCGCCCGGCGTCTGAAGGCTGTATCCTAATGCCGGGGCCGAGACAACGCCCAGGCTTTTGCCATCCGCCAGGGGTTGCGCGCCGGGCAGGCCTTCGGGCAGTTCAAGCACTTCGCGGCGGGCAAAGCCCAGGGTGTTGAAGGCAAAGACCTTCTGCGGCGCGTCTGCGGCGGCGGGCGGAATCAGGGCTTGCAGGGCGTTTTCGCGCAGGGCTTGCCCTTCGGACAGCACCCGTTCATAGTCGCGGGTCGAATCGTCGTACACTTCGCCAATCGAAGAGCCGGGGATGATGTCGTGGAACTGATTGGTCAGCACCAGCTTCCATAGTTTTTCGAGGGCAGGCGCCGGGTAGTCCGCTCCGCGCGTGGTCAGGGCCAGAGACGAGAGAATCTCAACATCCCGCAGCAACAGTTCGGACTGGCGATTAAACTTCTTATTCCGCGCCTGGCT
>CAZNCT010000171.1:0-2363 GCA_964571615.1 uncultured Anaerolinea sp. | reverse complement strand
GTACGTGCCGCGATGCAACTCGAAATACAACTCACCGCTGATGACCAGCGGGTCTTTCAGGTCGGCTTCACAGCGGGCAAAAAACTCACCCGGGGCGCGGATTTCGGTGCGCGGCAGGCCGTCCACATCACCCATGCGGCGCAATTGCTCAAGCATTTCGGCGGTTGGGCCACCGCCGCCATCGCCAAAGCCAAAGAGCATATAACTCTCGTTGGCGCGCTCGTGGTCTTTGAAGTTGCTGACGTTATACAGCACCTGCTCGACATTGGCGAACGCGTTGTAGGTGTCGGCGGGCGGAAAGTGGGTCAGGATGCGCGACCCATCGATGCCTTCCCACAAAAAGGTGTGGCTGGCGGGCTTGTTGAATTGGTTCCAGGAGAGTTTTTGGGTCAGGAAGTAGCGAATGTCCGCCAGTTTCATAATTTGCGGCAACGCGCCGCTGTAGCCGAAGACATCCGGGTTCCAAAATTCGTGACAGCGCGCGCCAAACTCGCGCTCAAAAAAGCGCTGACCGTAAAGAAACTGCCTCGCCAGCGATTCGCCGGAGGGCAGGTTGCAATCTGGCTCGACCCAGGTGCCGCCGACCGGCACAAACTGCCCGGCGCGGGCTTTCTCGCGGATGCGCTCATACAGCGCCGGGTGCTGGTCTTTCATCCATTGCAATTGCTGGGCTTGCGGGCAGGCGAAGATGTATTCGGGGTAATCGTCCATCAGACGGGTGGCGCTGGCAAAGGAGCGGGTGCTCTTGCGGACGGTTTCGGCGATGGGCCACAGCCAGGCGGTGTCGATATGGGCGTGCCCAACAGCCGACAGGTTATGCTGTCCGTCACCGTTGCGGGCGGCGAAGAAGCGCGCGGCCACCTGGCGGGCGGCAGGCCAGGTGTCGGGGTCATCCAGCCGAATCAGGTTGACCATCTGGTTGGCGGCGTAGAGCGCCTGCCCGCCGCGCGGGGTGTTGGCGGGCAGGTGCAGAGCCATATCGGCGATGATTTTCAAATCCCAGTACAAATCCCAGGCCGGGCGGTTGAAGACGGCGATTTCAGCCTGGCGCAATTCGCCAATGCGCGGGTTAAAAGAATCGTTTGCCAGGCCAAACAGCCCGTTGCAGGCGACCTCGACGAACAGTTCGCGCCGTTGGCCGCCCTGAGCCTGCTTCGACAGGCAAAACGCGGTGCGGATGGGTTCGGCCTGCCAGCCGTTGAACGAGCCGGTCAGCCCCTGGAGCGGAACGCCCTCACCCCAGACGCAGGCTTCGGAGGCTGAGTCCCAGAGCAGGTGCACTTCCCTTCCCTGCCAATCGGCGGGCACTTCGAGTTCGACCCGCACCCAATGGGTGGACCAGAGCGGCGCAAACTTGTGCCCAACCGCAACGGGCGCGAAGTCGCCGCGCAGGGCTTCGGCATACGGGATGCGCCCCGGCGCGGGGTAGGCGCTCAGTTGAACGGGCTGGCTGGCGGTGTAGAACAGTTTGCTGATTTTGCGGGCAAAGTTTTGAACGCGCTGGCGGGTGAGTTCAAGGTGTTTTTGCATGAGAGTCTCTTTCTACAGGATTGAGTTGGTCGAGTAGCGGTGGGTTGTGTCGCGTATCGAGACCAAAATGGATGGTCAATGAGCGGAAAATGGTCTCGATACGCTTTGTTCCTCGGTAGCCGCAGGGCGGTTCAACCAACTGGCTGAAAAATTTGCTGGTGGCTGGAGAAAAATCAATATGGTGCTCAAACAAGGTAAGGATAGCATAAAATCTCGATTTGCAAAGTCTGGTCAGGGCAGACTGTCTTGAGCGTAGCCGCAAATGCCAGTGGATAGAAAGCCCGGACGTGAACATCCGGGCTACCACACAAAGCCCGCAAAGCGGGCTTTGCATCCTGGACAGGCGATTTATCGCCGGGCGCGGCGGGCAGAAAATGAATTTTTGGATAAATGCTTAAGAAACAACGACCATCAGGCTGATGGTCGTTGTTTCTTGCCGCTTTTTCGTTAAGTACACTGTAAAAATTTTTTTGCAAATTTTGGCTTCGCCGCTCTCGCCCTCACCCCTGCCCATCTCCCGGTGGGAGAGGGATTTGATTCCACTTTAGGGCTTACCCCTCCCCCTGCGGAGGAGGTTTGGGGTGAGGGCAAATTACGAAAAACTTTCTTTACGCTGTACTCACAACCCTCTGCTCAGGTGATAGTATAAATCGTTCCAGCGCAGTTTGTCTTTGAAACTCTCCACTTCGGTCTTTTCGTCAATCAGCAGGAACTCAATCCCGGCCATCGCGGCGAAGTCGCGCAGGTGTTCGGCGGTGACGGCGTAACTAAAACTGGTGTGGTGCGCGCCCCCGGCGTAAATCCAGGCGGCGGCGGCGGTTTTCAGGTTGGGG
>CAZNCT010000170.1:0-7026 GCA_964571615.1 uncultured Anaerolinea sp. | reverse complement strand
TCAGGGTGCGGCCATCCCCATCAAAGACCATCCGCCCGCCACATTGCGGACAGATGAAGCGGTCGGCGGTCACCTGCTGCGGGTCTGCCGATTGAGCCGGTAAGGCGTCGGGGTTGACAATTTCTTCGGGCCTGATTTTCCCATCCAGAATAGCCAGTTCGCGCCGGGCCTGAATATGAGTCGGCTCGAGCGCCAGGGCTTCATTCAGATGTCTGCGCCTGACAATCGGGTCATCGCTCATCAGCGCCAGGTGAAAGTGAACCTTAAAACGGGTATCGTTGTCATCGGCTACTTCGAGAGCGCGTTCGAGATAGCGCCGCGCGGCTTCAAACTCGCCAACTTTATAGTGGATGACCCCAATGCGGGCCAGGTCGTTATCATATTCTGCCATCACTCACCTGCGCGTAATTGCATCGCTCATGCGGGCCACTTGCGCCATTTGAGCAACATCATGCACCCGCAGAATATCTGCCCCGCGAGCAATGCCTATGGCGACCGTTGCAGCTGTGCCCGCAATGCGCTGGTCAGCAGGCAAATCGAGGGTATAGCCGATAAATGACTTGCGAGAAGTGCCCAGCAAGACCGGAAAACCCAGCGCGCAAATTTCATCGAGCCGGTTGAGCAATTCAAGATTTTGCTGCACCGTCTTGCCAAAACCAATCCCCGGGTCGAGGATGATTTTCTCGTCTGCAATGCCTGCGGCGCGGGCCAGATCCACCGATTCGAGCAATTCGCGCTTGACATCGGCAAGCAAATCGTCATATTCGACCCCAACATAACGCCCGCCCAAACGCGCTTCTACCCGGGCATCGTTGGGTTTACTGCGATTGTGCATCAAGATGATTGGCACACCGCGCCGGGCAGCCAGAGCAGCCATCTGCGGGTCGGCGCGCAAGCCCCAGACATCGTTAATGACCTGCGCCCCAGCATCGAGCGCGGCTTCGGCCACCCCGGCCTTATAGGTATCGATTGAAATCAGCGCATCAGGGAAACGGCGGACAATGGCGCGGATAACCGGCTCAACCCGGCGCCTTTCTTCCTCTTCGGCCACCACCTGCGCCCCCGGGCGGGTCGATTCCCCGCCGACATCCAGCAAATCGGCCCCTTCAGCCAGAAAACGCCCGGCCTGCTCCACCGCCCGTTCGACAAAATCGGCCTGCCCAGCCAGACCATCCCCCGAAAAAGAATCGGGGGTGATGTTCAAAATACCCATCAAATAAGTGCGCTGGCCCCAATCAAAGCGCCGAGCGCCAATCTGAAGCGACCGCAAAGACATCTTGGGCCTTAAACCATCTGGTCGAGCGGCTTCGAAAGCCAGTTCTCGGCTTCTTCAAGGGAAGAAAAAACCCGCATGGCCGCGCCTGCGCCTGTCACCGAAGCGGCTACAGCCATAATCGCCTGCCGGGCCTGTTCACTTTCCACCACCACCGCAGCGCGGACATTGCGCGTGGCCGGGTCGTTATTCACCTCGACCGCCATCTTAATCGCCTTTTCTGGGATTTCTTTCACCTTGCGCAGGTCATACAGATTGCGCGTCAGGCGGTCAGAACCCATCAGGTGCTCAAAAGCGAACTCGCGCCAGTCGCTCAAAGTCGCCTCGCTCAGGTCGCTAAACGTCAGCGTCATGCCGCCATCGGGGCGACGGGTCACAATGTAACCGATGCCCGGCTTGGGCGTCCACATCAAAGGTTTCGAATCACTCATACTGCCTCCGTTTGCAGGATTATACGCGCAAAAATTGCGCCGCAAGCCCCTTCCAGCGCTTGAAAAGCACTCACAAGAGCACAAACTCTTTCAAAAACTTGTTGAGGGTCTGGTAGTAATCGGCAATCGTTTCACTCTTGCGCCAGCCGTGCCCCTCGCCCTCGTAGAGCCGGTAAACATGCGGCACTTTGTTGCGCCGCAGGGCCTCCACAATAGCCTCCGATTGGTTGGGGGGCACCACCTTATCTTCCGCGCCCTGAAAGACCGCCAATGGGTCACGGATTTTATCGGCATGAAAGACCGCCGACCACTTTTTGTAATGTTCTGCCGCGGCGGGCAATTCACCCACCAGCGAGGCGTTATAGCGCTCTTCAAATTTATGCGTATCTTCATCCAGGCCAAACAGGTTCGAGACGCCAAACAAGTTCACCCCAGCCTTAAAAACACCCGGGTAATGCACCAGGCAATTGAGCACCGTAAACCCGCCCGCCGAGCCGCCGATAATCACCATGCGCTGCGGGTCGGCCAGGCCCAGGGCCGCCAGGGCCCCCGCCGCGCCCACGGCATCTTCGGCATCCACCGGCCCCCAGTTTTTGCGCAGCGCCAGCATGTACGAGCGCCCATAGCCTGTCGAACCGCGATAATTGACCTCCAGATAGGCAAAGCCCCGGCTGGCAAAATAGGCCGCATCGGGGTTGTAACTGGCCGTGCGCGCCGAAGTCGGGCCGCCGTGAATGCTAACCATCGCCGGAGGCACGCCCTGGTCATAAAAAGCCGGGTTGGCAGGCGCATAATACAGCCCATGCACCGGGGTTCCATCGGGCGCAGGCCACTCAATCGCTTGCGGCTCGGGCAGGTAAGCCGCCGGAATGCCCTCGGCTTCTGAATACTTCTCCACGCGCCACTGACCGTCGCTCAGCGAAACAATTCGGTTAGGGATTTTTGGAGCAGATGCAATCAGCGCGATCTGGCCCCGGGCCGATACCGTCAGATGGCTGAACCAGGTGTAGGGGGCAGTCGCAATCGGAACAGACTCCCCGCCGCCTGCCTCCACCGCCCAGAGCGTGCGCCAACCCTTGTCGTTGCGAGCATACACCAGGCGAGAAGCATCCCAACCGAACAGGTGCATGCCCTGAACCCAGGCAGGCTCGAGCAGGGAGGCGTTTTCGACCAGAACCCGCATCTCACCCGTAGAAAGATCGAGGACGCGCAGCGAATCCCATTCGCCCTGGTTGGCGAGAAAAGCCAGATAGCGGCCATCTGCCGAAAATTCGGGCTGAAAGACCGGGGTATGCTCATCCCCAAAAACACACTGAATATCGCTCAATTCCGAACCGTTCAGGCGGGCGGTCATCAGGCGGCAGCCATCCCAGGGCATTTGCGGATGATTCCACTCGACCCAGGCGATGCGCTCACCGTTGGGGTGCCAGGCAGGCTGCATGTAAAAATCGGCCCCGGTTGCCAGTTGCACAGGCCAGCGCGCGCCCTCGGCATCGACCATTGCCAGGCAGTCGCGGCGCTCGTAAGAATGCACAAACAGGATTTTTGAGCCATCTGGCGAAATCGCAGGCGAGGCAACATCGCCGAACCTGGGCGTGATGGCTCTGGGGCGCTCGCCGCTCAGATTTTGGCGGAACAAGCGCCCCTCGCTGGCAAAAACGACCATTCCGTTCCGAACCGTAAAATCGCCGCCGCCATAGCCAATGCCGCCGCCAATTTTGATGGTATCCGTCAGGTCGCGTGGCGCATCACCGGGCCGGCGCACCACCAGGACGCGCTTGCCAGAGCGGCCTTCCTGCCAGACCAGGGTTTCACCATCACTGTCAAATTGCACATCTTCCAGACGAATGCGCATCCCGAGCAGTTCGGGGGTAATGGGCGAAGGCCAAAGGCCAAAGGGAGCATGTTTTTTTGTCATGGGTGTCCTTTTTCTCAAGACCTGACAGTAGATTTTTATGAATTATATCTGTTCAGACATCTCAATTGTAACCTGCTGATAGTATAATCAAAACAGATACCCAATGGAGGCCTGAATGACCGAACGAAAAATCCGTGTGCTGGTAGCCAAGCCCGGCCTGGACGGGCACGACCGCGGCGCCAAGGTGGTTGCCCGCGCCTTGCGCGATGCCGGAATGGAAGTCATCTATACCGGCCTGCGCCAGACCCCCGAAATGATTGCCGAAGCCGCCCTGCAAGAAGATGTGGACGCTGTCGGGCTGTCCATCCTTTCTGGGGCGCACATGGCCCTGGTACCGCGGGTCATGGAATTGCTGCAAACCAATGGCCTGGGGGATGTAAAGGTCTTTGTGGGCGGCATCATCCCCGACGAAGATGTGCCGCGCCTGAAAGAAATTGGAGTCATGGAAGTGTACGGCCCGGGCGCTTCTACTGAAAAAGTAATCGCCGATATTCGCTCTGCAATTCCCCTCGCCGGATAACATGAATCTTGCCCAGTCTGTCCTGAACGGCGACCGGCTGGCGCTGGCGCGTCTGCTCTCGCGTGTGGAAAACGCCACACCCGAGGGCCTTGCCGCGTTGGATGCGCTTTTTCCGCACACCGGCAAGGCCCATTTGTTGGGCATCACCGGCGCGCCCGGCACCGGAAAATCGTCGCTGGTCAATCAAATCGCCCTGCACTACCGCAAACAGAATAAAAAAGTTGCCATCGTAGCGGTGGACCCCTCCAGCCCATTCACCGGCGGGGCGGTGCTTGGTGACCGGGTGCGCATGCGCGACCTTTCGGGCGATACGGGGGTTTTCATCCGCTCGATGGCTTCGCGCGGCTCGCTGGGCGGGCTGGCCCAGGCAACGGCGGGAGTGGTGCAGGTCTTCGATGCGGCTGGGTTCGACATCATTCTCATCGAAACCGTCGGCGCGGGCCAGTCCGAAGTGGATATTGCCCGCCTGGCGCACACCACCCTGGTGGTCGAAGCCCCCGGCCTGGGTGACGACATTCAGGCCATCAAAGCCGGCATTTTGGAAATCGCCGATATTCTGGTCATTAACAAAGCCGACCACGCCGGGGTCGATGCAACCGAACGCGCCCTGAAAACGATGCTCGAACTGGCACACCCCGTTCGGCGGGTCTTTCAACATCACGGACAGGCATTTGAAATTCCGGCGCATGAGAACGGAAACGAAAATGGCCGCCCCATCTGGATTCCGCTCATCCGCCGGACCGTCGCCACAGAAGCCAAAGGCCTGCCCGAACTGCTCGAGGCCATTCAGCAACACCTGACCTACCTGCGCCAAAGCGGTGATTGGGCGCGGCGCGAAGAAGCCCGCCTGGAAGCCGAGTTTGACCTGCTGCTGCGCGAAGGTCTGCTGGCGCACTTCCGGCGCCAGGTGCCAGAGCCAGAAATCGCTGGTCTGTTTGCAGACATCCTGGCCCGGCGGCTGGCCCCGCGCGAAGCCGTCGGTCAGTTATTACAAAGGATAACGCCATGATTTACGGAAAACGTATCCGCCTGCGAGCGGTGAGCCGTGAAGACCTGCCCAAATTCGTCGAATGGCTAAACGACCCGGAGGTGATTGCCGGGCTGATGGTGCGCATTCCTTTTTCGCTGGAAGATGAACAGCAATGGTTTGACAGCCTGAGCAAATTGCCGCAGGCCGAGCGCCCGCTGGTCATTGAAATTCAAGACGGTGAAACCTGGCGCATGATTGGGAACACATCCTTCCACGCCATCAGCAACATCGACCGGGCCGCCGAATTTGGCATTATGATTGGTGACAAAAGCGTCTGGAACCAGGGCTATGGCCGCGAAGCGACCTGGCTCATGTTGCAGCACGGCTTTGAGAATCTCAACCTGCACCGCATTTACCTGCGGGTTTATGAAAGCAATCCGCGCGCCATTCGGGCTTACGAAAAAGCCGGTTATGTTCGCGAAGGCCGAATGCGCCAGGCCATCTATAAAAACGGACAATATCAAGATGTCCTGTTGATGAGCGTCTTGCGCTCAGAATGGGACCAACTGAAGGACAAGTAAACCATGCCGCATAATGCTCATGACATGAAAGTGTACGGCGGAATCAAATTGTACGCCGGAACAGGTTCCGCCGACCTGGCCCAAAAAGTAGCCGACTACCTGAAACAGCCGCTCTGTGGGCGCGATATTATTCAGTTCCCCAACGAAAACCTGTTCGTCAAATTACATTCCAGCGTGCGCGGGCAGGATGTGTATGTCATTCAGACCACTTCTTCGCCGGTGCACCGCAACCTGATGGAACTGCTGATCATGCTGCAAACGCTCAAGCTGGATTCGGCGGCCCGCATTACGGCCGTTATCCCCTACCTGGCGTATGGCCGTTCTGACAAGAAAGACCAGCCGCGCGTGCCCATCACCGCCCGCCTGATCGCCGATATGATTGAAGTCGCCGGGGCCGACCGCTACATCATCATTGAACCGCACGCTGGGCAGGTGCAGGGCTTCTTCTCCATCCCCGGGGATGTGCTAACCGCCTTCCACCAGATTGCTGACCACCTGGTTGAAATCAAACCAACCCTGAAAGACCCAGTAGTCGTGACGGTTGACCTGGGTTTCGCCAAAAAAGGCCGCAACGTAGCCGCCAGCATAGACGCCCCCATCGCCTTCATCGAAAAACGGCGAGTAGCCAACGACGCCAAAGCCCAGGCCCTGACCATCATCGGCGATGTCAAAGGGCGTGATGTGATTCTGGTGGACGATGAAATTGACACCGGCGGCTCTATCGTGCAGGCAGTCAACCTGGTGAAGCAAAATGGCGCGCGCGATGTCTATGTCGTCTGCGTGCACCCGATTTTTTCATCCAGCGCAGCCGAACGTCTGGCAGCCTTGCCGGTCAAGCAGTTCATCACCACCGATACCGTTCCACTGCCGCCCGAAAAGATGTCGCTGCTCGGCGACCGGATTAAAGTGCTCTCGGTCTCCCCACTGCTTGGCGAGGTCATCCGCCGGGCGCACGAGGGACGCTCGGTCGGCGAATTGTTCAACGAGTAAAACCGGCCCATGCCCGAACTGCCCGAGGTCGAAACCATCGCCCGAAATCTGCGCCCGGCCCTGGCTGGCAGGCAGATTCTCGCGGCAGAAGTCTTCTGGCCGCGCACTGTGGCAACGCCCGGCGCGCAGGCGTTTCAGCAGCGCATCGCCGGGCAGCGGATTGAGACCGTCGCCAGGCGAGCCAAATACCTGCACCTGCCGCTTTCAAACGGTCATTTGCTCATCCACCTGCGGATGAGCGGTGACCTGCTCTTGCGGCCTTTCCCCAGCCAGCCCGAACCGCACGACCGCCTGCACCTGCAACTTGACTCGGGGCAAATACTAGCCTTCAACGATACGCGCA
>CAZNCT010000169.1:0-7054 GCA_964571615.1 uncultured Anaerolinea sp. | reverse complement strand
TGTGCATCAACCCCGGCTCACTTTACGAACAGGGTGTTCTTCAGGGCGCGCTCATCAAACTTGGCAAAAACAAAATTGAAAATTATGTCCTGACACAAGGATAGGAAGGAATTGGTATTTTGGGCATCGTCATTGGCGCCCCAATTACCAATTACCAGTTATCGAACCCCAAAGGAGAATCCACCTATGACCGACCTCTTCATTCGCAAAGCCACCGGCCTGGTTCGTTCCTGGTCTGTGTTTGACGCTTTTGTATATGCCTTTTTCTCCATCAATCTGGTGACCCTGGGCTTATACAGTTTCAGCCAGATGTATTATTTTGAAGGGGGGCTGCTCTGGGCCTTGCTCTTGAGCGCTTTTTTTATCCTTTTTGAAGTGGTCGTTTACGCCTCGCTGATTGCAGTCATGCCGCGCTCAGGGGGCGATTATGTCTGGCAGAGCCGCATCCTGGGCGGCGGAATTGGTTTTGTCCTGGCCGTCACCGGTTGGTGGTTCATCCTCTGGCTGTGGGTGCCGCTTTACGCCGACATGCTGCGCCACATTGTCATCACCCCCATTCTTGGTATTTTGGGCGCTCGAGAAATTGCGCTCTGGTTTGGGCAAACCTCGCTTGGCCTGTTCACCACCGCGCTGCTTACCCTGGCAATTGTCACCTTTTACATTATCCTGGGCATGAAGCGCTATGCCCAGGTGCAAAAATGGTGTTTTTACGGCGGCGTGCTTGGTCTGGCGCTGGTCGTTGGCTTGCTGCTGACAGGCTCTCCCGAAGCGTTTCAGGCTGGTCTCGAAACCAATGCCGTCACCCTGTTTGGCGCCCAGCCGGGCGTTTACCAGGCCACCGTAGCCGCTGGTCAAGAAGCCGGAGCAGCCCTGCCCCTGACCGGTGGAAACCTGAATCTCGTCCTGCTCACCCTGCCCTACATCGTTTTCTTTAACCTGTGGCCCAACTGGGGCGCTACCCTGTATGGCGAAGTGCGCGGCGCCACCGATTTCAAACGTAACTTTGTCGGCATGGCCTCAGCCCTGCTGGTGGTCACGCTGCTTGCCATTCTGGCCCTGCTGGCGATCTCCAAAACCATCGGCTGGGATTTCTACGTCCAGGCCAACGGCGCCTGGTGGAATTACGCCTGGGGCCTGACCGAAGCCGAACCGCCTCTGCCGTTCTGGCCTTACCCGGCCCTCTTCGCCGCCTTTCTGACCGATAACCGCTTGCTGCAACTGCTGGTGCTGGGGCTGATGAGCCTGTGGTGGTTTGGCTGGAGCGGCACACTCTTCCTCTCTTCCACCCGGGTGGTCTTTGCCGCCGCCTTCGACCGCTTGCTGCCCGAAAAAGCCGCCGAAGTGGATGACCGCACCGGCACGCCGGTTGTCGCTCTGATGCTGATGGTCGTTCCATCTATCCTGGTCTCCTTCTTGTTTGCCTACGACATTTTCGGATTCCGCTCTCTCACCCTGGCGTCCACCCTGGTCATTGCCGTCACCTATTTCGGCACCACCATCGCCGCCACCATTCTGCCTTACACCAAACCCGACCTGTATAACGCCTCGCCAATTGCCGGGTTCAAGCTCTTTGGCATTCCGCTCATCACCATTGCCGGGACAATTTTTGGCGCCTTCCTGGCCTACCTGCTCTTTCAGTGGCTGTTCGACCCCAACGCGCTCTATGGCATCGGCTACAGCATCAACGAAAACGGCTACAAAAACGGCACATCCCTGGCTTTTATGGGCATTCTGTATGCCACAGCCGCCGCCATTTACTTTGGGTTCAAAGCCTACCGCAAAAAAAGCGGCCTCGACCTCGATAAAGTTCATTCTGAAATTCCAGTGGAGTAGTCTTGATGGAATCTCCCGAAATCATCCATGAAATGACCCGCATTGTCGATGCCGCCCGCGCCGCCCAGATTCACCTGCGCGTCATTGGCGGCCTGGCGGTTCACTATCACAGTCCTCGCCTGCGCGGGCGCGAACTGCCTCGTGACTATGCCGACCTCGATTTTGTCGTCCGCAAGCACGACCGGCGCAAACTGGAAGCCTTCTTCAAAACCTTTGGTTACCTGGGCGACCGCAACTTCAACCTGGTTAACGGTGACCGCCGCCTGCTCTATATCAACCCTCAAACCGGGCGGCACATCGATATTTTCGTCGGCGATTTTGAAATGTGTCACAAATTGCCCCTGCGCGACCGCCTCGATGCGCACCCCGTGACCATTCCGCTGGCCGAATTGCTGCTTTCCAAAACGCAAATTGTCCAGCTCAACCGCAAAGATGCTCTCGACCTGATAGCCCTGCTGCTCGATAACGAACTCTCCTTCCACGACGACTCGATGATTAACCTCGACCGCATTCTGCGCCTTTGCCGCCGCGATTGGGGCCTTTACAAAACCACCACCATCAACCTTAAGCGCCTCGAAGACATTTTGCAAAACGAAAACCCCGGTCTTTCAGAGACCGACACGCAAACCGTCTTGCGCCGCATCGGCCAGATTCGCAAAGCCCTGCAAAACATGCCCACCGACATCCTCTGGAAAGCCCGCGACCGCCTCGGCACACGTCTGCGCTGGTACACCGAGGTCGAAGAAGTCGAGCGTTAAAGCCGATGAAACCCTTCAGGCGATTTTTGGAATTGGGACTGTTCCTCCTGCTGGCCCAACTGGTCAGCGGATGCGGCTCTGCCGCGCCCGAGCCACCTGCTGTTGCGCCCTCACCGTTGCCTGTTTCCACGCAAGATGGCCTGGTCATACCCGCCGCCACACTTCTGCCGCCCGCCGTCACCGAAGCGCGCATGTTGACCCTCGAGTTCCCCACCCGCCTGCGCGTAGGCGACTCCGATTGGGTGCGCCTGACCCTCGAAGTAGACCAAAACGGCAACCTGACTGCCACCGCCGAAACGGCTGGCAACCTTACGCGTGGTGAGATTGTCCAAATCCCCAACGTGTACGCAACCCATTACGTTATCGCCGAAACCCGCCTCGATATGGCCGGGCTTGAAATCAGCCCGAGCGGCACGGTCAGCGAAAACCTGCGCCCGGGTCATGCCCTCACTTTTTACTGGAGCATTCGCGCCACCGAAGTGGGTGTTTATCGCGGCACGCTCTGGTTTTACCTGCGCTTTGCGCCCATTTCGGGCGGGCCTGAACAGCGTCAGGCGCTTTCGGCCCAAAAAATACAAATTGAAGCCGTCAATTTCTTCGGGCTGGCGGCCCAGCCTGTCCGCTGGTTGGGGGCTGGGGGAGTACTGCTCGGCACGGTCTTGGGCCTGCCCTTTGCCGAAGACGCGCTCAGGTGGCTCTGGCGCAAAATCAGGGCCAAATCGGCATAGGGGGCAATTCGGGGGGCTGTTTCAAAAGTGGGGTGAAAAGGATATTTCGCCCACACATTTAGTGGCAATCAGAAGCGGCGACCATCTCTCTGGTGGTCGCCGTATGCTTTGACGGGCTTTTTAAGCAGCCTTATTGTCTCAAAACTTTCAAAATTGTAAGGTTAAAGCCGTATCTAAATTTGTTTTTTGTGTAAAAATATTTTTGCCGCGCTTGTGTTTTTCTGGCAGAACATCTTATTTTTGCGATAACACCTGGCGCCAAAGAAAAAATTTTTGTTCCAGGATTGTTTATTCTCTCACCCTTATTCTTTATTTTGAAAGAAGGAAAAGTTTATGAAATCCGAACGTGGACAAGCCCTTATCTTAATTGTCCTGGCGATAGTTGCCCTGGTTGGCATTACCGGCCTTGCCGTCGATGGCGGCATGGTACTGGCCGACCGTAGCGCTTCGCAAAATGCGGCAGATAATGCCGCCCTTGCCGCTGCTTATCGCCTGGCCTCTGGCGGCACCCGTGCCCAGGCGCGCGAAGCCGCCGCGCTGATTGCCAGCCGCAACGGTTTTTCTGACATTGTTGTCAATATTCCACCCCAATCGGGCCGGAATGCCGGGAACGGCGAGTATGTTGAAGTGATCATCAACACCACTACCGAAGCTGTGTTTGGCCTGGCCGTTGGTGTTAACGAGATACAAAGTTCTGTCAGAGCGGTTGCATTAGGCAGGCCGCCGATTGCAGGCCAGTTGGGTTATGGCAACGCCATCATCTCCCTGCATCCCGATGGTCAGCACAGCACCCTCTTTAACGGCGGCGCCCAGGTGACTACCAGGGGTGGTGGAATTTTCGTCAACAGCAGTCACAGCAACGCGCTGATGTTTAATAGCAACATCATCGTGGATGTGCCCGGAATGACGGTTGTCGGCGGCTACAAAACCAATGCCAATTTCCCGTGGCTCAATACGGTTCAAACCAACCAGACCAGTCAGAAAATTCCGCTTCCACCGGTATCGTTAACGGGGAAAATTCCAGAAATTCCTGCCGCGCCCACCTGTTCTGCCAGCGCTCCCAGCCCGGTGACCAGTAATGGCGTTAAGACCTATAGCCCTGGCCGTTACGCCAGCCAGATTATCGTCGATTCCGGCGTTCGGACTCGTTTTATGCCCGGCGTTTACTGCTTGCAGGGCGGCCTGAACATCAACGGCAGCGGCGTCATGGAAGGCAGCGGCTCGATTAAGTTTGTGATTGCCAACGATATCAACCTGAGCGGCGGCCCGCATGTGTTTGATGACATTGAAATTTACACTGTCAATGCCGGGGTTCGCGTGCAGGGTGGCAATGCGTTTCGGGCCAATCGTTTGCGATTCTACGCAACCGGAACCGGCGATATCACCGTCAATGCCCAGGGCGGCCTCGAGTCGGATAATGCTTTCTTCTACTTTGCCAAAAGCGATTTCAAATGGAACGGTCAATCGGTGCTCCGGTTGGGTGCTCCGCCCCAGGGAGACCCTTTTGCCGGTCTGCTCATTTATCTGCCCTGGGGAAACACCAGCCGGGTGACCCTCAATGGCGGCTCCACCATTCGGATTCGCGGCTCGATGATGATGCCGAATGCAGACCTGACGGTCAATGGCGGCGCAAACATGCAGGCTCTTAACAGTCAAATTGTTGCGTACGAGGTCAAGTTCAACGGTGGCGCCCCGGTGACCGTTGTTTACAACGCCGACGATAACTTTTCTCCTGCACAACTACCGGTTGTAGAGCTTTCTGAATAACCGGACACATTTCCCAGCACCCGCATACCAGCCCGCAGGCAGCGCATAAGCAGCCGGTGGGCTGGTGTTATTTTTGAAAATCACCTCTTTTTTTCATTCATCATTGGCTATAATCGCCTGCGTGCTTGTCCCGTTAAGTTGTGGCTGACATTGCTGAAAAGTTCAGATTGCTGATTTCCCAACTTGAGTCTCATTACGAATTTTCAGGATTAAAACCGAAATGTTGCCCAATAGCGCGGGCCTCTCTTCATTCAACCAAAAAGAACTGCTGGAGCGTGCCAAAAGATTGGAGCGTGATGCGCTGGCCGCTATTTTTGATATCTTTTACGAACCTGTCTATCGCTACGCTTATCGTTATCTTCATAACCAACAGATTGCTGAAGACATTGCCTCAGAAGTGTTCAGCCTGATGCTTGAAACGCTCAACACCCGCCGCGGTCCGCAAAAATTGTTGAAGGCCTGGCTCTTTCGCACCGCCCGCACCCTGATTCTGTAAGAAAAAACACCCGGCCGGGAGCGAATTTCAGGCCCCGGTTTTGCCCGAGGAGTTTGTTGGGCGCGATTCGGACTCCATTTCCCAACAGGCTGAAGAGAGTCTCCATCAGCAGGTTTTGCTTGAAGCCTTGCGCCAGTTAACAGAAAAACAGCAAGAAGTGATTTATCTCAGGTTTTTTCAGGGGCTTCAACTTGAAGAAGTGGCTTATGCGCTCAATATGACGGTTGGCACTGTGAAATCCTTGCAACACCGGGGGCTTCAGGCCATGCGCCGATATATTCAAAAAAATGTCCAACCTGAAGAGGTAGATTTATGAAAGACACAGATGATGATAGTTTTGAAGAAATCAGTGATTCATTAACGCAACTGCCCGATTCTCCGCCGCTTGACCCACGCCGTAAGGCGGCAATCCGCCGCGCATACCTGGCGCGCGTTGAGCAGATAACTCAGGAACAACAAGCCTCCCGGCGCCTTTTCCCTGCCAGAGTCTTATTTTTTATCCGGCATTATTCGTTGCTCAGGGCGGCCCTGGTGGCATTGCTTCTGTTCTCTGGCTTGTTAACGGGTGCGGTCTATGCTGTTGATTTGGCGATTCCGGGCGATGAACTGTATGCGCTCGACTTGAAGATTGAAGAACTTCAGGTCAATCTGGCCCCAACCCCCGCCCTGGCCATCAATTTTTCTCTTTCTCAGGCCGCAGAACGCCTGACGGAAGTGAATCGCTTGATTGAGCTGGACAGGCGCGAACCTATTCCTGGCACCCTGGCGTTGTACCAGCAAATTCTTTCTGGCCCGGTGCTGGCCAGGGCCAAATCAGACCCGACCCTGGCCTCTGCAAGCATTCACATCATTCAAGCGCTTGATGCTCAGGAAAAAGAATTGCGTTTGTTAAGTGCTGCCGTTGTGGATGATGAAAGCCGGGCCGAGGTGGATCGTACCCTGGCGGTCGTAGCCAGTGAACGCGAACAGCAATTTGCCGCTCTCAGTCCTTCTGGCTATGCTGGCCCGGGCCTGCCTGCTCTCTTTCAGACTGTTACCGCTCAAAATCTTGTCCAGGGCGAGCCCTTCTCCGAAGGCGATGAGCGCCAAACCCCTGAACCTGGATACCATGAAGGTATTTCTCCCCCCGGGCAGGGAACGCCCTTCTCAACCGGTCATCCCGGAGATGGCCGACCGCCTTACCCGCCTGCCTTTGCCAGCCCGGTGACCGGCGCCAGCCCGACCGCGCTGCTCTCTGTCAGTCCTGCTCACAGCGCAACGCATCCGGCCAGCCTTTCCACCCCCGAACCGCCGAACGCAACCCCTCCCGGTCAGGATAAAGACAAAGATAAGGACAAGGACAAAGACCAAAAAGAGAAGGACAAAGGAAAGGGAAAGAACCCCTGAGTTTTTTTGCCGTCATGCCCTGGGTCTGGTTTGTCGCAAAAATTTTATAATCCTGGTGAATAATTGAGAGATATATTTATAAGTTC
>CAZNCT010000168.1:0-7132 GCA_964571615.1 uncultured Anaerolinea sp. | reverse complement strand
CGGCGCGGCGTACCGCCCGAAGCCATCATCGAGTTCGTCACCGGCCTGGGCGAGACCAAAAACGACAGTTGGGTCGAAATGGCGCAGTTCGAGGCCGTCATTCGGGATGTCCTCAACAAGACCGCCCTGCGCCGCATGGCCGTTCTCAAGCCGCTCAAACTGGTCATTGACAATTACCCCGATGACCTGGTGGAAGAGATGGACGCCATCAACAACCCCGAAGACCCCGAAGCCGGAACGCGCAAAGTGCCGTTCTCCAAAGTGCTTTACATCGAACAGGACGACTTCCGCGAGACGCCTCCGCCCAAATACTTCCGCCTGTTCCCTGGCAACGAGGTGCGTCTGCGCTATGCGTATCTGGTCAAATGCACGCATGTCGTCAAAGACGAGGCCGGCAACGTGACCGAAGTTCACTGCGCCTATGACCCCGCCACGCGCGGCGGTGACGCCCCCGATGGGCGCAAGGTCAAATCGACCATTCACTGGGTCTCGGCCCGGCACGCCATCCCGGCGGAAGTACGGCTGTATGAGCAATTATTTACCACCGAGCGGCCTGATGACGGCGAGTTAGAAGAAATTCTCAACCCCAACTCTCTGGAAGTGCTCGAAAACGCCTATGTCGAACCAGCCCTGAGCGAGGCCAACCCCGGCGACCACCTCCAATTTGAACGCACGGGCTACTTCTGCCTCGACCCCGATAGTCAGGCCAGCAAACTGGTTTTCAACCGCACCGTAACACTCAAAGACAGTTGGGCCAAGATTCAGAGCAAATAAGGGTTCAGACTAGCGCCGCAAGCGGCGATAATCGCCCTCGCGCATAGTCACCCCCAAAGCATCCAGATGTTCCAGCAAGGCCAGGGCATATTTGCGGGTCGTGCCAAACAGGTCACGCACCTCGGCAGCAGTCGCCTGGCCTTTTTCGTTTAACAAAGCCCTGATTTTCAACACCATTTCTTCATAAACCGGCTTGCGAAAGACAACATCCTGCCCAACCGAGACCAACTCATCCAAATCGAGCAGGGCATTGTAGATGTCCTCGCCGACCTCCGCCACCGTTTCTTTGACCGATGGCGGGCTGTAGGGAGAGCCGTCAAAACGGCGCAGGAGCGCGCTCACCTTCGCCTGTTGCCCGTCCGAAAAGCGGATGGCATGCCCGGGCCGCGCCAGCCAACTACCCGCCTCGAGCACTTCGGTTTCAAGAGCCAGTTTCTTGACCAGGGCATTAAAGACCTTCGGGGCGAGTTTCAGCTTGCTCTTGAGTTCTTCACGCGGCATCCCGCGCCGCAGAGGGTAGGACTGGTGATAGGCCGAAAGCGCCTCCAGTGCCGAGGCTTTGAACGCCTGCCAGAGCGGGGCGGCAACAAAGAGCGTCGCGGCATCTGGAGCGGCTTTGCCCTCCTCGAGCGGGAGCAGGCTGCGATTGGCAGTTAACTCGTCGATGGCAGCCTGGGCCGGGGCGGATTCGAGCCGGGCGCGGGCAGTGATTTCTTTGAGCGGGGCCGGGCCAGTTGCCAGGGCCGCCTGGAAGTAAATATCGGCGGGCGTGCCTGCCAGCAGGGCCGAGAGCCGCTTGAGAGCGGCATCGTCCATGCGGCGGTGGCGGGCTTTGGGCTGCGGGTCAATTACCAGCCCGCCGCCCAGGGTTTCGGCGGGCGAGGGGCGGCGGATGATGAATCGGTCGCCGCGCACAGCGACCAACGGGTCACGCAATTCGAGTTGAATCCAGCCTTCTTCACCGGGTTGGAGGGCTTCGGCACCCAACAGACGCAGGTGGGCAATTGTTTCGGTTGTGCCGTGAAAAACCTTGACTTCAGTGGCATTTTTGAGCGGGGCAGAGATGTCTTTGAGCAAGCGCAGACGGGCATCAATGCGGCGGCTGGGTTTGTACTGCCCGGGTTTTGCCAGCACTTCGCCGCGCATGGCGTCTTCAAGGGCCACGCCAGAGACGTTGACGGCTGTGCGCGAGCCGGGCAGGGCAGTTTCTTCTTTTTTCTTGTGGGTTTGCAGGCCGCGAATGCGACCCTTAACGCCGGAGGGCAGCAGTTCAACTTCGTCACCGAGCGAGAAGTGCCCGTCGCTGAGGGTGCCCGTCAGGACGGTGCCAAAACCGGGCATAGTGAAAACCCTATCGACCGGCAAACGCGGTCGTCCGAGGTCGAGGCGCGGGAGGCGGTTGGCAAGAGTCGCTTCGAGCGTGGAGAGAAGTTCTTTGAGGCCAAAGCCGGTTCGGGCTGAGACACGAATCTGGGGCGCGGCTTGCAGGACAGTGCCAGCCAGGGCGCGGCGGATATCTTCCTCGAGCAGGTCGAGCCATTCCGCGTCGTCCACCAAATCGGTTTTGGTGATGACGACGATGCCGCTCTGAATCTGGAGCAGGTCGAGAATGGCGAGGTGTTCGCGGGTTTGGGGCATGACGCCCTCGTCGGCGGCGATGATGAGCAGGGCCGCGTCGATGCCGCCGATGCCGGCCAGCATGTTTTCGATGAAATCGCGGTGGCCGGGGACATCGACAATGCCAATTTCCTCGCCGCCCGGCAGGGTAAGCCAGCCAAAGCCGAGGTCAATGGTCATTTCGCGTTCTTGCTCTTCTTTGAGCCGGTCGGGATGGGTGCCTGTCAGGGCGGCGATGAGGGTCGATTTGCCGTGGTCAACATGCCCGGCGGTGCCGATGACGCGCATGGCTTCTCCGAAGTGGCGCGGGATAGCATCCCGCCCTACCAAATGATTAGCGCGAGGGACGCGAACGGCCCAGAACGCGCTCGTAATTGGTGAGCCATTCATGGGTCCAGTTCATAAGTTCTTGCAGTTGAGTTTCGGTAACTTCGTTGGTTTGCTCGAAGGTGTCGCGCAGGGCTTGAATGACGTCATCCATGCCGGCCACGCGCTGGTTGATTTTTTCCAGTTCGGCGCGCACATCGCGTTGAATTTCGTCCTGGGTGAGAGAGTAGTTTGTCCAGCGTTTCTGGTCATCAGATTTGAAGGTGACCCATTCCTGCCGGAAACGGTCATCGGCCAGGCGCTGAATATCGGTAATTTCTTTGATGCGCCGTTCAAGACGGGTATTCATGTCTTCAAAAGCGTCTTGTGAGCGTTTGACAGCCCGCTGGGTATCTTCGAGTTGGGCAATTTGGGCGTCGAGGCCGCTGGTCTGGCGGACAAAGTTTTCAAAGCGCACCTGCCATTCTTTCCAAACGCGCTCGCGGTCAATTTGGGCCAGGTTTTGCTTTTCGATAAATTCCAACTGGGCGCGGCGGCGCTCGGCCTCGCTGGCGAGCAGTTCGTTGATGCGTGTGTCGAGCATCCGAATTGAGTCGGCGTTGATGTCCACCCGTTCGCGGGCCTCGTCCGAACGTTTGCGAATGGCAATCATTTCGCCTTGCAGGTCGGCCAGGCGCTTGAAGTCTTGTTTGCGGGCATCATCCACCATACGGACTGAGCGCCGGATGTCTTCATCGGCAAGCGGGAATTCAGCCAGGCGTTTTTCAAAATCAGAGAGGGTGCGCACCAGGCGGGCAGTTTCTTCCTGACGGGCTTTGATGCCCTTTTTGAGTTCTTCAAGAACGTCGAGCGATTTGCTCAAATCAAGCAGAGATTTGTTGAGGTTATCAACTTCGTTCCGGCGGCGGGTTTCAGTTTCGCGCTCTGATTTTTCGCGTCGTTTTTCAATGTCTTCAAGGGCTTTGTTGACTTCAGCCCGGTATTGGGCGACGGTGGTCTCAAATTGCTCAACCCGCGCCGCGGTGGAGGTGTATTCGGCTAATTCGGCGCCCACTTCTTTGATTTGCTCACGCAGCAGGCTGAAATTGTTGTCGTAGCCCTCGAGGCGCTGTTGCAAATCGGCAATCAGGGCATGGTCTTTACGGTGTTCGCGTTCAAGCCATTCAAGGCGCTTAATCAGGTCTTCTTGTTCCACAGGTTCACTCCAAAAAAAGGGGTTGGTTGATTATAGCACGGCAAAAAAACGGGCCTAGCGGGTGATCTGGCTGAACAGCCCGGGCAGGTTCGCCAGCAGAGGGGCCGCCCATTGCGGAAACAAACCAACCAGAAAAAGCAGGGTCATTCCGGCGCCAAGCAGAAGACGCTGGAAAGGGGTCTCGTGAGAACGCCAGGGGTCTTGTTCCCCCGACATGGTCAGGACCGCCAGGGAGCGCAAGCCCGCAATCCACAGGCCCAAGGTCGCAAGGCCGACCGCCAGGGCGGGCAAAAACCCACCAGTGGCGAGCGCCTGCCACAAAACCTGACGGGCCGGGAACCCGGCCAGCAGGGGGACGCCGCTCAGGGAAAGCAGCGAGAAGAACCAGCCCAGGGTTGCCAGCGGATAGCGGCGCGCCAGGCCTTGCAGAGAGTAGTAGCGCAGGTCAGGCGCAGATTGGCGCAAAACCGAGAGAGCAATGGCCCAGGTGCCATACGCCAGGGCGCGCGGCACAATCATGGCAAAGACCAGTTGCAGTCCAAGCAGGCGGTCGGGCAGGCTGACAGCGGCCAGCGCAAGGCCAATTTCGGTCACGGCGGCATAGCCAAAAATACGCCCGGCCTGACGCTGAAAAGCGGCCCAAACCCCGCCCGAAAAGGCGGTCAGCAAGCCGATGACCTGCAAGACGGTGAAAAAATCGTCCGATTCGCGAATCCAGATGTAGCGGTCTACAAAGTTGAGACCAAAAAGAATCGCAAAGAGGGGAAAAACAGCCAGCAAGAAGCCGACCGTGTAGGGGTTACCTTCCTCGGCCAGCATGGGCAACCAGGTTGAAAGCGGGAAGATGGAAAGCAGGAAGGCAAATCCGAGCCCCAGAAAGATGGCAGCCTGGGCAATCACGGCCAGGTCACGCGGGCCGGCCTCCACACCCGAGAGCAAGAACCCGGCAAAAAGAATAAATGGGACTGACAGGCTTTGGTAAATGAGAAACCGAATCAACCCACGGCGCGAGGGTTGTCCCGGTTCGGCAAGCAGAAAGACTGAGAGCAAGACTGCCCCTTCAATCAGCAGAGCCGCATAGAGAAAAGGCCGAATTGCCAGCGAAGCCACCAGAATGGCAATCGTCATCAGGCCGAGCGGCACCACTCTGCGGGCGTTTCCTGCCGCCAGACTGCCAAAAAACCAGAAAGTGCCGGTGGCGTAGGCCAATACCAGAACCACCTGCGTAGCAGGCGACAGGCTCACCTGCCTGCCGAGCAAAACCAGGGTGGAATCGATGCGCAGGGAGAAAAAACCAAAGACATTCAGGGCGGTGTCCGTTGGCACCAGCAAGGCCAGTATGGTCAGGATGGCGGCAATAGCAGTCCCCAGCCCGGCTACTAGGCGCTCACGCGGAACCAGCCAGAGCAAAGCGCCCAGGAGAAAAGGCAGACCAATCCAGAGCAGGGGGCCGTTCACGCGAGACCCTCCTGGTCGGCAAATTGCAGATTGAGCAGATAAGCGCCCACCAGCGCCAGGCCCAAACTGGCGGCGGCGAGTAAGGCAGTTACCAGCACAGAGTTATCGAGCGGCGAGGAGAGCAGGTCGAACCCTGAGAGGGTGGTCAGCAACCCGAGGGTAGCGCGGAATGGTTCGGTGGTCATGCCAAACAGAAAAAATCCCTGAGCAATCAATAAGGATGAAGCCAGAATAAGCGGAAACCCGGCGGCGGGCATCCAGCCATTTATCAGCCAGGCGCCTTGCAAAGCGGCCCCGGCTACAACCAGGGCAAGAATCACTTTGAAGAGCGGGCTGGAGCGCACAGGGATGAAATTCTCGCGATTAGAAAGCGTAACCCCAAGGACTGCTGCGCACATCCAACCGGTAATGAGTTTGACCGCCGACATGGTCAAAGGCCAGTGGACAAGGAAAAGCGCAAAAACCGCCAGGTATTGAAGCGCAAATGCAGAAAGACTCAGGCGCCACTCGCGGCTCAAGAGCAAGAGAATGGTGGTCACAAAAATCACAATAACAGCAGACCAGCGCACGAATTCAAGCATACCCACAAGACCCTATGAAAATTGCTGTGCCCACAAGAGGAGCAAAACCAGCACAAGCACCGTCCACAACAGGCCGCCATCGCCCTCGAGCAGGCCGGAGATAAAATCGACCAGGCGGCGCAAGGCATGATAAAAACTCCAAATCAGGCGGGCGAAGTTTTCGAGGAGTTGCGGCAGGCCCGAATCGGACTGTTTGGAAGAAGTGGGCGCTCCTGGAAACTGCGAAGCCCCGGTCTGAGCAACCCGCCACCAGACGAGCAACCCCAGCATGACAACCAGGCTGACAACCAGGCCCATCACCCACAGGCCAACCTGAAAAGCGCCTGACCAACCCCACAAACCCAGCATGACGATCATCGCTACCGGGAAGAACAAGCCAAGCGGGTAAGCGGTCTGCGCCCAGCGCGGCAAGGATTCTATCTCGCTTTCGCTGGCGTGCCACAAATGACGCACATACCCGGAAACCATCAGGACCTGTCCAATGACCAGAAAAGGCCAGAAAACCCAATCAAACGCAGCCATGCCGGGCCAGGCCGAGGCGGTCAGGGTGAACGGCAGAGAGAGCAGCATCAGCCCAGACAGGCTCAAGGCAAGGCTAAAGAGACGCTGTCGGGCTGAGTACAGAAAAACCAGACCGCCATTCAGCACCAGAGCCAATCCCCAGGCCATGCTGCCAGATGGATTTGCACGCACAAAAGCCAGCAGTGAGAGGGAAGCCATGCCAATCAGCCAGTAGGGACGGCCCAGGAGTTCATCCGGCGCGGCCAGCCAACTCCAGGCGCCATAGAGCAACGCCAGGCTGAGCAAAATTTGCAAAAGCACCTGCCATTCTGGCGACAAACTGGCCGGCAGGCGCGCCAGCAAAACCAGGCTTGAGGCCGCAGTTGCCATGCGCAGGGCCGTTCCCATGCCGCGCCGCAGGGCTGGTTCACCCCGATAAGTCAGGTGCAGGGGCAAAACCCCCAGGCGCAGACCCACAGAAAGCAAAAGGAAAAGACTGGATTGGGTGGAAATATCGGCAAAAGAGAGCAACGGGGCGCCGTTGGTGGCAAATGCCCACAGGGCAAACCCTGTACCGAGGGCGCGCATGGCAAAAGAAATCACAGCCCGCTGGCTCAGGTCTGGACGACGCGCCAGACGCAGGGCGTTGAGCAGTTCGAGCAGGTCGAGACCCGTCCAA
>CAZNCT010000167.1:1187-7308 GCA_964571615.1 uncultured Anaerolinea sp. | reverse complement strand
CCCTGCCCGAAGGCTTCAGTTACACCAGCGACAACAACACCGAATGGCTGGATGTAGAAGGCATTCGCAAATACATCGAACCGTTTGAAGAAGCGTTTGCGAATGGAACCCTGGAAGGATAGTGTCATTGCGAGGGCGACAGCCCGAAGTAATCTCCCATTAATCGGGTTTTTCTTGTCGAACGGAGATTGCTTCGCTCACAAAAACCGTTCGCTCGCAATGACAGGTGAACTATGAAAATCCTCGTCACCGGCGCCTCCGGCCTCCTCGGTCTCAATCTCTGTTTGGGAAATTGGGACTCTCATTCCATCCTCGGCGTGGACCGGGGCAAACTGCATGGTACGCCCTTCGAGTTAATCCGCGCGGAACTGACCGGGCCGGGGGCTGTCTCCCGTTTAATTGACGTTGCCCGCCCCGATGCCATCCTCCACGCCGCCGCCAACGCCAACATCGACTCGTGCGAATCGGACCCCGAAGGCGCCCGCTACTTAAACGGAGAGATTCCCGGCATATTGGCCGAAGCCGCCGCGAAGGCCTCCATCCGCTTCCTGCATATCTCCACCGATGCGGTTTTTGACGGCACGAAAGACGGCATCTACACCGAAGCCGATGCGCCCAACCCGCTCTCGATTTACGCTCAAACCAAACTGCTCGGTGAGCAAAACGTCCTTTCGGCCAACCCTGCCGCTGCTGTTGCCCGCGTCAACTTCTTCGGCTGGAGTCTCTCCGGCAAACGTTCCCTCGCCGAATTTTTCTACAACAACCTTTCAACCGGACAACCCTCCAACGGCTTCACGGACGTTTATTTCTGCCCCATGTTCGTCGGCGATTTGGCCGAGACCCTGATTCGGATGTTAGAAAAAAGCCTTTCGGGGCTGTATCACGTCGTCGGGTCGGAGGCCTTGAGCAAGTACGAGTTCGGGCGGCGCATCGCCCTCCAGTTCGGATTCGATGAATCGCTAGTTATCCCCAAATTGGTCGAAGAATCTGGCTTAATTGCCAAACGCTCCCACAACTTGCGGCTTTCCATCCACAAGTTATCCACCGACCTGGGCATGGCAATCCCCGGCGTATCCACCGGAATTGAGCAGTTTTATGCACAGGCTCAACAGGGTTATCCACAGAAAATGCGCAGTTATCAACAAGGTGGCGGCAAATGAAACCAACCAATGCCCCTGAAAAAATCTCAGAGGTTCAACTGGCTTATAAGATAGGCTTGCCTGTTGAACAAACTGGCCGCGCCAGGCCGTTTTTGAAATGGGCGGGCGGCAAGGGGCAGTTGTTGGCCACATTGGAGAAGTTTTTCCCGCAAGAAATGCGTGCCGGGACAATCAAAAAATATGCTGAGCCTTTGATTGGCGGAGGCGCGTTATTTTTCTATGTTGCTCAAAATTACCCTTCGATAAAATCTTTTTTTATTTCTGATATCAACCCGGAATTGACGCTGGCATACCGCACAATTCAGGCCGATGTGGAAGGTTTGATACCAGTTCTGGCAGATTTGGAAGAAAGGTATCATTCCCAAAACCCTGCCGAACAAAAACTATTTTTTTATGAAATGCGGGAAACCTTTAATAAAACCTTACCGTTGATTGATTTTGCCCGGTTTCAAGATGCCTGGATAGAACGAACTGCGCTCATTATTTTTTTGAATCGCACCTGCTTTAATGGCTTGTTTCGGGTCAATTCCAAGGGTCAATTTAATGTGCCCTTTGGGGACTATAAAAACCCAAAAATTTGCGATGCCGATAATTTGCGCGCTGTTTCGGCTGTTCTACAGAAAACAGAAATCGTTTGTGCTGATTTTTCATCAAGCAGAAGTTTTATTGATGATGAAACTTTTGTCTATTTTGACCCACCATATCGCCCGATTAGCAAAACGTCCAGTTTTACTTCTTATTCCAAACATGACTTTGGTGATGATGAACAAAACAGATTGGCAGAATATTTCCGTGCGCTTTCTACTCGTGGGGCAAAATTAATGTTGAGTAATTCTGACCCTAAAAATGAGAATCCTGACGATGATTTTTTTGAGAAAGCCTATCGAGAATTCCGTATTGAACGGGTGAGTGCTGCGCGTATGATTAATTCAAATGCGCAGAGTCGTGGAAAAATAAAAGAAATAATTGTCACGAATTACCACCCGGCAAGGCATATCCCTTCTGGAGACGAAAAATGAAAACAGGTGGACAAGGCGGTTCAAGCACGACTACAGGATTAAGGTTTGAAGAAAAAGTTGACTTACAAACTTTATTACAGAGAATACCTGGCTATTCTGTCAAGAAAATAGCAGGAAAAGCGGGTGACGGGATATTTTTCCACGGGAATTTAGTTGCAAGATGTTTCAGAAAACATGCATTTTATAAGTTTTTAGAAGAAGAAGGAATTAATTGGCAAGACATCCTTTCCAAAAAACTTTTACCAGATGATGCGTTGTTGGTCATTGTTCGCGAAACTTTATTTATTATAGAGGTTAAGTATCAACAGGTAGCCGGTTCTGTTGATGAAAAACTACAAACCTGCGATTTTAAGCGTAAGCAATATGTCAAACTTGTACAGTCCCTAGATCTAAAAGTTGAGTATGTGTATGTTCTCAGCGACTGGTTCAAGGATAAGAAATACAAAGATACCCTAGATTATATTAACAGCGTAAATTGCCATTACAAGTTTAATGAATTACCGCTTGCTTGGCTTGGTTTACCCAATTAATAAGATAAATTATGCGCGAAAGTAGCCCAGAGAATTTTCTCCCCGAAACCACAACGGTTTGGGATTTTCCCGTGCGAGGCGCGTGGGCAACCCACAAGCCCGATTATCGCGGGAACTTTGCGCCCCAAATCCCCCGGAACTTGATATTGAATTATTCCAGCGAGGGTGACTTAATCCTTGACCCCATGGTAGGCAGTGGCACAACGCTTATTGAAGCCAGGTTGCTTAATCGAAATGCAATCGGCATTGATGTAAACCCAACCCCGGTTCAAATTACATCTGAACGAATTAATTTTGAAGTCCAAAATACGTCGAAACAGATAGTCAGGTTAGGAAATGCGCAGCATCTAGCGGATGTTGATGATCACTCAATAGATTTGATTGTTACACATCCGCCTTATTTGGGCTTGGTGCAGTATTCTGACGGAAAAAACCCTGCAGATTTCTCCAGCATTGTTGGAATTCCTAAATTCCTGGACGCGCTTGAAATTGCTTTACAAGAAATGTATCGTGTCTTAAAACCGGGACGCTTTTGCGCGATCTTAATCGGTGACACGCGTAAGGGGCAACACTACATTCCTCTCTCTTATTTTGTTCTGCAACGGTGCCTGAAAGCGGGTTTTGTGCTAAAAGAGGAAATCATCAAAACACAGCACAATACGACCTATGCGCCGCGTTGGTCTGCCAGCGCCAAACAGTATAAGTTTTATTTGATTATGCACGAACATCTTTTTGTTTTCCGAAAGCCAGCATTGAATGAAGACTTGTCCAGAATTCGTTATAGCACCTGGGCAGGCATTGATGCGATTTATCCAACAGATAATGAATAGGCGCAAAGAATTTTTGCGCGCAGGAGGAACCTATGGAATTCAAAATCAACAATCGTCTCATCGGCCCCAACCACCCCACCTACTTCATCGCCGATATCGCCGCCAACCATGATGGCGACCTGGCGCGGGCCAAGATGCTGATTCGGCTGGCGAAAGACGCCGGGGCCGATGCGGCCAAGTTCCAGCATTTTCAGGCGCCCAAAATCGTCTCGGAATATGGCTTTACGCACATGAACGCGCAGGTCAGCCACCAGGCCAAGTGGAAAAAATCGGTCACGCAGGTCTATGCCGAAGCCTCCCTGCCCCAGGACTGGACTCCGATTTTGAAGGAAGAATGCGACAAAGTCGGCATTGATTTCTTCACCTCGCCCTACGACTACGATTCCATCGAACACGTTGACCCCTACGTCCCGGCGTATAAGGTCGGCTCGGGCGAAATTGACTGGATTGAAGCCCTCGAACACATGGCGAGCAAAGGCAAGCCGATGATTATCGCCACTGGCGCGGCGCACATTGGCGAGGTGCAAAAAGCCGTCCACGCCATTTTGCGGCTTAACAAGCAGTTGTGCGTGATGCAGTGCAACACCAACTACACCGCCAGCCCCGAAAATTACGATTTCATCAACCTGAACGTGCTAAAAACTTACGCCACCATGTTCCCCGATGTGGTTCTGGGCCTTTCCGACCACACGCACGGTAACGCCACCGTGCTGGGCGCGGTGACGCTGGGCGCGCGCATGATTGAGCGCCACTTTACCGATAGCAACGACCGCGAAGGGCCTGACCACAAATTCGCCCTCAACCCCGAAGCCTGGGCGCACATGGTCGAAGAAACCCGCCTGCTGGAGCGCGCCCTCGGCTCTGCCGATAAATTCATCACCGGCAACGAGCAGGATACGCAGGTCGTCCAACGCCGCTGTTTGCGCGCCGCCCGCGACATCAAGGCTGGCGAAGTCTTCACCCGCGAGATGATAGACGTTCTGCGCCCCGCCACCCCTGGCGCCATTAAACCCGACCAGATTCAAAACGTGATTGGCACCAAAGCCCTGCACGATATGCCGATGGGCAAGGAATTGCGCTGGACGGATTTGGGCGCGTAGAAATTGGTAAATGGTAATTGGCGATTTTTTCCAATTACCATTTACTATTTACTGACACCATGAAACTCATCTACTTCTCCCTCGACTACACCCCCCACGACCACCGCTTTCTCACCGCGCTTTCGCAGAGTGAGCATGAAGTCCATTATGTGCGCTTGCAGCGCGGCCCGCGTCAGACCGAAAGCCGCCCCGTGCCGGAGAACATCCGCATCGTCCAGTGGGCGGGCGGGAAAAAAGTTTTCGAGTGGAAAGGCCTGCCCAAATACGTCCTCGACTTTCGTCGCGTGGTGAAAGAAATCAAACCCGACCTGATTCACGCCGGGCCTATCCAGACCTGTGCCTTTATCGCTGTTTTATCGGGCTTTCGCCCCATCCTGACCATGTCGTGGGGCTTCGACCTGATGAAAGATGTGTATCGCAACCGCTGGTGGGAGTTTGCCACCCGCTACACGCTCAAACGCTCGACCTTTTTCACCTCCGACGCGCAAGTAACCCGCGATACTGCCGTCGCCTACGGCATGAACCCCGAAAAAACCATCGTTTTCCCCTGGGGTGTTGACCTGAACCACTTCACCCCAAAAAACTGGAACACCGAGCAACCGGAAAACGGGATAACATTATTCTGCAACCGCTCCTGGGAGATCAACTACGGCGTGGATGTGCTGGCAAAAGCCTTTGTAACGGTAGCCAGGCAACGGGAGGATGTGTCCCTGATGCTGCTCGGCGGTGGCTCACAAGGCCCGGCCATCCGCAAAATCCTGCTCAGCGGCGGGGTCGAACATCGCGTCACCTTCCCCGGGCACATCAACAACGCCGACCTGCCGCGTTTTTACCAGATGGCCGACCTGTACATCTCGCCCTCGCATGTGGACGGCTCCTCCGTCTCGCTGATGGAAGCCCTGGCTTGCGGCCTGCCCTGCCTCGTCTCCGACATCCCCGCCAACAAAGAATGGGTGCAAGAGGGGTATAATGGCTGGCTGTTCCGCGACGGCGACCATAACGAACTGGCGGCAAAAATTTTGCAAGCCATTGAACAACGCGAAAAACTGCCCGTTGTTGCCCAAAACGCCCGCGCCACCGCCGAACAAAAGGCCAATTGGCCGAAGAACGTCCAAACCCTGCTGCAAATTTATCAAACCACTGCAACGAGCCGCTAACTATTTACCATGAACACCATCGCCATCATCCAGGGACGCATGTCCTCCTCGCGCCTGCCCGGAAAAATCTTGCTGGATATTGCCGGGAAACCGATGATTCAGCACGTCATCGAGCGGACTCAACGCGCCCAGGCGGTGGATTCCGTGCTGGTAGCCACTACCACCGACCCTTCGGACGACCCGGTGGCTGGTTTCTGTGATTCGATGGGCATTCCCTACTTCCGGGGCAGCCTGCACGACGTGCTCGACCGCTACTACCAGGCCGCCAAAACCCACAGCGCCGGAATCATTGTCCGCATTACCGCTGACTGCCCGCTGATTGACC
>CAZNCT010000167.1:0-1123 GCA_964571615.1 uncultured Anaerolinea sp. | reverse complement strand
CTGAAAACTGACTTCTCCTGTAACCGCCTGCCCCCGCCCTTCAGCCGCTCCTTCCCGATCGGGCTGGACGTGGAAGCCTGTACCTTCGCCGCCCTTGAACGCGCCTGGAAAGAATCTGCCGAGACTTTCCACCGCGAACACGTTATGCCCTACATCTACGAAGGCGTTTCCCTGACCGACCCATCGCCAATTACCAATCACCAATCACTCTCCACCGGCCTTTCCCCTCGTGGCTTCCAAATCGCCCAACTCCACCACATCCCCGACTATGGCTCTCTGCGCTGGACAGTCGATACCCCCGAAGACCTGACCTTCATCCGCGAACTGTTCGCTTACTTGAAAGATAAACCCAACTTCACCTGGTACGATGCCCTCCGGGTTGTTCAGCAACACCCTGAACTTGCCCAAATCAACGCCGCCGTGCGCCACAAAACCATGACCGAAGTGGACGAAAGAGCAAGCAAGGAAACAGGGAACAAGTAGACAGGTGAAAAAGTAGACAGGTAAACAAGGAAGATAAACCGCTTACTGAACACTGATGACTGATTACTGATGACTGCCCCACTGATTACTGTTTTCTCCGCCCCCAAACCCTTCACCAACCCGCACATTGCCACCATTCAGCGCAACGCCATCGCCTCGTGGACGCGACTGCCGGATGTGTGCGTTGTCCTGCTTGGCGATGAGCCCGGCCTGGCCGAAGCCGCCGCTGAGTTGGGCGTGATTCACGTCCGCGAGATACCGCGCAGCGAGAGCGGCGCCCCGCTGATGGATGCCATGTTCCGTTTGGCGCGGCAGGCCAGCCAAACGCCGTTCTACGCCATCGTCAATGCCGACATCATCCTGTTCGATGATTTTGTGCAGGCCGCCAAAAATGCCTCGGCCCAGGCCGAAAAATTCGTCCTGATGGGCCAGCGCTGGGATGCCGACATCACCGAACCGCTCGATTTTTCGGGGGATTGGCAAACCCGTCTGCGGTCTGCCGTCCAACGTCAAGGCTCCCTCCACCGCCCCGCCGGAAGCGACTACTTCCTTTTCCCCAGTACCACTTACCAATCTCTGCCGCCCTTCATCATTGGCCGCGCCGGTTGGGATAACTGGATGATTTACCACGCCCTCAAAA
>CAZNCT010000166.1:0-7337 GCA_964571615.1 uncultured Anaerolinea sp. | reverse complement strand
GCCTCCCGGAACAGGCAAGACCTTGCTTGCCAAGGCGGTTTCCGGCGAGGCGGGTGTGCCTTTCTTCTCGATTTCTGGCTCTGAATTTGTTGAAATGTTTGTTGGCGTTGGCGCCAGCCGGGTGCGCGACCTGTTCGATCAGGCCAAGCGTCACTCGCCTTGCATCATCTTTGTCGATGAAATTGATGCGGTCGGACGACAGCGCGGTGCAGGCCTGGGCGGCTCACATGATGAGCGCGAACAAACCCTGAACCAGATGCTGGTTGAGATGGACGGTTTCGACACCGATACCAATATCATCATCATGGCGGCCACCAACCGGCCCGATATTCTTGACCCGGCCTTGATGCGCCCGGGCCGCTTTGACCGCCGGGTGACTCTCGACCGCCCCGATGTCAAGGGCCGCGAGGCCATTCTGAAGGTGCATGTAAAGGGCAAGCCGCTCGACCCGCAGGTTGACCTGGCCTCCATTTCTCGGGCTACGCCTGGTTTCGCGGGCGCCGACCTGGAGAACCTGGTCAATGAAGCCGCTATTCTGGCGGCCCGGCGCAACAAGAAGGCCATTGGCCAGCCCGAGTTGGAAGAGGCGATTGAGCGCGTGGTCATGGGGCCTGAGCGCAAGAGCCGCCTGATTAGCGACGAGGAAAAGCGCATCATTGCTTATCACGAAGCCGGTCATGCCGTGGTGGCGAATGCGATTGCTGAAGCAGACCCGGTTCAGAAAGTGACCATCGTCGGGCGCGGACAGGCGGGCGGCGTGACCTGGTTCCGCCCGGATGAAGACCGTATTTTGATGAGCCGCAAGAAGATGCTTGCAACCCTCTCGATGGCTCTTGGCGGACGCGCCGCTGAAGAACTGGTCTTTGATGACATCACCTCGGGCGCTTCCAATGATATTGAGCAGGTGACCCGTATGGCCCGCGCTATGGTGACCCGCCTGGGCATGAGCAGCGAACTTGGCCCGATGGTCTATGGTCAATCGCAAGAACTGGTCTTTTTGGGCCGTGAAATTTCGGAGCAGCGCGATTATTCCGAGAATGTTGCCAACCAGATTGACCGCGAAGTGCGCAAGATTGTTGAGGAGGCTTACGGTCAGGCGCGGGCGATTCTCTCGCAATATCGTGATAAGCTGGATGAAATCGCCTCCAAATTGCTCGAGGTGGAGACCCTGACTCGTGAAGAGTTTGAGGCCATCTTCCCGCCGCCGCATGGCAAGAAGAGCGGCACGCCCCAGCCTGCTGCTTAGGCAGAGAGGGCTGTCCAGAACGTGGGGCGAACTGCCATTTTGCCCGCACATCTAGCAGCAATCAGAAACGGCGACCACCAGGTATGGTGGTCGCCGTTTGTTTTTATGGGCTTTTGGGGCCGCCTGTGTGTTGAAGAGAGCCTTTAGTATTTCTGTTTTGCCAGACTTGCAACAACGAACTCTAAAGTTCAGACCTTAGCGTACCAGTCGGGTTTTCAGCCAGGCAACCAGTCCGATGGCGGCAAAGACCAGCAGGCTGAAACCTGCTCCGCGCAGGGCGGCTTCGGCGATGCGCTCGGTGCGCAGAATGGCCGGGTTGTCTGGCAGCGGCGTGGGGCTGGGCCGGGCAGTTGGGATGCTGGCTGTCGCAGTGCTGGTCGGCAGAACCCGGGCAGTGGCTTGCGGAGTGGCGCTTGGGCTGGCGGTTGGCTGGGGCGTGGGGGTGTCTGCTGTGTAGTTGCGAATTTTGAGCGGTGAAATCAACAAGTCGCGGTAGGCGTCTGAGAAGAAGAGCCGCAGGCGCAGGCTGTAATCGCCATCGGTCAGGCGGGTGGTGTCCCAGCGCAAAAGTTCGCCGCTGAACGGTTCAATGCCGCGCGCCAGCACAAACCAGGTGTCGGTGGGGTTTTCAGCGGGCGCAAAAGCCAGTTCCCAGGCATTAAAGTTTTGTTCGGGCAGGTTAATGCGGATGGGAATGCTGCCTTGCAGGGTTTCACCGGCTTTCGGGTAGAGAATGCCCGGGGTTTGTGAATCCGGCTCAGGGGAGGGCGTGTCTGTTATTGCGGGCCCGGCAGGCGTGAGGGTAGGATTGGCCTGCTGCGCGGCAGAAACTGTCGGCAGCGACATCCACACGATGCAGAGCAGAATGGGCAGAAGACGGCGCATTAAAACCCGAACTTTAGCCAGTCGGTTCCCAGCAGAATTGAGCAGGTGATGGCGGTGGAAACAATCAGCAGGATGACGCCGCAGCCACAGCCACAGCATCCACCACGCCCAAAGCCGAACTTTTCCTGGAAGAAGTCGAAGACGGCATCGACCAGCAAGAGTTTGAGCAGGCCAGCAAGACAACCGGGACGTTCGTTCATGGGAGTTCTCCTTGTGCAAAATGAGTTTAACATGAACTACGCAAATCTGCCAAATTGGGTGCAGGGGCCGGGTTTTGATGTAGAATTGTCCAAACAATTTGCCGTAGGCGAAGGAGACTTATGAACGAGGAACTGTTTAATGCTTCTGAAGCGCTGACCTTTGACGATGTGCTGGTGGTGCCGGCCTATAGTGAGGTGCTGCCATCGGAGGTGGACGTGCGTGCGCGTTTGACGCGTGAGATTACGCTCAATATTCCACTTGTTTCAGCGGCTATGGATACGGTCAGCGAGGCCAGGCTGGCGATTGCGTTGGCCCGCGAAGGTGGTATTGGGGTGATTCATCGCAATATGTCGCCAGAGGCCCAGGCCGCCGAAGTGGATAAGGTGAAGCGTTCGCAAGCCGGGATGATTAGTGACCCCAAGACCCTGCCGCCTTCGGCTACGTTGCAGGATGCTGAGAATTTGATGGCGCATTATCGGATTAGCGGGGTGCCGATTGTGGAGTCTTCGGGCGACCTGGTGGGAATTTTGACGAACCGCGATATTCGTTTTGTCGAAAAGAAGGATTTTGGCCAACCTGTCAGCGCGTTTATGACCACCCGTGAACGGCTGGTGACCGCCCCGGTGGGTATTTCGAACGATGAAGCCAAGGTGTTGTTACAGAAACACCGCATTGAAAAACTTTTGCTGGTGGATGAGGCTGGGAAGCTTAAGGGATTGCTGACGGTCAAGGACATTTTGACCGAGATTGAACATCCGCAGGCTGCCAAAGATGGCCGCGGGCGTCTTCTGGCTGCTGCTGCGGTGGGGGTTGGTTCGGATGTTGAGAAGCGCGTTGGGTTGATGTTTGATGCTGGTTTGGATGTGGTGGTGATTGATACCGCGCACGGTCATACGCGCGGTGTCCTTGAGACGATTGTGCGCTTGAAGAAAAAATGGCCCAATCTGCCGGTGGTCGCCGGGAATGTGGTCACTGCCGAAGGGACGCGGGCGCTGATTGAAGCCGGGGCCGATGGGGTCAAGGTTGGCGTCGGCGCGGGTTCTATTTGTACGACCCGCATTGTGGCCGGGGCGGGTATGCCGCAATTGACGGCCATTGATGCTTGTGTGCGCGAGGCGCGCAAGACCTCTACCCCGGTGATTGCCGATGGGGGTATCAAATATTCGGGTGACATTGTCAAGGCGATTGTGGCCGGGGCCGATACGGTCATGCTGGGTTCACTGCTGGCCGGGTTGGAGGAATCTCCTGGCGAGTTGATTACCTATGAAGGCCGCAGTTTCAAAGAATATCGCGGCATGGGCAGCCTGGGCGCCATGCAGGGCTTTGGGAAAGACCGCTACGGCAGCGGGCAGAAGGGCGGCGGCAAACTGGTGCCCGAAGGGATTGAGGGCCGCGTGCCGTACAAGGGCACCCTGCGCGATTTTGTCTATCAGCTGGTGGGTGGGTTGCGCTCTGGGATGGGCTATGCCGGCGCTCGTAACCTGGATGATTTGCGTTATCGTACCCAGTTGCGTAAAATTACCAATGCCGGGTTGATTGAAAGTCATCCGCACGATATCATCATCACCAAAGAGGCGCCCAATTATCAGTTGCGCGGTAATTAGGGATAGTTATTCGCATTACGTTTTTGAAAAATTTGCCGCGATTTTAAGAATTGTGGTAAACTTTTGAAGACATTTTTACATTGGAGAGAACTGCATGAGCAAATCCCGCAGTCAACAAATGGTAGACCGCTTGCGCGCAATGCAGGCTTCGGCCCCCGACATCGAAGCCTCGGCTGTTGTTTCTGTGGACGGCCTGATTATGGCCTCGGCTTTGCAGCAAGGCGCGGAGGAAGACCGTGTCTCGGCCATGTCAGCCGCTATGCTCTCGCTTGGAGAGCGTATTGCTTCGGAATTGGGCCGCGGCGGGCTGGAGCAGGTTTATATCAAGGGAAATAATGGCTTCATTGTCTTGATTGCGGTTGGAGACGAAGCCGTTTTGACAGCCCTGGCGCGTCAGGAAGGCAAGTTGGGCCTGGTGTTCCTTGAAATGCGCCGCGCGGCTGAAGACCTAACCAAACTGGTCGGTTAGCCTGTATTCAAGATTGTCTTTCGAGAAGCCCCGCTCTGGCGGGGTTTTTTTTGTTGGTATCAATCTACATGCCCCCGCGCCAGTAGAACGGGCAGGCCGCCATTGACCAGGCGGGTGCTGCTCTCAAGACGCAGGCCGGTTTGGGCCAATAAGACGTGGTCGCTTGAGAGTATTCCGACCTGCCAGCCAGGGCAATGGCTGCGCAGGACACTGCCAAAGCGCGCATACAGGTTGCGCAGGTCTTTGCCTGGGCTGATGCGTTCTCCGTAAGGCGGGTTGGTGATGACCCAGCCTGTTTGCTTTGGGGGCTGAATGGCTGAAACAGCCTGGCATTCAAACAGGATGACGGCCTCGACCCCGGCGCGGGCGGCATTTTGACGGGCAATCTCAATGGCGCCCTGGTCGCGGTCAGAGGCCAGGATGGGCGCACAGGTATCGCGTTGTAAAGCGCGGGCCTGGATGCGCAGGTTTTGCCAAAGGTCTTGCTCAAAACCGGGCCAGTCCATGAACGCAAAGCGGCGGTTCAGGCCGGGGGCAATCTGGAGGGCCAGCAAGGCGGCCTCGATGGCGATGGTGCCTGAGCCGCAGAAAGGGTCAAGCAGTGGCGCGCGCGTATCCCAGCCACACAAGAAGAGCAGGGCCGCGGCCAGGGTTTCGCGCAGGGGCGCTTTGGCTGTTGCCAGGCGATAGCCGCGCCGGTGCAGATTTTCTCCAGATGAATCGATGCTGATGGTGACGCGGTCATGCGCCAGGCGGGCCTGAATGCGTTGGACACCTGCAATATCGGCATTCGGCGCGGGCTTTTGCAGGGGGCTTTCCTGTCCGAGACGCTGGGCAATGGCCTGGCCAATGCGTTCTGCAACCGCATCGGAGTGATAGAGTTTTGATTTATGGCAGGTGACACGCAAATCAATCGGTTGGCCCGGGCGTAGATAACGTTCCCAGGGCAGGCGAGCACAGGCTTCACGCAGTTCGGCAAAGGTTCGGGCGTAGAAAAAATTCCCCAGGCGCACCAATACCCGGCTGGCGGTGCGCAGGCCCAGGTTGGCGCGGTAAAGTCCCTCCAGGTCGGTTTTGAAATCTACCCCGCCGGGGTCGTCTGAGTTGTTCGGGGCCAGGCCAAGCGCGCTCAATTCTCTGGCGGTCAGGTCTTTCAGGCCTGGGGCGGTAACGGCGTAGCAGTAGAAGTCCATACCCCGATTGTACCTGATGGCTTTGCAAGAATGTCAGCATACCTTAACAAATCCATAACCTTAAAAATTTTTTCGTGAATAAAATTTCTATCGGCTTTGGAAACAAAGATTGCGGTTCACTCGGGAATCGTTTTTGTGGCATTCCGTTGGCGGGGAAAGGTTCCACGAGCGGCTTGAAATCTGGGGCAGTTAAAGACCCCAGTAACTTGACCTGGATTGTATAATTAAGGAAATCTCTCATGTTGGATGCGCCTCTCATGCCTGAACAAGAACCGGTCTTTGACCTGCAAGATCCCAAACTATACCTGAACCGCGAGTTGAGTCTTTTGGAGTTCCAGCGGCGCGTGCTTGAGGAGGCTGCCGATGTGCGCTGGCCGCTCCTGGAGCGGGCCAAGTTCCTTTCGATTTTTGGCTCGAACATGGACGAGTTCTTCATGGTGCGGGTTGGCGGCTTATTGATGCAGATTCAAGAGGGCGTGGTTGAGTTATCTCCCGATGGCCTGATGCCTGCTGAGCAGGTCGCCTCGATTCGTAAAGTCGCCAGCGAATTGCTCAAAAACGGCCACGAAATGTGGACGCGCACCTTGCAAACCCAACTGGATAAGGCGGGTATTCATGTTCTCGATTATGAAAACCTGGATGAGCGCCAGCGCGAAACCGCCCAGCAATATTTTGACGAGGTTATTTTCCCGGTTTTGACCCCCCTTGCGTTTGACCCGGGGCATCCTTTTCCGCATATTTCTAACTTAAGCCTCAACCTGGCTATTCTGATTCGAGACGAAAAAGGCAATGAGCGTTTTGCCCGTCTCAAGATACCTGGAACTCTGCCGCGCCTGGTGCCGCTGAAGAAGTCCTCAGGTGCTACCCGCAAAGATGGCACTGTTCCGTATCATCATTATTTTGTCTGGATGGAACAGGTAATTATGGCCAACCTGGCGGCCCTGTTCCCTGGTATGAAAATTCTTGAAGCGCATTTGTTCCGGGTCATTCGCAATGCCGATATGGTGGTACAGGAATTGGAAGGCGATGACTTGCTCGAAACCATGCAGGAAAGTGTGCGCGAACGCCGTTTCGGTTCGGTGGTCTGTGTTGAAATTAACCGCCAGATGCCGGCCCGCATTCGTGATGTGCTGGTTGACCAGCTTGAAATGGATCCAAAAGATGTCTATGCTTTCGATGGCTTGCTTGGCCTAGCGGATTTACGCGCTCTGATGTCCATTGACCGGCCTGACCTGAAAGACCCGCCTTTCTTGCCAGTCGTGCCCAAAATCCTCAAAAAAGCGAATGGTGAAGATGCCAGTGTCCTTGATGCCATTCGTTCAGGCGATATTTTGCTTCATCACCCCTACGATTCTTTCCTACCGGTGGTCAATTTTTTGCGCCAATCGGCCCATGATAAAGATGTGCTGGCCATCAAGCAAACGCTTTACCGGGTTGGCACCAATGCCCCGGTTGTGCGTGCCTTGCTTGAAGCCCGCCGCGACCACGGCAAGCAGGTTTCGGCCCTGGTCGAACTTAAGGCTCGTTTTGATGAAGAGAGCAATATTGGCTGGGCGCGCCTGCTTGAACAAGAGGGCGTGCATGTTGTCTATGGCTTGCTTGGGCTGAAAACTCACGCCAAAGTGGCCCTGGTGGTTCGGCGCGAGGGCGAACATATCCGCCGCTACATCCATCTTGGCACGGGCAATTACAATGCCGCCACTGCCCAGGTGTATGAAGATATGGGCCTGTTCACAACC
>CAZNCT010000165.1:0-7342 GCA_964571615.1 uncultured Anaerolinea sp. | reverse complement strand
TCAATCTGGTATTGCGCGAATCGACCTTGCCGGTGCTGATTTGCCGCTAATGGCTTGACGTAACTGCGTTTTGCGGTAAAATCTCCTTTCGCCATCATGCAGCGTAGCATGGTGGTTGTATTGTTTTCCCAAGTCGTTTACACATCCAGTTTTCAGGAGCGTTCGATGCTGCCAGCCCTTCCTAGAAAGAATTATGCCCGCATTTACGTTGACTTGACCTTGCCGAATCTGATTGAGGTGCAACTTGATTCGTTTGAGCGCTTGAAGCGTGAAGGCCTGGGCGACTTATTCCACGAAATTTCCCCAATTGAATCGTATAACAAGGGAATGAAACTCTACTTCCCCAGCCGCGGCCCCGAGTCGCAGCAGTGGGGTTTGAAATACTGGTTCGGCGAACCCAAGCATACGATTGAAGAATGCGTTGAGCGCGACCTGACGTATTCAAGCCCGTTGTATGTCTCGGTTTTGCTGGCCGGGCCTGATGTTCCTGAACCCATGCGCCAGGATATTTTCCTCGGTGATTTTCCTGAGATGACCGAAAAGGGCACCTTTATCATCAACGGTACCGAGCGCGTGGTTGTCTCGCAGTTGATTCGCTCCCCGGGCGTCTATTTCGAGGCGCCTACCGACCGCGCTACCGCCCGCCGGTTGGCGATGGCCAAACTGATTCCAGACCGCGGCGCGTGGATGGAGTTTGAGACCCGCAAGAACGACTACATCATCCTGAAATTCAACCGCAAGCGTACCGTCCCGATTACGGTCTTCTTGCGCGCCCTGGCCGCGGTGGACGACGGCATTCCTGATTCGCCTCTCAAGCACGGCAGTGACGAGGAAATCATTTCGCTCTTCTCCGATGTGGACAACAACCCCGAGCGCATGTACATCACCTCGACCCTGCGCCAGGAACCTGAGTGGGATTTGAGCGGTGGCCTTTCGATTGCTGAAGCCGCGCTGATTGAGTTCTTCAAGCGTATGCGCCCCGGCGACCCGGCCACCCTGGATAACGCCCGCGCCTTCCTGGAAGAGCAACTGTTCGACCAGCGTCACTATGACCTCGAGCGGGTGGGCCGCTACAAACTGAATCAGAAACTCGACCTCGAGATTCCGATTGCCCATCGCAACATCACCAAGCAGGATGTCATCCGCCTGGTGCGGCGCATGATTTTGATTAATAATGAAGTTGAACCGCCCGATGATATTGACCACCTGGGCAACCGCCGCGTTAAAACCGTCGGCGAGTTGATTCAGAACAAACTGCGCATTGGCTTGCGCCGTATGGAACGCGTCATCAAAGAGCGCATGTCCATTCGTGACCAGGAACAGCTCTCTCCGGTGACGCTGGTCAATATCCGTCCGGTTGTGGCGGCTCTGCGCGAGTTCTTTGGCTCCAGCCAGCTTTCCCAGTTCATGGATCAGACCAACCCGCTGGCCGAACTGCGCCACAAACGCACCCTCTCGGCCCTTGGCCCGGGCGGTCTGCGCCGCGAACGCGCCGGTTTCGATGTCCGCGACGTGCATCACTCGCACTATGGCCGCATTTGCCCGATTGAAACCCCTGAAGGCCCCAACATCGGTCTGATTGGCCGTCTGGCCTCTTTCTCGCGGGTCAATGAATATGGCTTTATCGAAACACCCTACCGCAAGGTGGTCAAGAGCCTCAAGCCCGATGCCTCTTTGCTCATAGGTCGTGCCTTGCGCGAAGATATTCGCGATGGAGATACCCTGGTAGCGGCGGCTGGTACGCGCATCGATGCCGCCCTGGCCGAACGTCTGGCCGCACTTGGACGTGAAGTTCTGGTGGTGCCTTTCGTTTCCGATCGGGTTGAATATCTCTCGGCTGACGCTGAAGATAAATTTGTGATTGCCCAGGCCAATGCCCCGCTCACCGGCAACAACGAATTTGTCCGTGAACGCATTTCCTGCCGCTATCACTCTGGTTTTATTTTTGCAACGCCCGAAAATCTTGATTACATGGACGTTGCTCCGCACCAGGTCGTTGGTATCAGCGCCGCTCTCATCCCATTCCTGGAGCATGATGACGCCAACCGCGCTCTGATGGGTTCCAACATGATGGCCCAGGCTGTTCCGCTGGTTCGCCCAGAAATTCCGACCGTCTCAACCGGTATGGAGTTCTTTGCCGCACTCGACTCGGGCCAGGTGATTGTAGCCGAAGCGGATGGCGAAGTCATTTCGGTAACCGGCAAAGAGATTGTTGTGCGCGATAACAACGGCGCTCAGCGCACTTATCAACTGCGTAAGTACCAGCGCTCCAATCAATCCACCTGCATTGACCAGCGTCCCGCGGTCATTAAGGGACAGATTATCAAGAAGGGCGACATCATCGCCGATTCGTCCTCTACCGAAAGTGGTCAACTGGCCCTTGGTCAAAATGTTGTCGTGGCTTTCCTGTCATGGGAAGGCGGCAACTTTGAAGACGCTATTCTTCTCTCTGAACGCCTGGTGCAGGAAGACCGCTTCACCTCGGTGCACATCGAAAAATACGAGGTGGAAGCCCGCGATACCAAACTTGGCCCCGAAGAAATTACCCGCGACATCCCCAATGTTGGTGAAGACGCGGTCAAGGACTTGGACGAGAACGGCATCATTCGCATTGGCGCCGAGGTCGGCCCCAACGACATCCTGGTCGGCAAAATTACCCCGAAAGGTGAAAAAGAACTCACCCCCGAAGAACGCCTGCTGCGCGCTATCTTCGGTGAAAAATCGCGCGATGTCAAAGATACCTCCCTGCGCATGCCGCACGGCGAACGCGGTAAAGTGGTGGATGTCAAGGTCTTCACTCGTGAAGACAACGCTGACCTCTCGGCGGGTGTCGATATGATGGTGCGCGTCTCGGTGGCCCAGCGCCGCAAGATTACTGCTGGCGATAAAATGGCCGGTCGGCATGGGAACAAGGGCGTGGTTTCCCGTGTTGTCCCGGTCGAGGATATGCCTTTCCTTGAAGATGGCACCCCGGTCGATATCATCCTCAACCCGCTGGGCGTTCCAGGCCGTATGAACATCGGTCAGGTGCTTGAAGTTCACCTGGGCTGGGCCGCCAAGCGCCTGGGCTATCGGGCGGTCACGCCTGTCTTTGATGGCGCTCACGAACAGGAAATTGAAGCCGAATTGGCCCGCGCCTGGCTGGTGGACGAAGCCTGGCGGCAGGCCTCGGCGGCGGGCTGGGAATGGCTGAAATCGCAAGAATACGACCCTGAAGCCATCCGTGATGATGATGAAGTTCGCCTGCTCTACCTCGAGCACTGGCTGGGTGACAAGGGCTACGATGTTTCCCGCCTGATTAGCGACCGCTACTACGCTCGTCTGATGACCATGCGGCAGTGGATGATTGAGAATGGTTACAATCCTGAAGAATTAATCAGTTTTGATAACGTTCCCTTCAGCCGTGATGAAGACGCCAAAGACCCCAAGGCCATCAACGCTTGTCTGCGTTTGTGGCTGAAGAGCATGGGCGTTTCTGAAGAAGTATCGGAAGATGAACTGGCCGCCCGCGCCAATCAGGTCATGCTTGAGACCGGTATTCCCATTCCAACCCTGGGCAAACAGACCCTGCGAGATGGCAAGAGCGGTGAACCTTATGACCAGCCGGTGACGGTTGGCGTGATGAGCGTGCTCAAACTCCATCACCTGGTTGAAGACAAGGTGCACGCTCGCTCCACCGGGCCTTATTCGCTCGTGACCCAGCAGCCGCTGGGTGGTAAAGCCCAATTCGGTGGACAACGCTTTGGTGAAATGGAAGTGTGGGCGTTGGAAGCCTATGGCGCGGCGTACACCCTTCAGGAAATGTTGACCGTCAAATCCGATGATGTTCAGGGGCGTGTCAACACCTACGAGGCGATTGTCAAAGGTGAGCCGATTGAAGAGCCGAGCATCCCTGCCTCGTTCCGGGTTCTGGTCAAAGAACTGCAGAGCCTGGGCCTGGCTGTTGAGGCGGTCAGTGATGGCGGAGAGATTATCAAGTTTGGTAAAGATGAAGAGAAGGCCCATCCACCCAAGATGGATACCGGCTTGCTTGCCATCGGAGAGGACCTCGATAGCCTGAAATAAGCCCGCCAATTTCTTGACGCTCGCCAGGGCCTGTGATAAAATCGCAGTTCGTTGCCCTAAAGGTTAGCATAACCGGATTGCGCAAAACAGGTGAGGCCATCTGGCAAGAAAAAGATGGCCTCACTCTTTGACTGTCAATAACTTTTTACTACCACCATTTGCAATATTTTTTCGGAGGCGAACGTGCCCACAATTAACCAACTGATTCGCAAAGGCCGCCAATCCAAGAAGGTCAAGTCGAAATCACCCGCTCTGCAGTTTACTTTCAACTCCATGAGCCAGCGCCGTGTCCGGCGCGCTGAAGGCGCCCCGCAGAAGCGCGGCGTCTGCACCGTTGTCAAGACCATGACGCCCAAGAAACCGAACTCTGCCCTGCGCAAGATTGCTCGTGTTCGCTTGAGCAATGGTATTGAAGTGACCGCTTACATTCCCGGTGAGGGCCATCAGTTGCAGGAACACTCTGTCGTTTTGGTGCGCGGTGGCCGCGTAAAAGACCTGCCGGGTGTGCGTTATCACATCGTGCGTGGTTCGCTGGATACCACCGGTGTCAATAAGCGCCGCCAGGGCCGTTCGAAGTACGGCGCCAAGCGTCCCAAGTAATTCCTTTCTGATTTTGGAGAAAAGCAATGCGTAGAGGAACTCCCCCTGAACGACCTATCGCGCCTGATATGCGCTATAACAGCCTGAGCCTGGCGACCTTTATTCAGCACATGATGTTGCGCGGTAAAAAGACCCTGGCCCAGCGCCTGATGTATGAAACCCTTGATTTGATTCAAGAAAAGACTGGCAAGCCTGGCATTGAGACCTTTGAAGCTGCGATGAAAAACGTCAGCCCGGTGATGGAAGTCCGCCCCCGCCGCGTGGGTGGCGCCACCTATCAGGTCCCAATGGAAGTCCCCGCTGAGCGCCGCATGACTCTTGCGATTCGCTGGCTGCTTTCCGCTGCCCGCTCTCGCTCTGGCAAATCTTTCCCCGAAAAACTTGCAGCCGAATTTATGGATGCCGCTTCCAATCAGGGTACTGCAATTCGTAAGCGCGAAGAAACCCACAAGATGGCTGAAGCCAACCGCGCTTTTTCGCATTATCGCGCTTAGGCGTGGATTGTAGAGGACTTGTTTAATGGCGCGTAAGTACCCGCTTGAGAAGTATCGCAATATCGGCATTATTGCTCATATTGATGCCGGTAAAACGACAACGACTGAGCGAATCCTTTTTTATACTGGTAAAACCCACCGCATTGGCTCAGTGGATGACGGTACCACCGTTACCGACTGGATGGTCCAAGAGCGTGAACGTGGTATTACGATTGTTTCCGCGGCTGTTTCGGCAGAGTGGAAGGGTTATCAGTTCAATCTGATTGATACTCCCGGCCACATCGACTTTACGGCTGAAGTGCAGCGTTCTCTGCGCGTTTTGGATGGCGGCGTGGTGGTTTTTGACGCTGTCCAGGGTGTTGAGCCGCAGTCTGAGACCGTTTGGCGTCAGGCAGACCGCTATGGCGTGCCGCGCATTTGTTTTGTCAACAAGATGGATCGCGTTGGCGCTTCCTATGAGCGGTCGATTGAGTCCATTCGCCAGCGCCTGGGCGCCAATCCAATTGCCATGCAGTTGCCGATTGGTTCTGAAGCGACCTTCAAAGGCGTTGTGGATTTGCTCGAAATGAAAGCCGTTTACTGGGAAGACGAACTCGGTCGAGAGCCTCGCGTTGCTGAGATTCCGGCAGAATTGGTTTCCCAGGCCGAAGAGCAGCGTCACAACCTGGTCGAAAAAATTGCCGAAACCGATGACGAACTGACACTCAAGTACCTTGAAGGCGAAGAAATTACCGTTCCCGAGCTCAAGGCCGCTTTGCGCCGGGCCGTGATTGCGGGCAAAGCCAACCCGGTTTTCTGCGGTTCTTCGCTGAAAAACAAGGGCGTTCAGTTGGTTCTTGACGCTGTTGTTGATTATCTGCCTTCACCGCTCGATATTCCTGCGGTGCGTGGTTACAACCCCGATAATGCAGAAGAATATATTGAATTGAGCGCTTCGGATGATGCTCCTCTAAGCGCTTTGGTTTTCAAGATTGTCACTGACCCCTATGTGGGCCGTCTGGCTTACTTCCGGGTTTATTCTGGCGTGCTTGAGCAGGGCACCATGGTCAAGAATACGACCAAGGGGAAGCGCGAACGCATTGGCCGCCTGATCCGCATGTATGCCGACCGGCGTGAAGATATCACTGAAGTGCGCGCGGGTGATATTGCCGCCGCCCTCGGCTTCAAGGAATCCAGCACTGGCGATACGCTCTGCAATGATAAAGACCTGGTTCTGGAGAGCATTTCCTTCCCTGAACCGGTTATCACGATTGCTGTTGAACCAAAGACCACCAGCGACCAGGAAAAGATGGGCGAAGCCCTGCGCAAACTTTCGGAAGAAGACCCGACTTTCCGGGTGCGCTCTGATGAGGCCAGCGGCCAGACCCAAATTTCAGGTATGGGCGAACTGCACCTCGACATTATCGTTGATCGTTTGATGCGCGAGTTCAAAGTGCAGGCCAATGTTGGCAAGCCGCGGGTTGCTTATCGCGAATCTATCACCCGTAAGGTTGAAAAGATTGACCATAAGTATGCCAAACAATCGGGCGGACGCGGTCAATACGGCCATGTCGTCATCTCGATGGAGCCTGGCGAGCGTGGTTCGGGTGTTGTTTTTGAGAATAACATTGTCGGCGGCGCCATTCCCAAAGAATACATTCCGGCGATTGAAAAAGGGATTCGCGAAGCTGCCGAAAGTGGTGTCATTGCTGGCTATCCCGTTGTTGACTTGAAAATCAGCCTGTATGACGGCTCGTACCATGAAGTTGACTCCAATGAAATGGCATTCAAGATGGCCGCTTCGATGGCTTTCAAAGAAGGCGTTCAGCGAGGCGGTGGTGTTTTGCTCGAGCCAATCATGAAAGTTGAAGTGGTCATTCCCGAGGAATATCTTGGGGATGTCATTGGACAACTCAACAGCCGCCGTGGCATGATTCAGGGCATGGAAGTTCGCCCGGGCAATGCTCAGGCCGTCAACGCAATGGTTCCGCTGGGTGAAATGTTCGGTTACGCAACCGAACTGCGCTCTGCCACCCAGGGCCGGGGCGTTTTCTCAATGGAATTTGACCACTACGCACCTGTCAGCGAGGCAGTTGCGCAGGGAATTCTCAAATAGCAATTTTTCTTACGTATAACAAGGAGATTATCCATGGCGAAGCAGAAATTTGACCGCAGCAAGCCGCACCTGAACGTGGGTACGATGG
>CAZNCT010000164.1:0-7461 GCA_964571615.1 uncultured Anaerolinea sp. | reverse complement strand
ACGCTCCCGACCGGTATCGCGTCTATTTTAGAAATTTTCTCGTTTTCGCTCATGCCGCTTTACATTGGCTTGAGCGCGGGCGGGTTGTTTCTCTTTCTTGCAGCGGCAGAGATTGCTTATGTGCTCATGCTCTGGCTGACCGGCCAATATGACCGGATTGTGCCTGGCTGGAGCTCGCTCATGGCTGTTATGCTGATTTCAAGCGGCTTTATTATGATTTTGTTGGGGTTTATTGGGGTGTATGTGGGCTATATCTTTCAGGAAGTCAAAAAGCGCCCCAAATATATCCTGAAAAAATAAGACCGGCGGGGCGGGAGAACCTCCCGCCCCGCACACTTTTTTATAACGGTGTTTTGCCCGGAATGCCGGCTTTGCGCGGGTAGGCGGGCGGAGTGGCTGCAACTTTATCCACAATCACCAGGTAGCGCTCTTCCACCACCCCTGGCAGGGTGACATGCACCAATTGACGCAGGTTGCCGCCGAGTAGTTTGAAGGCTTTTTCGGCGCTTTGGGCTTCGGCGGGGCCGCTTTCTCCTTTTTGGGCCAGCATGGCGCCGCCGACCTGTACCAGCGGCAACAGGTATTCGCTCAATACTGGCAGTTGCGCCACAGCCCGGGCAACTGCCCAATCGTACTTTTCGCGGTGTTGGGGCAGGCGCCCTACGTCTTCGGCCCGGGCGGTGAGCACTTCGACCCCTTCCAGCCCCAGGGTTTGGACGATGTGGCGGCAAAAATTGGCTTTTTTACCGACCGACTCAACCAGGGTCAGACGCATGGCGGGGTAGAGGATTTTCAGCACCAGACCCGGGAACCCGGCCCCTGTGCCAACATCGACCAGCCGCCGGGGCGGATGTTCGCGCCAGGCCAGCGCGCAGGAAAGTGAGTCGAGGAAATGTTTGGCCCGTATCGACTCTGAATCGCGGATGGCGGTCAGGTTAAACTTTTGGTTCCATTCCAGCAATTGCGCTTCGTAGGTGGTCAGCATGGCGACCTGACGCGCAGTTAGCGGGATGTTGAAAAGACGCAGGGCTTCGTGGGTGAGTTTTTCCATCGGGCAGAGATTATACCCGCGCCTTGAGTTTTGCGGTTGCGGTTGGGGGAGATTGTGGTAAAATCGTTCCGCTCGGAGGGATGGCTGAGCGGCTGAAAGCGCCCGTCTTGAAAATGGGTTAGGGTAACACCTACGTGGGTTCGAATCCCACTCCCTCCGCTGGGAGTTTCAGGTGATGTTTTGCCGGGGGTTCGGCCTGGAACGCGCAGTTTGACAATTGGATATTGGGAAGGTGCCAGAGTGGCTGAATGGGCTCGCCTGCTAAGTGAGTGCGGGGGCTTAAACCTCCGCCGCGGGTTCGAATCCCGCCCTTCCCGCCAGCAAAAAACACGTCCGTGAGGGCGTGTTTTTGTTTTCCGCCGCGCGCCCCCATTGAGGGGATATCCGTTGCTTAACTGGGGATTGCTTCGTCGCAAAGAACGCTCCTCGCAATGACATTCGGCGACGGAAGAATTGGCCGACATGGGCGCAAACTGCAACGTTGCGCTGGGTCACAAAGAACGCTCCTCGCAATGACATTCGGCGACTGTAAGAAAACCGTGTGAATTGTCTGTCTGAGATAGACAAACCAGCAAAATCACATATAATTCACTTTATTCCGATGGGGAGTAGCCGCCCTTTGCGGGTTGCGCAATCGTCATGACGGATTCTTATCCCGGTTGCTCAGCGAAAGGCAAGACCATCGTCACCATGCGTGGCGGTGGTCTTTTTGTTTGTTGCCGCCCGCTCAAACCGAGAAGGAGATTGTGTAGATGGAAAACAAGATAAACTGGCATCAGCAAAGCATTGAAGAGGCCCGGCATCAGACTCAGTCTGGCCCGGGTGGGCTTTCGGCGCAAGAGGCAGCCGCCCGGCTGGCAAAGTATGGCCCCAATGAACTGCAAGAAAAAAGTGCCCGCGGGGCCTGGAAAATCTTGTGGGAGCAGTTTACCGCTACGATGGTGCTCATCCTGATTGTGGCGGGCGGCGTTTCGGCCTTGCTTGGCAAATGGCAAGAGGCGGCGGCGATTTTGGCAATTGTGTTGTTGTTTGGTTTGCTGGGCTTTGTGCAGGAATATCGGGCCGAAAAGGCAATGGCCGCTCTTAAGAAGTTGGCGGTCCCCCGGGTACGTGTTCAGCGCGATGGGCAGGTGAGCGAAATATCGGCCCGCGACCTGGTTCCCGGGGACGTGGTCTTGCTGGAGGCGGGGAACCTTGTCCCGGCAGATTTGCGCTTGAGTGAGAGCGTCAACCTGCGTATTCAGGAGGCGGCTCTGACCGGTGAGTCGGATTCGGTGGAGAAAGATATTCATCCGCTAGAAAAACCGGACCTGCCTTTGGGCGACCGGGTCAATATGGCTTATATGGGTACGACCGTCACTTATGGACGAGGAGTTGGGCTGGTTGTGGCAACCGGCATGCAGACGGAACTGGGGCATATTGCTACCCTGCTCCAGCAGGGAGAAAATGAATTAACGCCTTTGCAAAAGCGGCTTGACCAGCTTGGTAAAGTGTTGGCCGGGGTGGGTGTCGTGGTGGCTGTTCTGATTGCTGCCTTTGACATCTGGCGTGGGGCGCCGGTTGTAGATGCTTTTCTGCTGGCTGTTAGCGTGGCGGTGGCGGTTGTGCCTGAAGGTCTGCCTGCCGTGGTGACCATTACTCTTGCGCTTGGGGCGCGGCGCATGTTGGCGCGCAATGCGCTTATTCGCAAACTACCGGCGGTAGAAACGCTTGGTTCTGTTACGACGATTTGTTCCGATAAAACAGGTACGCTGACCGAGAATCGCATGACTGTGACCGTGCTGGATGTCGCCGGACATCGTATCGAAGTGGATGAGTCGACCGACCAGCGTGGGCGTGGTGTCGTGGAACTGAGGGGGGATGCGCCCTTCACATCCCAAGGGGCGCTCAGTCTGTTGCTGATTGGCGGGGCACTTTGCAACGATGCTCGCCTACAGGTCGAAGAAGGCTCAGGCGGAAAGAAATTTCAGGCTATCGGCGACCCGACCGAGGGGGCGTTGGTGGTCGCGGCGGCAAAATTCGGGTTGATGAAAGCCGATTTGGATGCTCACAAGCCCCGGGTTGGCGAAGTCCCCTTTGATTCCGACCGCAAACGCATGACCACCCTGCATAGCATCGAGAAAAGCCAGCAATCGGCCATCCGCGAACTGCTGGATGTGGTTGCGCCGCAGGCCGCTTACATCTCATTTACCAAAGGCGCGGTGGATGGTCTGCTGGAGATTTCGACTCATGTCTGGGAGAATGGGACGCGCCACCCGCTGACAGCCGAGTATCGCGCCCGGATTGAGGCTGCGAACCGCTCACTGGCTGAAAGTGGGATGCGCGTCTTGGGGGTGGCCTTCAAAACCTATGACCAGATTGAAAGTGCCCCAGCGCTTGAAAGCGGTCTGACAATTATTGGTTTTGTGGGAATTATGGACCCGCCGCGCCCCGAAGTCAAAGATGCCGTAGCCCAGGCCCGGAGCGCAGGCATTCGCCCGGTGATGATTACTGGTGACCATCCGCTGACGGCATTGCATATTGCGCGCGAATTGGGCATTACCGATGAGCATGGGCGTGCCATGACTGGCGCAGAGTTGAACCATATCAGCGATGAGCAATTGCGTGAAGTGGTAGAGCAGATTGCCGTTTTTGCGCGTGTCTCACCCGAGCACAAACTGCGGATTGTGAATGCTTTGCAAGCCCGGGGCCATGTTACCGCAATGACCGGTGATGGGGTCAATGATGCCCCAGCCTTGAAAACCGCTGATATTGGCGTGGCAATGGGCATTACGGGCACCGATGTCTCGAAAGAGGCCGCAAAGATGGTCTTGCAGGATGATAATTTCAAGACGATTGTTGCGGCGGTGGAGGAAGGCCGGGTTATTTACGATAACCTGCGCAAGTTCATTAAGTTTTCAATTGGCGGCAACCTGGGAAAGATTTTGGTGATGCTGGTGGGTGTCCTGGTGGGTTTGCCTGCTCCGCTTTTGCCTTTGCAGTTGCTCTGGCTTAACTTGCTGACCGATGGCTTGTTGGGGGTCGGACTGGGCCTGGAGCCTGCCGAACAAAATGTGATGAAGCGCAAACCGATTGCGCCGAATGCCGGAATTTTCAGCGGCGGCGTGGGAGGGCAGGTCATTCGCTTTGGGGTTTTGATCGGCGCAATTTCGCTGGGGTTGGGCTCCTGGTACTATTTCACCGGTCACAAAGATTGGCAGACGGTGATGTTTACCACCCTGGCGTTTGCCCAGGTTTGGCAGGCGATAGGGATTCGCAGCGGGAATGACTCGATTTTTAAGGTTGGCTTGTTCTCGAATAAGCCTTTGCTTGGGCTGGCGCTTGCGGTGGCCGCAGCGCAACTGGCGGCGATTTACATCCCGGCACTGCAAGATTATCTCAAGACGGATGCGCTTGCTTTATCAGACCTTTTGCTTAGCATTGGGGCGGGTGCTTTGGTGCTGGTGTATGCGGAAGTGGAAAAGTTGGTTTTAAGGAGCAGAACAAATCGTTTGTCACATTAACCCGTGGGGCAACTAGATGGGTAACGCGCGTTATCTGTCCAGTTGCCCTGTTAAGTTATCCCCCCCATGCAGAGGAAAGTTTATGACCGCAATTAGGAAACAAAAAATCCTGAGCGAAGAATCGCTAGGTGAAAAATTTGAAACCATCATTCAAAATATACCTGACGGCAATATAACCTTGCTGGAGATTCTCGAAATTTTTGAAGATGATGGATTATTACTTCTGTCTATTTTTCTGGCGCTGATTTTCCTGGTGCCAATATCCATTCCCGGTGTTAGCACTGTCTTTGGTACAGCCATTTTATTGATCGGGGTGGCGCGTCTGTTCAACCGGCATCTTTGGCTTCCGGGCAAAATCGCCAACCGCACAATTTCAGTACAAACCCTGGCAAGCGGATTAAGCAAGGCATTGGTTTGGTTTCACCGGCTCGAAAAAATCACCCGCCCTCATAGACTTCAGCCGCTGGCCAAAAACAATCTTTTTCACCTGACCCACAAGATCACTTTTATATTTGCCGCAATCTTACTGATGGTACCTTTCGGCTTCATTCCATTCAGCAATACCCTGCCGGCCCTGGCTCTGATTTTCCTGGCACTTGGTGAGATTCAAAAAGATGGTGGCAGCATTGTCCTGGGTTACATCTCTAACCTGACGACCATCATCTACTTTGGCATTCTCATTGCGGGTAGTGGCTACACTGTATTGGAAGGGTTGCGCTTTTTGCCCTTCTAGCGCTGGCTTTAAAAAACAACCTCTTTGGCACGTTGTGGATGAACTTGCACCAAGCGTTGCCTGGTCAGCGGTTCAATCATCGCTAACAAAGCACAGCATCCGGTCCTTTCATAGGCATAATGTTCTTTGCGAATCTGACCACTCTGGATCGCCGTTAGCGCAACGGTCTCGCCAATCAGAAAGCAGGGGCTTGTCATAACAAATCACAGGGTGATCTCGGTCGTATGGTAGTTTGTAAAGAGCCAGCAGCGTTTCCATTCGAGCCAGAAGACGCCAATGCGCCAGGTTTGTTTCAGATGCGGCTTGATTTCGTTTTTTCCCTTGCGCCGCCCGCCAGGGCAGATGTCAAGATGGTAGGCACGTGGGCGTGCGAGATTTGTTCGTAAAAATCAAGCCCAACAGCTTTATCGGCTAATAGACGCAAACTCCATTCGGCATGGCCTTCTGGTGGTGTACTGCAAGCCAACGCAGTGATTTTTGCACGCTGTTCTCCATCAATTTTGACCGGCCTGTCGGAGCGCGCACGATCATACAGGGCCTGTAATCTCTTTTCGCGATACTGTTTGGCTAATGCGCAGGCAGTCGCAATCGTTGACTTGACGGTCTGGGCTACCGCGCTATAGGTTTGACCGCGATTCAATTCAAGCAATGATAGCGCACGGCGATAGGTTTTTGCTTTGAGTTCACCCTTGCTTATCAAGGCTTCGAGATATTCTCGATCTGCTGGACTGAGTTGTATGTGTTGTTTGTTCATCTGACTATTTTCTACCAGATGCCCGCTTTTGCCAAAGATTTATTTTCCGATGCACTAATCTGTCTTTCTGGACATTTGAAATTTTGATCGTTCACAAGGCTTCTGGCTTCGAAACTTGAAATTTTGAGATAAAATCCGTATGGGCGCACGAAAAAGGCTGTTTTTGCCTTTGATATGCCTGTTTTTTGTTTTTTTTTGCTTCTTCTAAAAGAGCGTTCACAAAAGGATACCTCCATGACCACCCTGCACGACCTTGCAAAAATGATTGACCACTCCCTGCTGCATCCCACCATGACCGACGCCGAAATTCTCAAAGGCTGCGAAGTCGCCCGCAAGTACGATGTCGCCACCGTATGCGTCAAACCCTACGCGGTGAAGATGGCAAAAGAAGCCCTGGAAGGCTCCAGCGTGGGGGTGTGCGCCGTCATCGGCTTCCCGCACGGCAACAGCACCACCCAAATCAAGGTCGCCGAGACCGAACAGGCCATCCACGATGGCGCGACCGAAATTGACATGGTGATTAACATCGGAAAAGCCCTGGGCGGTGATTGGGATTTCGTCCGTGCCGACATCGAAGCCGTCAACCGCACCTGCGTTGAAAACGGCGCGATTCTCAAGGTCATCTTCGAGACTGATTATCTCAAAGACGAGCATATCATCAAACTGTGCCAGATTTGCTCCGAACTGAAGGTCGCCTTCGTCAAGACCTCCACCGGCTACGGCTTTGTCAAACAGCCCAGCGGAGATTACAACTACCAGGGCGCCACCGAGCATAACCTGAAACTCATGCGCCAGCACAGCGCGCCCGAAGTGCAGCTCAAAGCCGCCGGCGGCGTGCGCAACCTCGACCAACTGCTCAAAGTCCGCGAGTTGGGCTGCACCCGCAGCGGCGCAACCGCCACCGAAGCCATGCTGGAAGAGGCCAAAGCGCGCGGATACGCATAGGAGAATCCCATGCAAAACTTCATGAACGGCGTCAATTTGGGCGGCTGGCTCTCCCAGTATCCCCAATATAACCACGAACACTTCAAAACCTTCATCACCCGCTCCGATATTGAGCAGATTGCCGCCTGGGGTTTCGACCACATCCGCCTGCCGGTAGATTACCCCGTCCTCGAATCCGATGACGCCCCCGGCCAATACCGCGAAGACGGCTTTCAGTACATCGATGCCTGCCTCGAATGGTGCCGCGCCGCCGGGCTGGGGCTGGTCTTCGACCTGCATCACGCCCCTGGCTACACTTTCAACAATACCCTCCAGCCCGAAACCATGCACCTGAACGTGCTGTTTGACCAGGAAGCCGCCCAAAAACGCTTCATCGCCTTGTGGGAAGCCATCGTCCGCCGCTATCATCATGCGGGCCTGCCCATCATCTTTGAACTGCTCAACGAAGTCGTCCTGCCCGAAAGCGGCCCCTGGA
>CAZNCT010000163.1:2344-7479 GCA_964571615.1 uncultured Anaerolinea sp. | reverse complement strand
GGTCCAATGCTCGACCGCATCGATATCCACATCGAAGTGCCGCGGGTCGATTATGCCAAACTATCCAGCGACCGGCTTGGGGAGCCATCCGCTGCCATCCGCCAGCGCGTGCAGGCCGCCCGCGAATTGCAAACACGGCGATTCTCGCAAATTGCCAGGCATCCATCTCTCAACATCGTTTGCAATGCCGATATGCGCGTCGCCGAAGTCCGCCAGTTCTGCAAGCTGGATGAAACCAGCGATAACCTGGTGCGCGCCGCGATGAGCCAGCTCAATCTTTCGGCCCGCGCCTATCACCGCACCCTGAAACTGGCCCGCACCATTGCAGACCTGGCCGGTAGTGAGAACATTCAACCCGCGCATGTCGCCGAGGCCCTGCAATATCGGCCCAAGGTGATGTTGTCGGCCTGAACCTGGTTCAAATTTGGAGTTCGTTATGCCTGCGCTGCCAACCAACTGCCCCAATTGCGGGGCGCCGCTTAAGCGAGTGTTATGTGAATATTGCGGTACGCTCGGGGTTGCCCACCCGGTCATTGATGAACAGCGACAGGCCCTGGAGGTTTTTCACGGCCTGCTGTCTGCCAAGGACGACAAGGCTCAGATTGAATTGCTCAAAAACGGCTTTCTGCCCGATGACCGGGATGTGCTGATTGAAGCCGGCCTGCGCTGTGTCGCCCTGATGGGTTTCGACAACGCCGACGATGTCGAAGAAGCCGCCATCGGACGCCTGCGCGCCATCAGCCGTAAATTGCGCTTGCAATTGGGCGATGAAAAATCCCTGCGCGCGGCGGCCGATTTTGAAAAAGAAATTGAACGTTACCGCAACATCAATATCCGCAATTTATTGTTTGGGCTTTTGATTGTTCTGGTGCCAATTGGCATTGTGGTTTCTCTGGTTATCTGGGCAATCGGCTTGTTTGCAAAGTAGTCCAGAACACCTGGCAATCAATCAAAACGGCAACCACCGTCTCTCGGGGTTGCCGTTTGCTTTTTTTGCAGGCCTTTGTTGTCCCTCTCGCCATGACCGCGTTTTTCAGTTTTCGGGTCGGTCTTCGACCAGAATCATGACCTTGTAAGCCTCGGCCAGTTCAAGGCCGTGGTCTTTGGCTTCTTCTGCCGCCCACTCGCGAATCATCTTTTCCGGGTCCCAATCGCCCAGTTGTGAGACATGCTTCTTCAGCGCCGCAATTTTTGTATCGATGCTGGCGGCAATATCCACCCAGGTGTCGGGCTTCTCCGAGCCGTGAATGTAAACCCGCTTGACGTTATGCGGCTCGTAGCCAGCCTCGAGCAGGTCGGTGAAAATCAGCCGCGTCCCGGCGGATGGGAAGGTGGCGTAGAGTGCCGATTGCGCGGCGGCGCGGTGGTCGGGGTGGTTGATGTAGCCGTTGCCGTAGAAAACGCCCTGCGGGTCGCCTGTGACCACCACATCCGGCTTGTACTGTCGAATCAGGCGGGTCAGTTCCTTGCGCAGGGGCAGGGTCGCTTCGAGTTCGCCGTCTGGATAGCGCAGGAAGATGCTGGTCTTGATGCCCAGGGTTTCGTTGGCGGCCATTTGCTCCGCCTCGCGGATTTTCGCCAGCACGGGCTTGTAGGCGGCGTCTTTATCGGGGTCATTATTTCCGGCGTCGCCGCTGGTAATCGTCACCGAGATGATTTCACAGCCGGCAGCAGCCCAGCGGGCTAGCGTCCCGCCGACCGTGAATTCCTGGTCGTCGGGGTGGGCATGAATGGACATGGCAATTTGGGGGATAAATTCGTTTTCTGTGCTCATAGGGGCGGTTGATAGAGGGCTGAAAATTGTCTTGAATGGATACAAAGTGTACCCGATTGTAACAAGCCAATAGCCCTTTTGCGTTCCTGCTTTTTAGGGTTGAAGCAATCTCGCATGTGAAACCCTGCTGTAAAGAAGGTGACATCTGCCAGATGATTTTGGCTGCCATGCCGCAGTACAATCGAATCACCCCTTCATCTTTTCCCAAATCAAAGGAGAAATCCATGCCTATCTGTCTCGATGGTTCATCCCTGACCATTGAAAAACTCGTCCAGATTGCCCGCTTTGGCGAGAAAGTGGAACTCGACCCCGCCGCGCTCGAGCGCATCCGCGCCTGCCGCGCCGTGCTGGAAGAAAAACTGGCCGCCCATGAAATTATGTACGGCACCAACACCGGCATTGGCGAGTTCTCTGAAAAAATTCTCAACGATGAGCAAGTTAAGGAATTCCAGCGTTACCTGGTCTATAACCATGCCGCCGGGATAGGCGACCCCATTCCGCTGGAGCATGCCCGCGCGGCGCTGGCTTCGCGCATCAACGTTCACGCACGCGGCTATTCGGCCTGTCGTCCTGAAATTACGCTGACGTATGTCGAAATGCTCAACCGGGGCGTTACGCCGGTCATTTGCCAGAAAGGCTCGGTCGGCGCCTGTGGCGACCTGGCCCCAATGGCCCAGGCCGCCCTGCTGCTGATGGGCGAGGGCGAGGCTTTTTACCAGGGCGAACGATTGCCTGGCAAAGTCGCCATGCAGCGCGCCGGAATTCCCATCCCTGGCTTGCAGGCGCGCGACGGCCTGGCGGCCATCAACGGCTCAAACCTGCTGACCGCCATCAGCGCGCTGACGCTCTACGATATGGAACGCTGGCTTAAGCAGGCGTTGATTGGTGCAGCCATGTCGATTGAAGCCTTGCTCGGCAACCTGAAACCCTATAACCCAAAACTGCACGAACTTCGCGGCTTTAAAGGCGCCCAGCGTGCCGCAAAAATCATCCGCCAGGTGATTGAAGGCTCCGACCTGACCACTGGCCGGATGAAAACCAAGGTGCAGGATGCCTACTCGATGCGTTCCACCCCGCAGGTGGCCGGGGCGGCCTGGGATGCGTTGGCCTACGCCCGCAGCCAGGTCGAAATCGAACTGAACGCAGTCGCCGACAACCCGATTTTTGTCGCCGACGAAAAACTGACCCTGACGGGGGCCAACTTTCAGGGGTCGCCGGTGGCCCTCCCAATGGATATGGCCGGGGCGGCCATCACAATGGTTAGTGTGCTTTCGGAGCGCCGCCTGAATCGTCTGACCAACCCGGCCCTGAGCGTTGGCCTGCCCGATTTCCTGGCCCATGAACCGGGCTTTTACTCGGGCCTGATGCTCAGCCAGTACACCGCCGATATGCTGATTGTCGAGCAGCGTATCCTTTCAGCCCCGGCCAGCATTCAGTCTATCCCCGCCGCCGCCGACCAGGAAGATTTTGTCTCGATGGGCATGAATACGGCCCTCAAGAACCTGCAAATTTTGGATAACGCCTGTGGCGTGCTCGGTATCGAACTGATGGCCGCCGCCCAGGCGCTTGACTTCCGTGAGTTTACTCCGGGCCGGGGAACGCAAAAGGCGCGCGAGGTCATTCGCCGCCATGTCGCCCATCTGGAGGTAGACCGCCCCTTGTTCAACGACCACAACGCCATGAAGGCGCTGGTCAAGAGCGGTGAAATACTGGATGAAGTAGAGAAGGAACTAGGGGTGGTTTTGTAACTGATGCTGCTAGATGGTCGAGTAGGCGGCGCGTGTTTCAGGGGCGTGCGATTCCTTGTCGCAGCCGTCGTATCGAGACCATTGTAAGAGAGTCTGAAAACGTACGGGGCGGGACATGACAACGTCCCGCCCGGTTTCATTTAATCCTGGCGCATCCAGCGTTCCACGGCTTCAACCGGGTGCTCGTGCTGGCGCATTTGGGCCAGCAGGGCTGTCGGTTCAACGGCAATCGAGAGCATGGCCCGATGTTCGCGGAAGATAAAGCCTTCCTGCACGGCCCGGTCAATCATTTGTATCAGCAGGTCGTAGTAGCCGCGTGTGTTGAGCAGACCGATGGGTTTGCTGTGCAGGCCAATCTGGCCCCAGGTAATCGTCTCGAAGAGTTCATCGAGGGTGCCAAACCCGCCTGGCAGGGCAATGTAACCTTCGGCCAACTCGTACATGCGGGCTTTGCGCTCGTGAATGGTAGGTGTTACTTCCAGCCGGGTCAGGCCGGTGTGGGCCAGGGCCGGGGTGTTCATGCTCTCAACGATGACGCCAATTACTTCGCCTCCGGCTTCCAGTGTTCCATCGGCAACTGCGCCCATTACACCGGTTTTGCCACCGCCATAAATTAATCGGATTCCGTTTTCAGCCAGGATGCGCCCCATTTGACGGCCAGCCAGGTGAAAATCCGGGTGGGCTGCTTTGGCCGAGCCGCAGTAAACGCAAATTGCTTTCATTCCACGGCCTCCGCCTGCGGCCAGGTAAGCAGTAATACAATCCCAATCACCAGCACAAACGTCACCGCCAGCCCGCCCTCAGGGCCAAACGGGCCTCCGGTCAGCCAATCGGGGCCGCTTTCTATCAGATTGACGAGTGTGCCGCCGCCGAAATTACCGCCGCTGACCTCGAATCCCAGAATGTTGCCTTGTACCCAGTTCCAGGCCGAGTGCAGAGCGCAAATGCCCCAGAGCGAACCCTCACGCAGGGCGTAGAAAGCCGCAAAAAAGCCAAACAGCGCCAGATTGAGCATGGCGATGATGCTCAGGTTGGGGTTCAGGCCATGCAGGAAGGCGAAGAACAGAGACGAGACCAAAATTCCGACCCAGGGCTTGTAACGCGCCGCTAAAACCGGCAGCATCCAGCCGCGGGTCAGAACTTCTTCTCCGGCGCCCTGCACAATCCAGCCAATTAGCACAATCGCCACGCCGCCCAGCGCGGCCATCCCTTGCATGGCCGGGTCGCCTGTTTCGAGCTCAACAAAGCCCAACAGGGCCAGCAGTCCGATTGCGCCGCCAAACATGCCCACCCCTACCACAAAGCCGCGGATGTATCGTGTGATAGCGCCGGTTTTTTCTAACCCCAGGCTTGAGAAGGAACGTTTTTCATAAAAACGCGTCCATAACCATAGGAAGATAAAAATACCGCTAAAACTGCTCACCAACAGGGCTGTCAGCCAGGCGCCAGAGAGCAAAGCATCAACGGGCATCCCTGCTCCACCTTCTGAAAAACCGTAGAGCATAATTTGAACAAGAAAAACCGGAATGGCTCCAATTTGTGAAACAAAAGCGATGCCTAACCCCATCAGAATGACAATAAGCACGTGCGGCAGCCGCGCAGCCTGGCGGGCC
>CAZNCT010000163.1:0-2316 GCA_964571615.1 uncultured Anaerolinea sp. | reverse complement strand
AGGCGGTTTTGTTCAATCCACGAAAGCATTTACAACCTCCAAACAGAAAATAAAATTGATTGCGCAAAGTGGTACAATCATTGCAATCTCATTGCAAAATGGAGTGGCTATGTCCAACCATGTTGGTAATGGCAGCGTACCGCCATTTTACAAGACTTCGCCCGATACAACCCCCACCAAATCAATTCCTTATCGGGAGCAGAGGCGCCGCCAGATACGTCAGGTTCTGACTCTGGTTGCCTTTTCGGCCCTGACGATTGCCATGCTGGGTGGCGTCCGTTTGCTGTGGGATATTTTAACCGATGGGTTGGAACTGGCAGGCCTGTTTCCAAAACTTGTGGCTCTTGGTCTGTCTTTTATCCTGGGTTGGATTGTGACACTGGTTTGCATACGAGCCTTGGGCGATTTGATTATGCCGCTGGTGGTTCGCGTGTATATTCTCCTCACCGCGGCGGGTATTTTGTTCCTCTATGCGCGCGTCATTTACAAGCTCTTTGTAGAATTATTCGATCCAGCAGTTCATTACCTGCGTTACTCTTTTGCAATTGGCGCCGGGGTCATGGTATTGGTTGGCTTGCATTTACTGATAGAAGATCATGATTTGCGCCCCTTTTCGATCCCTTTTCTCATCGGTGGTGTCGTGCATCTGGCAGCGATGGTGATCCATTACGTTTTTATCGAGCATGCCAGACCAAACGTTGAAGGTGATGTCTATTTTTTTGGCCTGATGATGGTTGTCTCTGTTTTGATGCTGGTTCATCTTGGCATTTTCAACCTGCCGCGCCGCTTGATTAATCTGGCTTTTGCAAAGTATACTTACCCGCCCTCACCCCCCAGGTAAAACAACCCGGTTCGCCAGAACAGGCCGCCTCCGGGCGGTCTTTTTTGTCGGATATAATTGCCCCGGAATTTGAACCTATGAGTCCTTCTGAAAACACCAAAATTAGTTCGGCCATTGAAGACTTCCATCTCGCCCACCAAAAGGCCACGATGGAAGAACTTTTGTCGCGCCTGTTGGGCAAGTCGAATTCCTTGCTTTCTTTTGATGAAGTTGCCGAGAAGCTCAAACTACAGGCTCGCGCAGAGCGCGGCGTGCAAGATATTCCGCTGGATGCGATTGTCGGCAGTGTGGGCCGTTATACCGATTTCACTCGCACCTTTTTGCCGCGCAACCCCAGTGACGAACAGCGCTGGGCCAACGTCAAAGCCAGCCTCGAGGAGAGCGGTTTCCCGCCGATTGATGTTTACAAGGTCAGCGATGTTTATTTTGTGCTCGATGGCAATCACCGTGTTTCGGTTGCCCGCCAGGAAGGCTGGAAGACCATTCAGGCGAATGTCATTGAAGTAAAGAGCAATGTCCCGCTGACACCCGACACCAATCCCGATGAACTGATTATCAAGTCAGAATATGCCGCCTTTTTGGAAGAGACCGGTCTGCACGAAAAACGCCCCAACGTTGACCTGACGGTGACTATCCCGGGTCAGTACGAGAAACTGATTCAGCAAATCCATGTCCACCGCTACTATGCCTGGGTAGACCGACAGTTGGAACTCTCGTTTGAAGAAGCGATGCTCGACTGGTACGACAACATTTACATCCCGTTTGCCGAAACAGTGCGAGATCGTGGCCTGATGCGCTGGTTCCCCGACCGTACCATTACCGACCTGTACTTGTGGGTCAGTGAGCACCGCGAAGTTTTGCAAAGCCAGCTCGGCTGGATTATCCGCCCGCAGGCGATTGCCGAGGTGCTGGTTGACCAGGTGGGTGGCACTTCAGAGCGCTACGAGACCGGCAGTTGGCGCCGCGCCAAAATGGTTGAGCGCTACACCGAACATTTATTTAAGGATGTTCTTGTTCCGCTTAGCGACCGAGACGAAGGCTGGCAGGCTGTCCATCAGGCTTTCTGGGTGGCCCAGCGCGAAGGTGCCGCCCTGCAAGGCTTGCATATCGAAGATAGCCCCGAAAAACTTCAAAGCCCTGCCGCGCGTGATTTGCAGGCCCGCTTCAATCAACTCTGCCAGGAATCGGGCTTGCGCGGCAGTCTTGCCTTAGAAGTTGGCGAACCGGCTCCAAAAATTCTTGAACGCTCGCCTCTTGCAGACCTGGTGGTCTTGAAGGTCAATTACCCGCCCGCGGCAGGGATTTCGGGCCTGGCCTCCCCGTTGCGGACGATTATTGCCCGCGCTGGGCGTCCCATCCTGGCGGTGCCCGGCAAGTTCCGCCCGATTTCGCGGGCCTTGCTGGCCTTTGATGGCAGTGCCCGCGCCAAAGAAGCCCTGTTTCTGGCGGCCTACCTGGCCGAACGTTGGCAGGTT
>CAZNCT010000162.1:6309-7631 GCA_964571615.1 uncultured Anaerolinea sp. | reverse complement strand
AGGCTTCGAGGCTTTGGCCGGGCCGCGGGGTGGTGGACATGCGCTGGATGATGCTGCCCTGGCGCAAGACGCCCGGCTCTTCGGGGGTCTGCGCCGCCGGAGAAGCGGCCTGGGCGCTGGGCAGGGTCGTCTCAAGGTCAGACCAGATGCTGGACTCGCGTCCCCCCGCCGGTTTGATGTGCAACAGTGAAGCCGGGTTGGCAAACCTGGCGGGCAGGTCACGGCCAATCTGGTTGATGGTGGCTGGCTGCAAATGGCCCAGGCGGTTGGGGCCAAGAACGCGCATTTTTTCGACCACCTGACGATACTTCGAGGCCCCAATGCCATCCAGAACCGGCGAAAAACGCGCCGGGAGAGCCTGGCCAGAAAGGCCGGGGGTCAACATGCGGCGGCTTTGGGCCTGTTGGGCTTGCAAGCGCTGGATGAGCGGGGCAGGGCTGGTCATTTTCTTAAGAAAGGATTACTTGAAGGTCAGTTCAAAGAAATCAAACGAAAGCTCGAGCGATTCGATGACGATGCGCTCAGAATCATCGATGCTCAGGTCTGAGATTTTCCATTTGACGGGGAAGGCATTGTGAAACGTCCAGCGCTTCACTTCGCTAAAAAGCGGGTCAGAACTGCTGGCATAAGCCGGGTTATGGCGGCGCTGAATCAGGTCGAAGGTAAATTTGCGCACAATGCCGTGATATTGCCCGGCCATCATCCAATCGTAGAAAAACGAGGAGGAGGTCAGGCCGGTCTCAAGGGTGATGTGCCCGTAAGAAATGTGGCCGGGGAACTCATGGGTGGCTTCATTTTTGCCGCCTTCGGTCAGACCTTCAACTTCACGGCTGACTTCAATGCCCGAGACGGATTGAAAGAGGGCGACATAAACGCCCGGGCTTTTGGAAAGTTCGACCGCAAACTGATAGACGGCAACCGGGTATTCATCCAGGTTGCTGAGCGGCTCACCTACGGCCAGGGGCGTGCTGGCCCTGGCATTTTTGACGGCTTTGGCGGCGGCAATCGCATCCTGGGCGGCCTTGACGGCGGCGCTATCAAAGGCCGCTTTGGCGGCTTCCACTTTGGCGCGGGCTGCGGCGGCCAGGGCGGGCGAGGCCTCGGCGGCCTCGCGGCTGGCTTCGCGGTAAGCCTGCTCGGCCTTGGCGGCTTCTTCTGCCGATTTGGCCGCCGCCTGGGCTGCCGCATCGGCATCCGATTTGAGGGTATAAGAACGGTCATCAACAATCTTTTGTAACAGGGGCATGGTCAGGTTCCTGTAAAGAACTTTCCGGCACGCTCAGTTTCAATTTCAATTTCACGGCGCAACAAAGCCACAATTT
>CAZNCT010000162.1:5905-6257 GCA_964571615.1 uncultured Anaerolinea sp. | reverse complement strand
GACCAGCTCACTGCTTGCGCCGGGAAGGGATGGGGACGAATTTTCGGGCATTTAGTCAGGCTCCCTGGTTGAGGCGTTTGTTGATTTTGGCAATTTCTTGCACCCACTGACGCCTGAAGCGATGCTCAAGGTTGAGAATGGCATCGGGCGGCCAGTGGAAGTAGTAAGCAATGTAGGCTACCTCCTGGTAGAGCTGTTCCCTGGGGTAGCCTAAGACACCCCCCCCAGTGTCGAAAAATCGACCTCGAAAGGTTTCTGGCAATGCGGGCAGCTAAATTCGCGGCGGGTGTGTCCGCTTTCATTAATCTGACGGTAGAATTCTTGCAAAAAGGTCAGGTCGGCGGCAAATAAG
>CAZNCT010000162.1:0-5869 GCA_964571615.1 uncultured Anaerolinea sp. | reverse complement strand
AGGCTGGTGATGACACGCGCCAGCAGGACAATCACAATATAGGCTTCATTGCTCTGCACGCGCATATCGTTCAGAACGGTGATTTCATCCAGTGCGGTTGCCAGGCGCATGGTTCCCTTTTTGTGCAGGTTGCCTTCTTTATCAACGTAGCCCATTGGCAGTTCAAATTCAAATTCAGTTTTGAGGGTCATGGATGCGTTTTCTCCAGATGGGAACAGCAAAATTAGCCGTTTTCGTCCTCGTCCCAGTGCTTCAGGGCGTCTGAGACAGCTTCTTCGACAGCCGAATCTTCAAAGACAATTTCAACCGCTTCGGGCAGGAGGGATAATTCAAAGCAGGCGTACTCTGCCTCGGCGTATTCGTTGAATGAGAAGCCCGAAACTTTGGTAGGCAGGGCGTTATACAAATGCCACCAGACCAGGGGGTTGCCATTGGCATCGTTCATCGAAATGGAATAGTTTTTTCGGAGCGTCCTGAGTTTTCCGGCAACCGAGTCGTAAAAGAGCGCCGCCACTTCTTTGGCAACAACATCCATCGGGCGGAGCAATTCAAAGGCTTCAAAGGTGGTCTGCCCCGGCATATACCTGGTGGTGACGCTGCCATTGGCATCAATGATGTTGTATTTGACCATCGAAATGACCTGGTCGCCGCCGGTCAGAGAGTCGAAATGAGCCAGAAAGGCCACCGGAACGTTTTTGACCATTTCGTAGAGCGCGTACTGCGAATTGGGAGTTGGGTAAAACAACGACATAGGCGCACTCACTCAACAAGAAAAGACAGGAGGCCCCCGCATTACCCGGGCCGGGTAATGCGGGGAAAACCTGCCTGTGGTACAGGACGGTTAACTGACGCGCAGGACGCCCTCGTGGACGATGGTCACGTCTTCAATCATGTAGTTGGTCGAGCCGGCGTCCATTTCGGGGCCAACCACTTTGCTGGGCCAGGCATTCTCAAAGTTCCAGCGCGCAATTTCGGTGTTGTCCTGCGAATACGCAACGATGGAGCAGTTGGTGCGGGCTTCGTCAATTTTGCCATCCACAACCTGCTGGCGCCACTGCCAGATGTCCATACTGCTGGTGACGCCGCGCTTGAGGGTGACGGGCGTCCAGGTCAGGCGTCCGGGAATCTGGCGGATAATGGTCTCACCCGTTTCAGAGTTGACCACTTTCTGCTGGATAACCTCGGTCTCTGAGCCAATGCCGCTCACCTGGGTGAAGAAGCCGCTCAGTTTGCCTTCAATTTCAAGACCAAACTTAAATGCAACAAGGGGGTCTTCTCGCTCTGCCATAGGTAAATCTCCTTATCGGGTTATTCCGAGCCAGGGCCAGCCCACTGGCTGATACGGAAAATGACAAATTCGGCGGGTTTGACGGGCGACAGGCCAATTTCGATAATCAGGCGGCCCAGGTCGCGCGATTCGGGCGGGTTGAGTTCGTCGTCGCATTTGACGTAGAAAGCCTCGGCTGGCGAGGAGCCAAACAAGGCACCATCGCGCCAGACGGTGCGCAGGAATGCCGAAACATCGCGGCTGACACGCGCCCACAGTTTGCGGTTGTTGGGTTCAAAGACAACCCACTGGGTGCCATTTTCGATGGATTTTTCGACATAGTTGAACAAGCGGCGGACGTTGATATAGCGCCAGGCCGGGTCACTGGAAAGCGTGCGCGCGCCCCAAACACGAATGCCCCGCCCGGGGAAGGAACGGATGCAATTGACGCCAATCGGGTTGAGGGTATCCTGCTCACCTTTGGTGGTCTGGTAAGCCAGCCCGACCACGCCCTGCAAGACTTCATTGGCCGGGGCTTTGTGCACCCCGCGGGTGTTGTCATTGCGCGCCCATAAGCCAGCAATATGCCCCGAGGGCGGCATGCTGACCAGATGGTCGGTAGCCGGATCCATCACCCGCACCCAGGGGTAATACATGGCGGCGTAGCTGGAGTCGAAGCCGGTGACTTCCATGCGCCACTTTTTGACTTCCTGAGGGGTCAGGTTGGGCGGGGTATCCAGGATGGCGACCCGGTCGCCCATGCGCTCACAATGGGCAATCATCATCCCTTGCACGGCCTTGACCATATCGAGATTGAGCTTTTCGCCGGGCATGGTGGTCATCAGGTCTGGCACAACCAGCATGGTGACATCATCGAGAACTTCGAGACCCTCGACGCCCTTGCGTTCGCTGACATCGCCACGGAAATCGCTGGCGGTGGGAGCCTCGAGCAGTTTTTTCTCAATCATCAAGGGCTGTTCCTGCTCGCGCGGCATGGCTTTTTCGAGTGCGGTCTCAAGCAGTTCAATGGTCACAAATTTGGGTGGTTTGTTGTTTTTGAAAGACAAAACGGTTTGTTTTTTGCCTTCCAGCACAGCGGTCTGAAGGCGGACACCGGTCAGGGTCTCCAGGTTCTTCCAGCCACCCGAAGGGGTTTCGCGCTCAACGTGCAGGGTGAAAGAATGGTCGCCGCCTGCTTCAGGCGCCGCTTCGGGGGCCGATTCCTCGGTCTCGCCGCCGCCTTTTTTGCTGGACGGAGCCGGGGCCGGCAGGGCCAGGTCGCCAACCCGCACCCTGAGTTTCATGCCATCCACCCCCGCCTGCCGGGCGCGGACGGTCAGCGCCGGCTTGCCCTGAGCATTGACCAGAGTCGCTTCGGCCTTTGGAAAAGTGCGCACACTGACGACATAGCAACGCGAACCGCCATTGGTGAAATAGCCATACACCGATTGCGGCAAATTGACTCCGGCAACAAAACCGCCGAAGCGTTCTACAAATTGCGTCCAGTTGGTGACCAGCTGCGGGCGGTTGAGCAGATTTTCGACCACCATTTCGCCATCGACTTCGCGCACCATCTCGGCTTTTTCGGTAAATCCGACAAAAGCCGCCATGGCTGTGCCAACGCCTTCAATGGGTTTTGGCCCGCGGTCTACTTCTTCAACATAAACGCCGGGTGATAAGTACTCAGGCATGGGTTCCTCCTTGGTAAAAAGTTGAGTCGGTTGAGAGACGAATTTGCATGAGAGAACAGAGAATATCCAGTGTCGCTCCTTTCTCGGGTTTCAGCGCAACGTTGGCTAGACCTGAATGTCATAGTCTTCGCTCGGAACGTGAATTTTCTGCCGCTTGATAACTTTTTTGTTATAGAGAATATCCAGGTGGTACTCACCTTCGGCCAATCGCTGCAAGGCAAACCTGCCGCCCTCGCGCAGTTCGACCGGCTCTTGCTTTTCCACCAGAACCAAAGACAGGGTGGACAGGTCGTACTTCTGGCTTTTGAGCAGGCCAGAAACCACCCAGTACTTTTTCGAGAGTTTTTTGGTAACCTGAAGAGCCCCTGGCGGGCCGCCAATGCCGCTGTCTTGCAAAAAACGCATCTCGCGGCTGCGTACCTGACCAAAAATGAGCGGCTTGTAGGGGTCAACCGAAATGGTAACCGTCACAAGAATGCCGGGGCGCATTTCGTTATCCAGCACACCCCAGATTTCTGTAAATTTATCCATTGGCCCGGCATCAGATGGGAAAGTCGCTATTTCAATTGGGCAGGGGTTGGGCTGGGGCTTGAGCCGCTCGGTGAATAAATCGACCGGCAAGAAGGGATTACGCAGTAAACCCATCAAAGCATTTGAGAGCAACAGGTGTTCATCTTCGGCTTCTTTGACCCAGGCCGTCAGCAGATAACGCAAATCAAGCCGCACCGGGTTGCGGCGCACCTCGCTGGTGCCATCGGGCCGGTTGTAGGTAAAGTACTGCTCCGAACCGCGCAGGCGCAAATTCTCGCGAATATCGAAGAGAAACAGGTTGAGAGTCGGTTTACTCAGGCGGGCCGACCACTCGCGCCTGGGCTGGTCGAATTGAATATCGACCTCGTTGTCTTTGATTTCGATTTCGCGGATGAGCAGTTTCCGCAAGACTTCATCAACGTCTGCTATCACATTTCACCTGTCAGGCTTTTGCATTTTCAAATTCAGCGAGTTGCGCTTTGAGACGTTTATTCTCCTGGTACAGCTCGGCAATCATTTCACTGGCGCCGCCTCCACCACCGCCACCCGGGCTGGCTTTGGCCTGTTCGGCTTCTTTTTCTTTGGCCTTGGCGGATTGCTTTTCTTTGAAGTCGCCGTATTTTTCTAGCAGATTGACACCGGTAAATTGTTTTGAAATATCACCAACCTGAGATTTTAGAGAGCTTTTGAGCAGGCTGGCGCCAAATTTGCCAGCCTGGCCCAAGCCGGCTTTCAGACGCTGTCCGACCGATTTTGGTTTTTTGGCCTGGTCTTCTTTATATTGCTGGCTAAGGCGCGTGCCCACCTTTTCGCTGCGAGCCGACTCTAACTTTTCGAGATTACGGCGCTGTTTGGGGCCGCTCATGGCTTTGGCTTTTTGGGCAATTTCGCTGGAAAATCCGCCTTTTTGGGCCACCCGGGGGCGCTTGGGCAAGGGCGGCGGCGGGGCTTCGGGGATATTCGGTTTTACCAGGCCGTGCGAGATTTCACCGGCTTGCATCTGTCCAACCATCAGTTGAGAAAGTTCGCTCATTTTTTCGCGCGAAACCGGCTCTGACCGGGTCTGTTTGACCGGCTCGGGGTCGGTTTCCCAATCGTCGTCATCACCCTGCATCTGGATTTCTTCTTCTTCGGCAGGCTGCATCATCAGTTCGTCTTCCTCGCCCTGGGCCTGAATTTCTTCCTCTTCGACAGAGCGCTGTACCGATGGCAAAACCGCAGTCGGCACGGCGGCATGTTTTTTGCCGACCTGGTCGGCTTCTTTTTCATGAGCCGTATCAGGCGCGCCAAGTTTCAGGGCGCCGCCAGGGGTTCGGCCGCTGCGCGATTGCTGAACAACATGGGTCAGCTCGTGCAGGATGGTTTCTCGTCCGGCGCGGGTGCCTGGGGCAAAGACCCCCTCTTTGAAGAAAATATCCTTGCCGATGGTAAAAGCACGGGCGCTGATGCTGCGGCTGAGATGATGGGCCTCGGAGTCGGTATGAATGCGGACATCCTTAAAATCCTGGCCCAAAATACGCCTGGCATCGCGGCGCACTTCCTCGGGCAGGCTGGTTCCGCCGCCGCGCTTACGTTGAATGGCCTGATTGAGTTCGGGGATTAATTCGCCGTTGGCAGTGGTCACCCCCTGGCGCTTGCCTCGACTATCGGCCTGGAGCATCAGTTCTTCTTCATCAGTCGTTGATGAGGGATTGGCGGTCGTATTCACCGGCGGGTTGGCAACGGTGCCTGTATCGGCGGGGGTTGGCAGACCCGTTCGGGGAATGCGCTGGGCACGCTGACCAATCAGCATGGGGTTACTCAGGTCGGTCGGTCTGAGAATACGCCCGTGCCGCTGGTTGGTTGGGCGAACAGGTTCGGCTGAGGGCGTCCAGAGCGTGGTTGGCAGTGGGCCATGCACATCACTGCCCTCGGCGCTATGCCGGGGTTCCTGGCCGCTGGCGGCTTTGTTATAAGCCAGCACTGCCCTTTGGGCGTAACCGCTGGCGGTAGCACCCGGCTTGGGCGCGGCGTTCATTTGCTCGTTATAACTCTTGGCATCCCATTCATTAACAATTTTCGGAAGCGCCCCCGCGCCCTGTTCCACCATCTGTCGATATTCTGGGCTGGACCACTTGGCGCGCTTGGCCGGGTCTTGAATCAATTCCGGGTGACTGGCGGCCAAACCAGCCTTGGCATAGCGCCTGACCGCACTGTAGCGATTTCGCAGTTCCTCCATTTGGGCTTTGTCAAAACGCTCATAGTTGGCTTTATTTTGCTTTTTAAGCGACTGCAAGAATGCAGTGGAGTTGGTGCTGGCCAGGGTTTGCGCACTGGCGACATCCAGATGAGTAGGCAGGCCCAGGTTTTTGTCGCTTGGCCGGTTTACCTGGCTGATGGC
>CAZNCT010000161.1:3196-7644 GCA_964571615.1 uncultured Anaerolinea sp. | reverse complement strand
GGGTGATTGAATCCATCAGAATCACCACATGACGACCGATTTCGACCAGACGCTTGGCGCGTTCAAGCGCAATTTCGGCAGCGCGGACGTGCGAGGTGACCGGCTCATCAAACGTTGAAGCAACCACATCGGCGTCCACAGAGCGATCCATGTCGGTTACTTCTTCTGGGCGTTCGCCAATCAGGGCGACAATCAGATGCACATCGGGGTACTGGGTCGAGATGGCGTTGGCAATCTGCTTGAGGATGGTCGTCTTACCGGTCTTGGGCGGCGAGACAATCAGGCCGCGCTGGCCGCGTCCAATTGGGGCAATCAAGTTAATCATGCGAGTCGAAAGCACATCGCCTCGGGTCTCGAGGTCAAAGCGCTTATCCGGGAAAATCGGGGTCAGGTTTTCGAACTTGACGCGGCGGCGGGCCTCTTCCGGGTCAACCCCGTTAATCGACTCCACCTTAAGCAAGCCCCAATGACGTTCTGAATCGCGGGGTGGGCGCACGTGCCCGATGATTAAATCGCCCGAGCGCAAATCATAACGGCGCAGTTGGGCCTGTGAAACGTAAACATCATCATCACTGATGGTGTAACGGGTTGAGCGCAGAAAACCAATGCCCTCATCCATGATTTCAAGAATGCCACCGCGAATTTCCAGGCCTTCACGAGCGGCTTCCTCCTGGCGCAGGCGAATGACAAGAGCCTCTTTTTTAAGACGATTGGCGTTTTGAATGCCAAAATCCCTGGCAGCCATCGTCCGCAATTCTGCCAGGGGCTTGTTTTCAAGTTCAAGTATGTTCATGTGGTTTGGTCTCAACGTAATTGGGAATAGGAAAATGCGCTCAAATGTTTGAGCGTCTAAAGCAAATTAATTTATACAAAGTTTATGAGATTTCATCAAGCGTCAGGCTTGTTACCCAACTGGCCCCAGCACCGGGGATAAGCAAGCATTTTTGTCAATCGTTCGGGGATTGATTTGATTATAGCACAAACTTGCAAGCGCAATCGAAAAAAACCCGGATGCAGTCTTGTCTTCGGACTGCATCCGGCAAGAAAAGGGTAGAACGCTGGCGATGAGCAGCGCAAATTACTTGATGGCCGGAACCATGGCCGCCGCACTGTATTGAATTTCGCGCTCATGCTTGAACTGCTGAGTATAAAGGCGGTAGTAGTGTCCACGCTGGCGCAACAATTCGGCGTGAGTGCCTTGTTCGGCAATCCGACCTGATTCGATGACCAGGATGCGGTCTGCGCGCTTGATGGTCGAAAGGCGGTGAGCAATGACGAAAGAAGTGCGTCCCTTCATGAGTGCGTCCATGCCCTTCTGGATGAGCGCCTCGGTGAGCGTATCCACACTGGAAGTAGCCTCGTCCATGATGAACAATTCCGGGCGGGCCAGCACAGCGCGCGCCAGGCTGATGAGCTGCTTCTGTCCAACGGAAAGCAGGTTGCCGCCCTCACCGACGTTCTCCTCGTAGCCTTTCGGCAGGGTCAGGATGAAATCATGTGCCCCGGCGATTTTTGCGGCTTCTTCGATTTCCTCGTCACTGGCCTCCAGCCGCCCATAGCGGATGTTTTCGCGCACAGTGCCGCTAAACAGGTGCGGAGTTTGCAGCACAATGCCAATGCGGCTGTGAATGCTTTGCAAGGTGTAATCGGTATAGTTGCGCCCATTGATGCGAATCGTGCCTACAGTCGGTTCGTAGAAACGGCACAGCAGGTTGACAATGGTAGATTTACCACCACCGGTTGGGCCTACCAGGGCAATCGTCTCGCCGGGTTTGACTTTGAGGGTGAAATCTGTCAGCACAGGTTTGCGGTCTTCATAGTAGAAGTGCACATGGTCAAACTCAATTTCACCCATCAGCGTTTCGGCATGGATGGCGTCTGGCTTGTTGTGCACATCGGGCGGGGTATCCACCAGTTTGAAGATGCGTTCTGCCGAGGCAATCGAGTGCTGCATTTCAGCATAAACACGCGCCAAATCTTGCACAGGCCACATCATGAAGGTCAGATACGAGACAAACGCATGAATACCGCCAACCGTCAGCAAGCCAATCTCCGATTGAATTCCGCCATACCAGACAATACCACCCAGCGCAATGGCAGAGACCACCTGCACCACTGGTAGGAAAAGCGCCGAGAGCCAGGCCGCGCGATAGGAGGCTTTGTACATATTGCCAGTCAGCACCTGAAACTCGCGGGTATTCTCATCTTCGCGCCCAAGCGCCTTGACCACGCGCACACCCTGAATGTTCTCATTGTATGCACCAGTAATCTTTGAGTTGGCGCGGCGCGAGTTGCGGAACTCAACCAGAATGCGCTTGCGAAACTGCACTGCAATCACCATCAAGACCGGCAAGATTGCCATCACAATCAAGGCCAGTTGCCAGTTGATGATGAGCATAAAAACCACCGAGGTAATGATGTTGGTTGCCGCCCAGGTGGTATCGAGCAAGCCCCAGGTCATCAGGTCGGCCACCCGCCCGGTATCCGAGGTCACCCGCGCCATCAATCGGCCAACGGCGTTCTGTGAGTAATACGAAAGCGAGAGTTCCTGCAGGTGATTAAAGAGCATTTTGCGCAAATCATACTGAATGCGCTCACCCAGCACACCGGCCAGGTAAATGAACAGGAACACCAAGCCCGACTGCACAAGTTGAAAAACACCATACAGGATGGCCAGTTCCCAAATGCGCTGGCGGTTGTTCAGGGCAATACCCTCATCAATAATCCCTTTGTTGATGTAGGTAAAAGCGCCGTCGAGCGCAGAAGTAAACAAGATAGCCAGGAAGAACCCAAGCACATACTTCCAGTGTGGGCGCAGCAGACCGATAATCCGCTCCAAGACCGGGCCGGTCAGCTGACTGGTATATTCTTCTTCTTCGATTTCGATGAGTTCGTCAGACATAAGTTCTCCAAATTTAGAAGGCAGAATGAAGAATGCAGAACTCTCAGGTGAGATAATTGCTATCCTGCATTCATCATTCGTCATTTTTGATTAGACAGCAGTGATTTCCTGCTGCAATTCTTCATCTACCCGGGTCTGAATGTCATAAATCTTGCGATAAATGCCATCCTGCCGAACCAGTTCGTCATGCTTGCCGGCCTGAACAATCTCGCCTTTGTCAAGCACCAGAATAAGGTCAGCTTTCATCACAGATTGAATGCGATGGGCAATGATGAAGGTGGTGCGATTTTCCATCAGGTCGTTAAGCGCCTGGCGAATATCGGCTTCGGTTTCGGTATCCACGCTGGAAGTTGAGTCGTCCAGAATGAGAATCCGCGGGTTTTTGAGCAGGGTACGAGCAATCGTCACCCGCTGTTTCTGACCGCCCGAAAGCGTGACACCTTTTTCGCCAACCAGGGTTTTGTAGCCATCTGGGAAGCTCAGAATGACATCGTGCACAGCGGCGGCGCGGGCGGCGCGCTCAACTTCATAGTCACTCACCGCGCGGCCTACCCCGTAGGTAATGTTCTCGCGAATCGAACGGCTGAACAGAAACGGCTCCTGCTCGACAATTCCAATTTGCTTGCGCAAATACTCACGCGGGTAATCGCGCAGTTCAACACCATCCAGCTTTAGCGAGCCGCTGGTGTAATCATAGAAGCGCGGCAACAGGTTTACCAGAGTAGTCTTGCCTGACCCGGTTGAGCCAATCAGGGCAACCACTTGCCCAGGCTTCAGGCTAAACGAAATGTCCTTTAGCACCGGCAAGCCCTTTTCATACTCAAAACAGACCTTGTCGAAGACCAGTTCACCCTTGACCGGCCCGGTCGGATGAATTTTGCCATCGGTCAGCGGCTCTTGCTCATGCTTCACCATTTCCATCAGACGGCCATACGAGACCATGCCGGTCGAAGTCTGCACAAACACGCGCCCCAGGTTGCGGATGGGCCAAATCAGCCAGACCACCAGCCCAACGTAGGCCACATACGTCCCGACGGTAATCACGCCGTCAATTGCCAGAAAGGCCGCAAAGACAAAACCTCCCAGCATTTGCAAGCCCAGCACAATATCTGAAAGAGGCCAGAAAAGCGAGTGCATCAGCAGTAACAATTTGCCGCGCAGGAACTTCTCCCAGTTATCCTTCTCAAACTTGCCTTTTTCATACTCCTGGCGCGCAAAGGCTTTCACCACGCGCACGCCGGTCAGGTTCTCTTGCAGAGTGGTCGAGAGCACCGCTTCCTGCTCCTGGTACTTCTCATAAGCATCGGTCACTTTTTTGAAGAACCACAGCGAGACAATCAAGATGAACGGGATGACAATCACCGAAACCAGTGCCAGGGTCACATTGAGCGCCATGATGGCGACAAAGTTGATCACAAAAAGCAGGACGATGCGTCCCACGCCGATGGCTTGTTCGCTGAAGAAACGCCGCATCGCATCGACATCGGAAGTGCAGCGCTCGATCAAATCACCCGTGGGCGTCTGACTGTGGTAAGTGAAACTCAAA
>CAZNCT010000161.1:0-3175 GCA_964571615.1 uncultured Anaerolinea sp. | reverse complement strand
GCACCCGTTTGGTGACTGATTCGGCAGTGTAAGCCGCCATGCGCCCGGAAAGGAACGAGAACCCGCCTTCAAACAGCGCCAGCCCAACAAAACCAAGCGCAATGTAAACATAAGTCATCTGCGCCCCAACCGCCAGCGGCTGTGCATCACCGCCCACAATATCGGCAAAATAACGCAGGAGAAACAGGGTCGCGGTCTTTGCCAGCGCAGAAATCGCCAGCGTAGCCGTCGCTCCCGCGTAGGCCCAGTGATAGCCATTGAGCATACGCCAAAGGCCTACCAGACGGTTTTTATCCATCGTCTGGCGCAAGTCAAATAAACGAGTTGGATTTGCAGTAAGGTTCATAGTGTATTCCTTGATAAAAGACAAAAGACCGTGTGCGGGTGCGCACACGGTCTAAAAACACAAGACGGAGTTGACTTTACCGGTCAACAGGCGCACTTCGAGAAGGAATCAAAACAGGGCTGCCGAAAACACGAACGCTAGCCAGGGTTTTGATGAGAGAGTTGTTCATGAAGTGCGCCTCCTTTCTTTAGAATTAGATTAACGTTGAATAGTTTATCATCTGGCTCGCAGAATTGTCAAGGCAGAAGAATAACGAAATTGTAGTGCAATTTCAGCAATGCTCGTGTAAAATTCTCCTATCGGTCGGTTTTTCTCGCTTTTAAGAGATTTCCGGCGCAAAAGGAGAGTTTCATGAAACGAACCGTAGTCCTGCTGACCGCAATTTTTTTGCTCATGTTGTTATCTGCGTGTGGTTTGGGAGAAGGAGAACCAGTGCGAATCGGCCTGATTGCCTACCTGAAGGGAGACGGCATGACGATTGCTTCCTCCGGTTCGCCCAGCCTGAACGGCGCACAACTGGCAGTGGAGCAAATTAATGCCCGCGGCGGGCTGCGAATTGGCAACCGGAGCCACCCTGTCGAGTTGATTATCGCATCCATTGAAAATGACAGCGAACAGGCCGTGGCAGCCACCCGGCGTCTGGTGGAAGAAGAGGGTGTTGTGGCAATTGTTGGCCCGCAGTATAGCGGTGATGCCATTGCCGCAGGTGAACTGGCCGACCAGTTACAAATCCCAATGATTAGCGGCACATCTACCAACCCGCGTACCACTGAAAACCGCAAATTCGTCTTTCGGGCAACCTTCACCGACACGGCTCAGGCATCTGTTTTAGCGCGCTTTGCCTATAACGATTTGCGCGCCCGGCGGGTAGCGATTATGTACGACCTGACCGATACCTATTCTTCTGACCTGGGACTCTTCTTCGCACAAAATTTTACTGCCCAGGGTGGAACAATTGTTGCCAACGAAAGTTTTGAATCGGGCAACTGGCGCATGGAAGAACAATTTCAACGAATTATTGCCACCGAACCAGACCTGGTTTTCTTGCCGGTTTACCCGGCTGAGGCCATTTATCAGGCTGGAACGTTGCGAAAGATGGGCTATGAGGGGCTGTTTCTGGGCAGTGATGGCTGGGACGCCCTGGCCCTGGTCAACCTGCCCGCTTTTCAAGGTTCTTACGCCAGCACCACTTATTCGGCTACGGTCACCACACCCGTCAACCAGGCTTTTATTCGCGAATATCAGGCTGCTTTCAACGCCCTGCCCCTCGACGCGGCAGGCCTGACCTACGACGCTTTCAACCTGATTTTTGCCGCCATTGAGCGCATGCAATCTTTCGACCCGGTTGCCATTCGAGATGGGTTATATGCCCTGCCCCTTTACACCGGAGTTTCCGGCCCGATTGATTTTACAAACTCTGGCGACCCGGTTAAGCCAATCAATATGCTGTTTTTTGACCGTGGCACCTTGAGCTTTTATAAAGCCGTTCAACCTTGACGTTTCTATCAGACCGCACTACAATCCGTTCACTGTATTCAACCCATTAACCTGAAAGAAAGGAGGTAAGCGAATGAAAAATGTCTTTTCTGTTTCCGTCTGTTTCGTCGCGCCTCCTGTGGAGAGTAGACAGGTCTAATCTTTGCCTGTCAGTTCTGTGAAATATTGCCGCAGGTGCGCTTGCCCTGCGGCTTTTTTATTCCCAGCCGTGGGTTTATCCTGCGTTTTTTTTGTTTTAGACAAGTAGACAACTCTTCTCATGAATACTCAACATGCTTATCAACACTACGAAACACTGGATGATTTTGACCTGGACGAACGCGGCAGAGAACGCCACCCACGCCGCCACCCCAAAAAACTGAAAGCCAGCGAACGCAACTTCCTGAACCGGCAGGATGACTCGCGGGCCAACTTCCACTTCACCTACAAAGCGGCCCGCTTCGAAGAATCGTGGCTGCTTGAATCGCTGGGCGGGTTCTACGAACACCAGTGGATTACCGATGTCTTGCGCAAAGTCAAAGGTGGTAAAGAAGCCTCGGTTTACCTGTGCCGGGGCGGGCCAGCTATCGAAGCAGAACTGGCGGCGGTGAAAGTCTATCGTCCGCGCACGTTACGCAACCTGAAGCAGGATCATCTCTACCGCGAAGGCCGCGCCGAACTGGATGCCGAAGGCAAACAGCTGCTCGACGGCGGTGCCCTGCACGCGGTTGCCAAGAGAACCGCCTACGGAGAACAGGTGCGCCATCAATCATGGATTTCGTATGAGTTCACCACACTCAAAACGTTGTTTGAGGCCGGGGCCGATGTGCCTCAGCCCTACGAAATGGCCAACAATGCTATTCTGATGGATTACATCGGTGATGCGGGTTCTCCGGCCCCGGCCTTGAGCGAAATTAGCCTGGACAAGGACGAGGCGCAGAAGGTCTTCAAGCGCGTACTGGCCAACATCGAAATCTTGCTCGCCTGCCAGAGCGTGCACGGCGACCTGTCGGCATACAACATCCTGTACTAGCAGGGTGAAATTGCCCTGATTGATTTTCCGCAAGTGGTTTCACCACAGAGCAACCGCAATGCTTACCGCATTTTTGAGCGCGACATCACCCGGGTCTGCGAGTATTTTACGCGCATGGGTGTTGCCAGCCAGCCCGGCAAACTGGCCGCCGAGTTGTGGACACGCCACGGCTATCGGCTCAATGAGGAAGTTCATCCGCGCCTGCTGGATGCCGACGACCCCCGCGACCGAAGCCTGTGGAATCAACAAAAACAGGGCTGAGAATCGGGCGGTATGTCAAGAGTTGTGTAAATTGGCAGGAGCGGCTGGCTGGCTTGCAG
>CAZNCT010000160.1:0-7881 GCA_964571615.1 uncultured Anaerolinea sp. | reverse complement strand
AGACGATGTTGTGACCTTCAAGGTCGCCGTCGCCAAGCGGGCCATCATCGTGCGTGCACAGGTCAGCAATCGCAAAAATCTGCCCGGCGACATTGAACAGGACAATTGACTTGCCTTCCATCTCGACAAACAGACGTTCGCCATTCGGAAGTTCGCTGGCGGGGGCAATTTCAAAAAAACTGGCTTTTGATTCGTCGTAGGCGCTGTAATTGAACATAGGTTACTCCACCAGGTCGTCACCGGCTTCGCCCAGGCCATAAACCCCGGCTTTGAGCACTTTAAGAGAGAGCAGGGCACACTTCAGGCGCACCGGGCCAAGGTCAATGCCCAGCAGGTCGAGCACGTCTTGCTTGTTGAGTTGTTTGACTTCTTCGAGCGATTTGCCGATGATAGATTCAATCAGCAGGTCGGCGGAGGCTTGCGAGATGGCGCAGCCGTGCCCATCGAAACGGGCGTCGCTGACGGTGCCATCTGCGCCGATTTGCAGGGTCACCTCGATGTGGTCGCCGCAGAGCGGGTTTTTATCTTCAAAGAAGATGTCATGCGGGTCAAGATGTCCCCGATAGGTGGGATTTTTATAGTGTTCGATGATGACTTCGCGGTAGAGGTCGTCCATAAGGATTTTCCGGTGTTGGGGTATCAGGTGTCAGGCTTTCGTTGTCCAGTTATGCGGTTGTTCAGTTTTGGATTAACTGGTCAACAGGATAACCGATTAACCGGATCACTTTCTATGCAAAATATTTCTTGACTTTGTAAATGCCTTCGACCAGTTTATCTACTTCCTCGGTGGTGGAGTACAGGTAGAAACTGGCGCGGCTGGTGGCGGGGATGTTGAATTTTTCGTGCAGCGGTTGGGCGCAGTGATGTCCGGCGCGCACGGCAATTCCGTCTCCATCCAGAATTTGGGCCACATCGTGGGGGTGAACGCCATCGAGAACGAAGGATGCCACGCCGCCTTTTTTGTCGGCTGTGGGGCCAAACAGGTGCAGGCCGGGAATTTCTTCGAGCCGCTCGATGGCGTATGTGGTGATAGCGTGTTCGTGCGCGGCAATCGCGTCCATGCCGACCGCGGCCAGGTAGTCACAGGCAGCCCCAAACCCGACTGCTTCAGCAATTGCGGGGGTGCCCGCTTCAAATTTGTATGGAATCGTGTTGGCCGTAAACGAGCGCAGGTGCACGGTTTTAATCATGTCGCCGCCGCCGAGGAAGGGCGGCATGGCTTCGAGCAGGCTTTGTTTGCCGTAGAGTGCGCCGATGCCGGTCGGGCCAACCATTTTGTGGGCCGAGAAGGCCATAAAATCGACATCCAGGTCTTGCACATCGACGGCGAAGTGCGGCACCGATTGGGCGCCATCGAGCAGGGTTATGGCCCCGGCCTCATGCGCCAGGCGGATGATTTCTTTGGCCGGGTTGATGGTGCCAAGCACGTTTGACATGTGGGTAAACGTGACCAGTTTGGGGCCGAGTTCGAGCAGTTTGCGGTATTCGTCCAGGTCGAGCAGGCCGTCGCGGGTGACAGGAATAAATTCCAGTCGGATACCACGTTCGGCAGCCAGCATGTGCCAGGGCACCAGGTTGCTGTGGTGTTCCATTTCGGTGGCAATGACCAGGTCGCCGCCGTTCAGGTTGGCACGTGCCCAGGTATAGGCCACCAGGTTAATCGATTCGGTGGTGTTGCGGGTGTAAATTACCTGCCGGGCGGCTGGCGCGTTGATGAAACGGGCAATACTTTCTCGGGCGTTTTCGTACAGGCTGGTGGCTTCCTCTGCCAGGGTGTGAACGCCACGGTGGATGTTGGCGTTCGAACGGCGGTAATAGCCGTCCATAGCGGCGAGAACGGCCTCGGGTTTGTGCGAGGTCGCTGTAGAGTCCAGATAGACCAGAGGAACGCCGGGGCGCACCTCTCGCGCCAGGGTGGGGAAGTCAGCCCGAATTTTCCGAATATCGAGAGACATGGTTTATTCTTTGGCTTTTTTGGTGGCCGGGCGGATTTGTTCGGAGTTGGTTGGGTACCATAAAATGCGGTCGGGAACCATCCAGCCATCGGTCAGGAAGACGTTGCCGCGGAACTGAACAGCGACCATCTTGTTATCTACCTGGACGACAATCCCTTTGAGCCAGCCGCGCACGCGGTCTGAGCCTTTTTCGTGGTCGCAAAAGGCTTCAACAATGTCGCCGACTTCAAAAACATGCTGGGCATCTGGTGAACGCATGAAGGACATAGAACCTCCCCGAATGTTTCTCTGGAATGGGCCTCGCGGCGGGATGTTTTGGACTGGTTTCATGATTCCTCTATTATAGGCATTTTTGCGATTTTTAGGCCGTTACCCCCTTCCCAGATTTGGAAAGGGGGTCGGCAGTGTTATCTCTTGAAACGCGCCTGATGCTGCGCGGTGTGCAGGCTGATGGGTTAGCCCATTTTTTCCAGAATGGCCTGCTGGAAGCGCTCGCGGACGCCCTCGAAGGGGATGCGCTGCATGATGGGGTCGAAGAAGCCTTCGACAACCAGCCGGGCGGCATCTTTGCGCGGGATGCCTCGTGACTCGAGGTAGAAGAGCGGCTCTTCTTCGAGTTTGCCGACGGTTGCGCCGTGCGTGCAGCGCACATCATCGGCCATGATTTCGAGACCAGGGATGCTGTCGGCGCGGGCCTGGTCGTCGAGAACCAGGTTGCGGTTGGCCTGGTAGCCGTCGGTTTTCTGTGCGCCGGGGGCAACGTAAATCATGCCCTGCCAGACCGAGCGGCTTTTGCCTTTGAGTGCGCCTTTGAAGAGCAGGTCGCTGGTGGTGTTGGCGGCCAGGTGGTTTTGCTGGGTGTCGTGGTCGAGGTGCTGGTTGCCATCGGTGAAATAGAAGCCCGACATGCGCCCAACGGCACCCTGACCGGCAAGGTCGAGTTCGGAGAAGTTCTTGGTCAGACGTGAGCCGATTGCGCCGAAAATCCAATCCAGGTTGGCATCGCGTTCAACGCGCACGCGCTCGTGGCTGAAGTTCCAGACGTGCTTGCCCCAGGATTGCAACTCGACAAAGCGCAGGTTGGCGCCTTGTAAAACCTGAATTTCGACCAGCCCGGCGTGCATGGCATTGACACCGGCTTCGGTGGGCGAGGCCGATTCGTGCACGAAGGTGGCAGAGGCGCCCTCGTCAATCAGGACGAGCAGGTGCGAGAGATGCGCCAGGTTTTGGCCGGGGCCCCACAGCACAGAGTGGAAGGGTTCTTCTACCTGCAAGCCGCGCGGCACATACAGGACGACGCCGTTTTGTGAGAAGGCGCCCGCCAGGGCGGCGAATTTGCCTTCTTCGGGGTTGACCGTTTTGGCAATCATCTTTTCGAGCAGGGCCGGGTGTTCGCGCTCGGCGGTTTTCAGGTCGGTAAAGACCACGCCTTTTTGGGCGAGTTTCTCGTCTAGCTCAACACTTACCCCGCCAGGGGTCAGGACGATTTGTCCGCCGTGATGGTCGCCGACCAGGGGAGCCAGCAGGCTTTCAGGAACGGCAGGCAGGTCTTGATATTCGCCATCTTTGGGCAGGCGGAAGACGTCGGCGGGGAAGAAGCGCAGGTCGGTGCGGCGCCAGGCTTCTTCGCTGGTGGTCGGCATTTTGGCGCGGCTGTAAGCGGCAAAGGCGCGCTTGCGGTATTCGGCTAAGGCTCCGCCGGGCAGGTCGGCCTGTCCAAAGGAGAATTCTTTGGCGGCGACATCCGGGCGGCGGGAGCGGGAGGTAATGACGATTTTTGGTTTTTCTTCCATGTTTCTCTCATCCATGTGTCATTGCAAAGGAGTGCAGCGACTGAAGCAATCTCCTGAACACAGAGTAACCCGGCTCGAAAGCAGATTGCTTCGCACTGTGGGCTCGCAATGTTATTATCCGATTGAGCCTTCCATCTGCAACTGAATCAGGCGGTTCATTTCGACGGCGTATTCCATCGGCAGTTCTTTGACCAGTGGTTCGATGAAGCCAGAGACAACCATGGTGGTGGCTTCTTCTTCGCTCAAGCCGCGGCTCATCAGGTAGAACAATTGCTCTTCGCCGACTTTTGAAACCGAGGCCTCGTGACCTATGGTGACATCATCCTCGTCGATTTCGATGTAGGGGTAAGTGTCTGAGCGGCTCTTGGGGTCGAGCAGGAGCGCGTCGCAAACCACGTTGGACTTGACTCCTTTGGCGCCTTTGTACACCTTGAGCAAACCGCGATAGGAAGCCTGTCCGCCAGCCTTGCTGATGGATTTGGACATGATTTTGCTGGTGGTGTTGGGGGCAAAGTGCACCATTTTCGAGCCAGCGTCCTGAATCTGGTTGACGCCTGCAAAGGCCATCGAGAGCATTTCGCCGTGCGCGCCAGGCTCCATCAGGTAGCAGGAGGGGTATTTCATCGTCACCTTCGAGCCGATGTTGGCGTCCACCCATTCGTGAGTGGCGTCAGCAAAGACTTTGGCGCGCTGGGTCACCAGGTTATAGACGTTGGTGCTCCAGTTTTGAATGGTCGAGTAGCGCGAGCGCGCGCCCTTTTTGACGATAATTTCAATTACGCCGCTGTGGAAGGAATCGGTGGTGTACTGCGGAGCGGTACAGCCCTCGACGTAGTGCACCGATGCGCCTTCGTCCACGATAATCAGGGTGCGCTCGAACTGACCAACGTTGGCGGTGTTCAGGCGGAAATAGGCTTGCAGGGGCAAATCAACTTTGACGCCCTTGGTCACATACACAAACGAGCCGCCCGACCAGACCGCCGAGTTGAGCGCGGCAAATTTGTTGTCTTCAATCGGCACGACTGTGCCGAAATATTCACGGAACAGGTCGGGGTGTTGTTTCAGGCCGTCTTCAATTGACAGGAAGATGACGCCCTGCTCCTCGAGGTGCTTCTGAATGGAGTGGTAGACCATCTCCGATTCATACTGCGCGCCGACGCCTGCCAAGAATTTTTGCTCGGCTTCAGGGATCCCCAACTTGTTGAAGGTGTTCTTGATGTCATCCGGCACGTCGTCCCAGGATTTTTCCTGTTTTTCGGTCGGCTTGACGTAGTAGTAGATGTCGTCCAGGTTCAGGTCTTTCAGGTGCGGGCCCCAGTTGGGCATGGGGCGGCTGAGGAAGTGCTCGAGCGCTTTCAGGCGGAACTCGAGCATCCACTGCGGCTCTTCTTTCATGCGCGAAATCTGTTCTACCACCTCGCGGCTGAGACCCTTCTGTGACTTGAAGGTGTAATAATCGTCACGGTCACGAAACCCGTATTGATATTCACCTAATCCTTCGAGAATTTTTGCATCTTCGCTCATGGCAGCTCCAATCAGTAAATAGTGGTTGGTAATTTGTAATTGGGAAAAGTTACCGATAAATCAGCAATTACAACTTACCATTTACCAAACTAAGCAGTCTCTTCGACTTTTTCCCGAATCCAGTCGTAACCGTGCTCTTCGAGGTGCAGGGCCAGGTCGGGGCCGCCGCTTTCAACGATGCGACCGTTCATCATGACGTGCACAAAGTGCGGCTTGATGTAGTTGAGCAGGCGCTGGTAATGGGTGATGACCAGAACGCCCAGGTCGGGGCCGCTCAGGGCATTGACACCTTCTGAAACAATGCGCAGGGCGTCAATATCCAGGCCCGAGTCGGTTTCGTCGAGAATGGCGATTTCAGGTTTGAGGGTCGCCATCTGCAAAATTTCAGCGCGCTTCTTCTCGCCGCCCGAGAAGCCATCGTTAAGATAACGCCCGGCAAAAGCCTGATCCATCTTGAGCAGGCTCATTTTTTCTTTCAGCATCTTGCGGAATTCAGGAATCGGAATGCCCGTGTCCTCGGGGTTTTCGGCCCGGCGGCGGGCATTGATGGCCGAGCGCAGGAAGTTGGCAACCGTCACCCCCGGAATGGCGACCGGGTACTGAAAAGCCAGGAAGATGCCGTGGCGCGAACGCTCATCTGGCTCCATTTCGAGAATGTTTTCGCCCTTGAACCACACTTCGCCTTCGGTGACTTCATAAGAAGGATGTCCCATCAGGGTGTACGCCAGGGTCGATTTACCGGTGCCGTTGGGCCCCATGATGGCATGAACTTCACCCTTTTTGATGGTCAGGTCGAGACCTTTGAGAATTTCTTTGCCCTCGATGCTGACGTGCAGGTTTTTGATGACCAGTTCCGACATATTCTCTCCTCAAGAGTTTCATCATAAAACCTAAAGGCCGCTGACCTTTAGGTTTTTTCGTTTTTTGTGATTGGCGGCATTATAGCAAACCGGATGGGAATTGTCAAATATTTATGATATTTTTCTAGTAAATTCAAATAAATCTCTAATTATCAAAATCATAATATTTATTATAATTATCTATATTATTGACAAACCAACCCGGCAACATTATACTCTTGCCAGTCGTCTGCGAGTTTACAGGAAAATAGAGAAAAATGAAAAGTACGCGAGACCGAATCTTACAAACCTTGTTGCGCTCGCCGCGTTCGACCATTAACGAACTGGCCGAAGCGGTTGGCATTAATCCAATTTCCGTGCGCCATCACCTGACCAATTTGCAGATGGAAGGACTGGTGGATGCAGCAGAAGAACGCCACGGGGTCGGACGTCCGCGCCTGGTCTACTTTCTGACCGAGGACGGCCTGGAACGCTTCCCGACCCGCTACCTGCGTCTGACCACCCGGCTGCTCTCACAAATGAAGGAAAAACTTCCCGACGCTGTTGTTGGCGAACTTTTCAAAGAAGTTGCTACAGGCCTGGCAGACCAGCACGAGGAGCAGTTGAAGGGCTTGAGCGTCGAAGAGCGTCTCGAAACAGTCAAAGACCTGTTGGCCGAAGAAGGTTTTGTGGTTGAATGGGAAAAGAAAGACGGAGAGTATCACATTCACGAAATTACCTGCCCGTATCTGCAAGTGGGCCAGCATCATCCCGAGGTCTGCGCGGTGGATGAGACCCTGATTTCGCGTATGTTATCTGTTCCGGCCAACAAAATTCAATGCATTTTGAGCGGCGCAACGCACTGCACTTATGTCGTCAAAGCCGAACCAGTAAAAAACTAAATAGGGATGCGGATTGCGCGGATGGCGCGGATTTTCTGTGAGAGATCAGAGTCTGTTTGCCTCGTCAAAATCCCTGTCCAAAAAGATTTTGACATCAACAAGGAAAAATTATGAGCGAAGAAACCCCCAACACCCTGCGCTGGACGCTGGAAGATACACACCCCGAAATGGTTGAGCCAGTCCGCGCGAAACTGCGCGAGGTCGTAGACCCCGAAATTGGCCTGGATATCATTGCCCTGGGCCTGGTGCGCGATATTAATATTGAAGACAACGGGACCGCCCGCCTGAAAATGATTCTGACCACCCCGTTTTGCCCTTACGGCCCCGCCATGGTGGAGATGACCCGCGCCAAAGGTCAGGAAGCCATGAACATGCCTGTTACTGTCGAAATGGGCATGGAAGTCTGGGATTTTTCGATGATGGAAGACCCCTCCGCAATGGATTGGGGATTGTATAACTAATTTTTTCTGGCCGATACCTGCCTGTTAGCCCGCTGATAGGTAAAAATTTCCCTGACTGGGTATCATCCTGTTACAAAACGGTAGCGCAAGAGGCCATCTTGCGCTTCTTTCTGAAAGGATGAACCTGTCATGTTTTCAAAATTTCGTGAGCCTGTCAGCGGGCTAACCCACCTTGGCGGGGCGGTTGCCGCTCTGGCAGGACAAATCGTTTTACTGTTCTTGGGTGGCCCGGGGATTGAAAAAATCATATCGGTACTGGTCTATGGTCTCAGCCTGGTTGGGCTTTTTTCTGCCAGCGCAGTTTATCACCTGGTTAACGCCGGGCCAAAAGTCACTGCCGCTTTACGCAAGTTAGACCACGCTGCTATTTATTTGCTGATTGCGGGCACATACACGCCCTTCTGTCT
>CAZNCT010000159.1:0-7919 GCA_964571615.1 uncultured Anaerolinea sp. | reverse complement strand
TGGAGCAGAGCGAATGGGTGATGCCTTCCATCGAGTCGTTTTGCCCATGCGACCAGTCGTACATCGGGTAGATGTGCCATTTGTCGCCGGTGCGGTGATGGGAGACGTGCATGATGCGGTACATGACCGGGTCGCGCATCAGAATGTTGGGGTGGGCCATGTCAATTTTGGCGCGCAAGACGCGGCTGCCTTCGGGGAATTCGCCGTTTTTCATGCGCTCTAACAGGTCGAGATTTTCTTCCACTGAGCGGTTGCGCCAGGGGGAATCGACCCCTGGTTTGATGGCGGCTTCGGTCTCGCTCCATTTTGTGCCTTTGGGCAGGGTGCCGCGGTTGGCGCTCATCTCTTCCTGGGTCTGGTCATCCACATAGGCCAGGCCCATTTTGACGAGTTTAACCGCCCATTCGTAGAGCAGGTCAAAATAGTCAGAAGCAAAGGTGACTTTGGCCCATTCGATTCCCAGCCATTTGGCATCGGCTTCGATGGCTTCGACAAACTCGGTGCCTTCTTTGGATGGGTTGGTGTCGTCAAAACGCAGATACAGCTCGCCGCCAAATTCTTTGGCGGTGAAGTAATCAATCAAGAAGGCCTTGCAATGCCCGATGTGCAGGTAGCCGTTCGGTTCGGGTGGCAGGCGGGTACGGACGTAGTTGAATCGTCCATTTTTCAGGTCTTCGGCTACCGCCTCGCGGATGAAGGCCGGGATGCGGCTTGGGGTTGCGTTGGTTTCCATTTTGTTGTCCTTTATGCCTTTTGTTTTTCCCAGAGCAATTGCGCCGGTTTGTCGGGGTCAAGATGCGCTTTAGGCCGCGAATTTTTGACCGGGACGGGTATAATCTCACGCAATGGATAGCCTATTATACTCGCAGGAGCAAACGGATGAGCAAAATCTCTGAAAAGCCCCTTTTTCTGGGCACTTATTTTGAACGCGACCGGGTGCTGCACTGGGAACGCTGGACTCGCAGGGTGGCCTGGCTGGTCTTTGCGGTTTATGTGGTTCAGTATGTCTATGAAACCGGCATGAATATTTACAATTCCCTGGCTGGCGGCTACCCTCTTGATTGGTTTTATCTCGTTTTTAATTTGGGCCGTCCGTTTCAGGGAGCCATGGTGCTGGTGGTTTTGCACTTGCTGGCCAACGGTTTATTAATTTTGATGGATATCGAAGAAAATACCCGCCGGGCGGCGCGCAAATAGAGGCCTTCGATGAAGTTTAAGGTCATTGTATCGGGGCTATTTATCTTGCTGGCGTTGTGTGTTTTGGGTACGGCCATGTTGGGATATGCCAACATGCGCTATACCTCGCAAAATGCGGTCTTGAACTACATTCGCCAGAACCCGGCAGATATTGCTGTGGCTTGTTTTGACCCCGCCAAGCCCGCGGCGGGCTTTTATCACAATGCCGGGGAAGCTTATCCGCTGGCTTCCACATTCAAAATTGTGATTTTGCTCGCCTATGCCGAACAGGTGCATGCAGGCGTTCTTGACCCCGCTGAACAAATTCCGCTGACTGCGCTGGAGGCCTATTACCTGCCCGATACCGATGGCGACGCGCACCCTGAATTTTTGAAGTCGCTTGGCGAAGCGCGGGCCAGTCTCTCATTGGCCGAAGTTGTTGAAGGGATGATGACCTATAGTTCCAATGCGGCTTCCGATTACCTGCTGGCGCGGCTGGCCGGGTTTGATTGGCCGGGTTTTTATCAGCGCCTGGGGCTTGAGCAGACCAGCCTGCCGCATTCTTACCTGGGACTGTATCTCTACATGACCAATCATGAGACCGGGACGTATGACCTGACCTCGCTTGGCCCCGAAGCGACTCTGGCAGAGCAGGTGCGTCTGGAAGGCTTGTTTGTCAATGACCTGTCGTGGCGCGAAGCCGAACTACGCTATGCCGCCAATTTCACCAACCGCGCCCCGCTGGATGTGCAAAAAGATGTCACTGCCAATTTTGGTGTGCATGCCAGCGCCACAGACCTGGGGCGTTTGATGACCGCCATTTACGGGGCCGATGAGATTTTGGCGCCTCGGGTACGCGAGATTGCCCGTCAGTATCTTGAATGGCCGATGCGCCTGAATCCTGATAATGCCAAAACCTTCCGTGTTCTGGCGGTCAAGAATGGGGCCTGGCCTGCGGTTCTGACTTCGGCATGGTACGCTGACCCGCTCGAGGCCGAACCACTTGTCCTGGTAGTCTTTTACCGCAACATGCCCGACGATTTCTGGAATGCCTGGGTTGCCAGTTTTAGCCAGCAAATGCTCGAGGTGGATGTGCTGACCGAATCTGATTGCAGCCTGTTGTCTCAGGCGCTTGAGCCTGCCTCCCCATGAAGCCGACAGGAACGGTTATACTTGCCGATAAATTTGCCAAAACCAGATACAGGAGTGATGAGATGACGATTATTGCCCTTGATGCCATGGGAAGCGATGAATTCCCAATCCCCGATGTCACTGGCGCGGTAGATGCCGCCCGCGAATATGGTGTGGAGGTGATTCTGGTCGGAGACGAGGCCCGCATTAAGCCCGTCCTTGAGGGTCTCAATCCCGGAAGTTTACCGGTGCGGATTGTCCACGCCCCCGAAATGCTGACCATGGAAGACAAAGGCGTCGCCCTGGCGCTCAAGGCCCGCCGTCCGAATGCCAGGAACTCCATGGCGGTTGGCATTGACCTGGTCAAAAACGGTCAGGCCGATGCCTTTGTTACGGCTGGCAACACGGGCGCGGCCCTGGCGACTGCTTACTTTCGGCTCGGAACGATTGAAGGAGTTGATTTACCAGCCCTGGCGCCTGTTTTTCCCACGGCAACAGGCTCTTGTGTAGTCCTGGATATTGGTGCCAACCCCGATGTCAAACCCGACAACCTGCGCCAGTTTGCCATTATGGGCAGCATCTACGCCGAAAAAGTGCGCGGGGTTAAGAATCAAAAGTAGGCCTGCTCTCAAATGGCGAGGAAGAAGGCAAAGGCAACAGCCTGGTGCGCGAAGCCACGCCCCTGCTCAAAGGCGCTGGTTTGAACTTCTTTGGCAATGTTGAGGGCAAGGAAGTCATCGGCGGCAAAGTGGATGTTGCTGTTACCGATGGCTTTACGGGCAATATTATGCTCAAGTCGTCTGAAGCCGTTGCCAAACTGATTGTCGATAAAATCCGCGAGGCCATCAAAACCGGCGGGCCCCTGGCCATGCTCGGCGGTCTGCTGGTCAAACCCGCGCTTGGCAAAATTAAAAAATTACTAGACCCCGCCGAAGAGGGCGCCGCGCCCTTGCTGGGAGTCAATGGCCTGGTTTTTATTGGTCATGGCCGTTCTGACACTTTTGCAATCAAAAACGCCATTCGGGTTGCCAAAAACGCCGCTGAAGCCCGGGTGCTGGAAGCCATGCGTACCGGCATTGCCGACCGGTTGCGCCAATAGACAGGAGTGACCCGAAATGGAAAAACGACGCGTAGTCATTACCGGCATGGGAGTGGTCAGCGTCCTGGGAACAGGCCTCGAAGCCTTCTGGGATGGCCTGCTGAATGGGCGCTCTGGCATTCGGCGCATCACCCAGTTTGATGCCAGTCCTTTTCCCTGTCAGATTGCTGGTGAAGTGCCAGATTTTGTTCCAGAAAATTTTATGGATCGCAAAGAAGCCCGCCGCGTGCCGCGTTCGGCTCAAATGGCATTTGCCGCCGCAAAAATGGCAGTCGAAGACTCGGGCCTGCCCACCCCATTGCCCGAACCAGAGCGCTCTGGGGTTGCGTTTGGAACCGCAATTGGCGGCATGGATCGGTTTGATGACGGCGTGCGTACCATTCGCGGTCAGGGTTATGACCGCCTGAACCCGTTCACGGTGCCAACCTCCCTGCCCAATACCTCCGCTTACCTGATTTCGCAGGGTTTTCAGTGCCTCGGCCCAACCACCACCATCGGTACCGCTTGTGCCACTGGCACCCAGGCTGTTGGCGAAGGCCTCGAGATGATTCGGCGCGGCGCGGCAGATGTTGTCATTGCCGGCGGTACCGAAGGCCTGATTCAAGACTTTGCCATCGGCGGTTTTTGCGCCATGCGCGCCCTGCCGACCAATTACAACGACAACCCCCAAAAGGCTTCACGTCCGTTTGATAAAAACCGTGAGGGCTTTATTTACTCCGAAGGCGCCGCCGCCCTGGTGCTCGAATCGCTCGAACACGCCCTCGCCCGCGGCGCGCGCATCTACGCCGAACTTGCCGGGCAGGCTTCCTCTTCAGACGGATTTCACATGGCCCAGCCCGATCCCGAAGCCGCCGGGCCAGCCCGCGCCATGAAGTGGGCTATTGCCGATGCCGGCCTTCGGCCCGAAGAGGTAGACTACATCAACGCGCACGGCACCTCCACGCCCCTGAATGACCTGACCGAAACCCGCGCCATCAAAGCCGTCTTTGGCAGTCATGCCTACCGCCTGGCAGTTTCCTCCATCAAGTCGATGATTGGGCACGCGATGGGCGCTTCAGGTGCCTTAGAGACGATTGCCTGCGCCAAAATCATCAGCGAGGGGATTATCACCCCGACCATCAACTACGAAACGCCCGACCCCGAACTCGACCTGGATTACGTCCCCAACCAGGCCCGCAAGCAAGCCGTCAGGGTTGCCCTCTCTAATTCGTTTGGCCTGGGTGGTCAAAATGCCTGTGTAGTTCTGAAGCGTTATCCATAAACCTTACAAGGATTTTCCATGAAACTTGTCGTCAACGAAAAAACCATCAAGCGCAATACCGCCATTGGCCGCTACTCCAGTCTGATTGCCCTGCTCATTCTTGGCGGCGGCATGTACCTGGCTATTGCTTACCCCGAAGACACCCAGTACACCACCATTTCTTTTGGCGCTCTGCTGGTTGGTTTCCTGCTTTCGCAATTTGGCATTTACTTTGGCAATCGCTGGGGGCGCCGTCCGCGTGTCGATGAGCGCATCACCGAAGCCCTCAAAGGCCTCAACCGTGAATTTGCGCTCTATCATTACACCGCCCCGGTCTCGCACCTGCTGGTTGGCCCGGCAGGCATCTGGATTATTGAACCTTACTACCAGCGCGGCACCATCACCTACGAAAAAGGCCGCTGGCGCCAGAAAGGCGGCGGCTTTGTGCTTGCCTACCTGAAAATTTTTGCCCAGGAAGGCCTCGGACGCCCCGACCTGGAGATTGAAGCCGATACCGACATCGTGCGTAAATTCCTGCAAAAAGAATTTGGTGAAGACCAGATTCCGCCCATTCACGCTGTTCTGGCTTTCACCGACGACCGCGCCGACCTGCAGGTTGGCGACGAAGCCCCTCACCCGGCTCTCAAAGTTGGCGCGCTCAAAGAATTTTTCCGCAAACGCGCCAAGTCTGACCCCATGCCGCCCGCCATCTACAAGCGCGTCATGAGCATTTTGCCCCAAGAGTCGGTTGAAATATCTTAATGCCCGAAATCAGCAAAATCATTCGTTCACGCCGAAAAACCATCGCCCTCGTCATTGAGGGCGATGGTTCCTTGATTGTCCGCGCCCCTCTGCGAACCCCCGAGAAAACCATTCAAGAGCTTGTCCGCCAAAAAACCGACTGGATTATCCGCAGCCAGGCCAAAATGCGCGCCAACCGGCCCGCCGAACGTCAATTTCAACAAGGCGAAACCCTGCCTTTGCTTGGGCAGGCTCACCCCATTCGCATTGTCACAAAACAACGCGCCAGCCTCAAGTTTGAAAACGGAGTTTTTCTGTTAGCCCAAAGCGCCCAGCCGCGCGCTCGTGAAGTCTTCACCCGCTGGTATCGGCAGATGGCCGCCCTGCTCTTGCCCGCTCGCCTCGAAACCCTGGCCGCGCGCCACAACCTGCGCCCCAAACGGGTTCGCATCTCATCGGCGCGAACCCGCTGGGGCTCGTGCAGCACCACCGGAACCATCTCGCTTACCTGGCGTCTCGTGCTGGCTCCGCCCGAGGTAATCGATTACGTCATCGTTCATGAACTCGCCCATCTCAACATCAAAAATCATTCCAGCCATTTCTGGAATGCCGTCGCCGCCCTGATGCCCGACTACAAAAAACACCTGGCCTGGCTCAAAGCGCATGGCCGCACGCTCGAGGTCTAATCATGAGCATCGCCTCCCTTCACCAGCGCTCTATCCCGGCCCAGCCCTGGGCCGAAGGCGAAAAAATCCCCTGGGATGACCCGGCTTTCAGCCAGCGCATGTTGCGCGAACATCTCTCACAAGAACACGATGCCGCCAGCCGCCGTGCCCGGGTGATTAAAAAACATATTCGCTGGATTCATAACGTTGTCCTGGCGAAAACCCCATCCCGTGTCCTCGACCTCGGCTGCGGCCCCGGCCTGTACTGCGCGGAACTCGCCACGCTCGGGCATGTTTGCCACGGAATAGACTTTTCTCCGGCTTCCTTACAATACGCCGTCAAAAACGCCCCCAAAAATTGCACCTACACCCTCGGCGATTTGCGCACTGTTGCCTTTCCCCCCGGCTTTGACCTGGTTCAGTTTATCTTTGGCGAATTCAACCTCTTCAAACGCCCCCACGCCCGCGAAATTCTCCAAAAAGCCCACGCAGCCCTGGCGCCGAACGGCCGCATTCTGCTCGAACTGCAATCCTATGACGCAGTCGAGCAGATGGGCAACCAGCCGCCCTCCTGGTACACCTCATCCGGCGGTTTGTTCAGCCCCAACCCGCACCTGTGCCTGATGGAGTCTTTTTGGGACGAAGACCAATCTGCCGCAACCGAGCGCTACTTTATTTTTGAAGACGGCCAGCCAATGCTTCGTTATGCCTCCACCACCCTGGCCTATACTGAAGAAGACATTGCCGCCCTGCTTGAAGAAGCCGGTTTTTCGGGTCTTGAATTTCACCCCTCCCTTACGGGTGAAACCTCCGACAGCCCTGAAGATTTTTTTGTCGTCATTGCCCGGCGCTAAAAGAGTCGGCTTTGTTCCCAAATCGTCTGGCAAAAAACGCCCCAACCGGCCAGGCCAGCAGCACAGAAAGAATTGCCGCCGCCAACGCTCCAACAAGCCCCAATACCCCCGTCCAGATAAACGCATACGTTGGCCCCAGATTGACCACTGTTTCGCCGTTGGCATCCAGGCAAATCAGTTCCGAACCGGTTGCTGGCCGGTCAACGCCTGAACTGCTTCTCATGGTGGTTGGATAAGTGTAAAGCCCTGGCTGTGTTCCAGTCGGACACAGGTAGGCCCCAACGCTCTCGGCGACAAACTCGGTTTGCGAGGTCAGGCTGGCCGCCAGCAACCCAACCGGTATCAGGCAGCTGCTGGTAATGCCAAAAAGAATAAACCAGACGACACACCCGGAGACAAAACCTGTTTTCATTGTTTCTCCAATTGAGATAAAGACTATCCAGTTTTTATCAGTATAGCACGCTTGTCAATCTTGATTTTTCCCTTAAGAAAAACTAGCCGATGGAGGGCATCCATCGGCTTTTTGTTCAATATTCAATTGTTTTCACTCTCTTGCAGTTGCGCTCACTTTCTACTACTCAAACCAGTGTTCACTTGCAAACTGCTAACCAGCAAAAACAAATTGGTCGAGGAAAGGACGGGAAACCTTCTTCGTGTCGAGGTGGGCATCTGGCATCAGGTCCTCGTGGCCTGTCCAGCATACGAACTTACCTCCCGGCCTTCCCCCTTAAGTTGTACGGTTCCATTTTTTCGATTTTGAACCTCCTTTCTTGCGAACGGAAGTAACTTCTGAAATTATAATACAACAAAACCGGCTTAAAAGTTCCTTAAAGTTTAATTTCACAACTGTAAATGCTTGTCTGGACAAAAAAAACGGTCGTTTGTTGTAGAATGAAACCAAATGTGCCCTTATCAGGCATGCAACAAAAAGTCAAACAGCCCACAGGGATGTGCGCCCCGTGGGCTGTTGTTTTGTTTTGCGATTCTCGGCGGTATAACGAAAATTGTGTAAA
>CAZNCT010000158.1:2908-8184 GCA_964571615.1 uncultured Anaerolinea sp. | reverse complement strand
GCCGCAAAAGTGTACCTTATGACTGACCCTTTCAGTTCAGATGTACGGTAGAGAACAGAAAAAATCTATTTTTCGTTTGGGTGCTGCTGGCTGCAATTTTCTTTTCAGTGTTCTTAACGCAACCATCCTCTGCGCGGCAGGAACCTTCTATTGACTACGAACAAGGGATTCGTTTTGAGCGCTTGCTGGTCGAAAATGGCCTGCCAAATGCAACCGTGCTCTCTGTACTGCAAGACCGCGGCGGGTTCATGTGGTTTGCAACCGCCGACGGCCTGGCGCGCTACGATGGAACGGATTTCACCGTCTTCCGATACGCGGAGAACGCCAACAGCCTGAGCAACAACAACACCTTTTGCCTGGTTGAAAGCGCCGACGGCCTGCTCTGGATTGGCACCGACCCCGGCGGCCTGAACGTCTATGACCCGCAAACCGGGCTCTTCAGCGTTTATCGCAATGACCCAAACGACCCCGAAAGCCTGCTCAACGACAGCATCTGGGCGCTGATGGAAGCCAGCGATGGCAAGATTTGGGTTGGCACGCGCAACGGCTTAAGCGTGCTCGACCGCGCTACCGGCAAGTTTAAAAACTACAAGATGGATAGTGAAAACCCGCGCGCCCTGGCCGCAGCGGTGGTGTATCGCATTTACCAGGACCGGGCCGGGACAATCTGGGTTGGCACACGCGGCGGCTTGCAGCGCTATGCGCCCGAGACCGATGATTTCGATATTTTTACCAACAATCCCGATAACCCCAAGAGCATTAGCAGTAACAACATCTGGGGCATGTTGGAAGATAGCCAGGGGAATTTCTGGATTGCCACCCGCGGCGGCGGCCTGAACCGCATGGATCGCCAGACCGGCACCTTCAAATCCTACCGCTTCAACGCCGATGACCCCTCCAGCCTGAGCAGTGACCGGGTCTGGTTCGTCTTTGAGGACAGCGCGGGGCACCTGTGGGTGCTGACTGAAACTGCCGGTCTCAACCTGTTCGACCGGCAAACCGAAACTTTCAGGCACTTCCGCTACAATGCCAGCGACCCGCTCAGCCTGAGCAACGATGACCTGTTCTGGATGACCGAAGACCGCTCTGGCGTGCTATGGATTGCCAGCCGCTACGGCGGTGTAAACCGCCTCTCGCCGATGTCACAGCGCTTTGGGTTGTATCGCAGCATCCCGGGCGACCCCCAATCGCTGTCATCAAGCAGTGTTTATTCGGTGCTTTCTGAAAAAGACGGCACCCTGTGGGTCGGCACCTTTGGCAGCGGCCTGAACCGGATTAACCGCAAGACGGGCGAGGTGACGGTTTTTCGCAACGACCCCAGCGACCCCACCAGCCTTTCCAACAACAAGGTTTATTACATCTATCGTGATAAGCAGGGCGTCTTGTGGGCGGCGACTTCGGGCGGCGGCCTGAACCGCATGGATCCGCGCACGGGCAAGTTTGCGGCCTACAAATACTCGGCAGACAACCCCAACATCATCGGCACCAGTTTCTTGACCGTGATTGAAGGCGCTGACAAGGGCCGCCTGTGGGTTGGCACGCTCGGCTATGGGCTGGATCTGTTCAACCCGGCCAAAGGCGAAATGGACAAGGAATACTTCAATGACCCCGAGAACCCCAATTCGCTGAGTGAAGACACCGTCTATGACCTGGCAGTGGATAAAAATGGCCGGGTCTGGATTGCCACCGCGCGCGGCGGGCTGGAACTGTTTGACCCTCAAACCGAAATTTTCACCCATCATCGCCACAACCCCGATGACCCCAACAGCATTTTGAGTGACACCGTCCACGCCATTTATCTCGATGAAGCCGCTGGGGTCATTTGGGCCGCTACGCCCGGCGGCCTGAGCGGCCTCGAGATTGCCAGCGGAAGATGGCAAAACTACACCACCAAAGACGGCCTGCCAACCGATACGCTGATGGGCATCTTGCCCGGGCAAAACAACGACCTGTGGATTAGCAGCGGCAAAGGCATCAGCCACTTCCAACTCGACAGCAAGACCTTTACCAACTACGATGCCCGCGACGGCCTGCAGGGCGACCAGTTTGAAATTGCTGCCGCGCATCTCGGGCCAGATGGCGAACTGTTCTTTGGCGGTTCTGCCGGGCTAACCTACTTCCACCCGGAAGAGATTGTCCTCAACCCTTACCTGCCCACCACGGTATTTACCGATTTTCAGTTGTTCAACAAGCCTGTAGCGGTTGGGAGCGAACTCTTGCCGCAGCCAATTGAAAAAACGAAGAAAATCACCCTGCAATACGACCAATCGGTCTTCACCATCAAATTTGCGGCCCTGAGTTACCAGATTTCCTCCAAGAACACCTTCCAGTACAAGATGGAAGGTTTCGACAAAGACTGGTCGCCGCCGCGCACCGTCAACCAGGCCACTTACACCAACCTGTCGCCAGGCAACTATACCTTCCTGGTGCGGGCCGCAAACCATGACGGCGTTTGGAACAACGAGCCTGCCCGGCTTGAAATTAAAATCCTGCCGCCCTGGTGGGGAACCTGGTGGTTCCGCATTTCAGCATTTTTGTTACTGGTGGCGGCCATTGCAGGCGGCGTGCAGTTGCGCATTAACTCCATCCGCGCCATCAACCGTGAGCTGGAAAAGCGGGTCGATGAACGCACCCGCGAATTGCAAGAAGCCCAACAGCAGCTTGAAAACGCCAACGCCGAACTCAAAACCCAACTGGCCGAAATCACCCAACTGGAGCAGAAAGTCCGCGAACAGGCCATCCGCGACGCGCTGACCGGGCTGCATAACCGGCATTACCTGTCCGAAATTCTGGATGGCGAACTGAGCCGCGCCCGGCGAGGCAGTTACACCGTCGCTTTCCTGCTGGCCGACTTGGACCACTTCAAAAAAATCAACGATACCTACGGACACCCCGCCGGTGACCAGGCCTTGATAAAAACCGCACAACTCATCAGCCAGCATACCCGCCGCAGTGATATTGCCTGCCGCTATGGCGGCGAGGAATTTCTGATTGTCATGCCAGAAATTCACCGCGAAGACGCCCTGAAACGCGCCGAACAACTGCGAGCCGACATAGAAGCCCTGTCCATCGAATTTGAGGGGCAAAAAATCCCGGTCACTGCCTCAATTGGCGTGGCGATTTATCCCCTGAATGGCGAAGACAGCAGCGCATTGCTCTCAGCCGTAGATAGCGCCATGTACCAGGCCAAACACAACGGACGTAACCAGGTCGCGCAAGCCTGAAAAAACGAAATTGGCCTTAAAACGCAACGACCACCCAACCGGGCGGTCGTTGCGTTTTAATCTTCACCCGCCGCTGAATTAAACAATCAACATCGCATCGCCAAACGAAAAGAAGCGATAGCCTTCGCGTTTGGCAACTTCGTAAGCGTTCAGCACCGTCTCGCGCCCGGCAAAGGCGCTTATCATCATAATCAGCGTCGATTTGGGCAGGTGGAAGTTGGTGATTATCCCATCCACTGCCCTGTACTGGTAGCCGGGAAGGATGTAAATCGAAGTAGGGCCGGAAAAAGCAGTAATCAGTGAACAGTTATCAGTAGCCGCGCTTTCAAGGGTGCGGACGGAGGTTGTGCCGACCCCAATTACCCGCCCGCCAGCGGCTTTTACGGCGTTGATTTTGTCCGCCGTTTCGGGCGTCAGTTCGCACCATTCGGTATGAATTTTGTGCTGGCGCGGGTCGTCCTCCGTCACCGGAGCAAACGTATCCAGCCCAACGTGCAGGGTCACTTCGGCAAACTGAATGCCTTTGGCCCGCAGTTCGTTCATCAGGCGCGGCGTAAAGTGCAGGCCAGCCGTTGGCGCGGCGGCGGAGCCGGGCGTTTTGGCATACACCGTCTGGTAGCGTTCCGGGTCGGTTAATTTTTCGTGGATGTATGGGGGCAGGGGCATTTGACCGTCTGTTTGGAGATGATTCTCCACCGGTTCCTCGAACCGCACCAGGCGGCGGGAGCCTTCCAGGCTGGAAACGATTTCCGCTTCGAGACCGTCTTCCAGCCTGAGCCGCTTGCCCTCGCCCAGGCCCTTGCCGCCGACCAGGCATTCCCACACCGTATCGGATTCCCTCCGCAAGAGCAGGATTTCGGCCTTGCCGCCGGTCTCTTTGCGGGCTGGCAGGCGGGCCGGGATAACGCGCGTCTGGTTCACCACCAGCAGGTCGCCGGGGTTCAGGTATTCGCCAATCTCGCGGAAAATGCGGTGTTCCAGCGTTCCGGTTTTGCGGTTCAAGACCATTAAACGCGAAGAATCGCGCGGCTCAACCGGCGTTTGAGCAATGAACGATTCGGGCAGGTCGTAATCAAAGTCGGAGGTTTTCATCGGTCGTTACCGGTCGTCGATTGTACTTTATATGGCCGAAATCAGCATCAGCGCAATGCAAACCAGCCACCTTAAAACCACAAAAATCCCCAGGAACGTAAAAAATAACGTGGCAAGATTCGTCAGCAAATCCGCAAAGGTCGGACGGGCAAAGTTCACGGTTTCTATCCCCCCGGAGACGCAAGGTTCGACCGTTTTGACCACCTGGCCGCGCCGAACCAATCCCTGGGCAACGCATTCGCGCGAATCGCGCTCGAAGTCTCTAAACGTGACCGGCAAACCGATGGCTGTGTAAAAATCGCGCCGGTCCTGGCGTTGAAAATGCAAATGGGGTTCCGAAGAATGCCCCGAATGCCCGCAGGCCGCAATCTCCTGCCCGGCGGCGACCTTCTCCCCTGCGTTGACTCTGATACTGCCTGCCTTCAGGTGCGCATACAGGGTATAGTCGCTGTCGCTGTGTTGTATCACGACATAATTGCCGCGAATATCGGGGGTTGTTATATCAATCCAGCCAGCGCCTGCCCGGTGATAGTCGCGGATACCATCGCGCAATTCCACCACCACCCCATCAGCAGCGGCGAGAATGGGCTGTCCAAACGCCAGGTAATTCTCTGGTCTATCCGGGGTATCCCGATACGTTTGCCCCAGGTCATTGACCACGACAAAATCATAAGCATATCTCTGCGGAATGAGATTCCAGGAATGGGAAGTCTGCGGGTCGGGGCCGCCATTGACCGCCTGCCAGCCGCCGCGAAACGGCAGAATAAACAGGGCCGAGTCATCATATTTCACCCCTCGAACCAGCGCCCGGCCAATGCCGATAAGTTGTCCGGTTATCTGGCGCGCGGTCTGAAGCAGGCCATGCGGGTTGAAGATGACCCAGAGAACGCCTGAGACAAGATACCCCAGGGTGATTTTTAAGGCTGAAAAGAGCGCCATCATCTCAACAGCCCCTCCACC
>CAZNCT010000158.1:2636-2872 GCA_964571615.1 uncultured Anaerolinea sp. | reverse complement strand
CGGCTTGCGTATTCCAATCGCGGTAGCGCTGAACCGACTCGCGGGCGGCCTGTAACTGCTCCGGCTGGCGAACCAGGCTTTCTAACAAGGTACGCTGCACCAGTTTTTCCAGCGCCACCCAGCCCAGCCCATAACGGCGGATAAAATCGAGATTGGGCTGTTCCTGGCCGGGGATGTAGGAGGTGGCAATGAACGGCTTGCCGAGCGTCACGCTCTCCAGCAAAATATTTGGCCCG
>CAZNCT010000158.1:0-2622 GCA_964571615.1 uncultured Anaerolinea sp. | reverse complement strand
CCACATCGGCGGCAGACATGGGGCGCGAAATTTCTTTGGTAAACGGCAGAGCATGGATGTTTTTGTGGCCGCGAAAACGCTCATAAAGCGCGTGATTGGTGCCAACCGCCAGGATAATTTGCATCCCCTCAATGTTGGATAACTGCTCCACCACCGTCGCGTAGCCAGTAGCCCCCTCGCCGCCACCCTGCATAAAAACGGTGAACAGGCCGGGGTTTAAGCCCATGCGCTCCAGGGTTTCCTGGCGAGCGGGCTGGGGATGATAGAATTGCCCACGTACCGGCCAGCCGGTCAGGTAAAGTCGTTCAGGCGGAATTTGGGCCTCCAGCGCCTGCTGAAAGGTCTCGCGGGTGGGCGCGAAAACCGCGTCTGCATTGCGCTCGGTCAGCCAGGCCGAATGCACCGGCCCGGGGTCCGAAAGCAGCATGGCAAACGGGCGCCGCATGCGCGGCCACAACTTCATGGCCGCCATCACTTCATCCGCCAGGAAAGGGTAAGTCGTCATCACCAGGTCGGGCTTAAACTGCTCCATCGCGCGGATGATGAGCGGCGCCAGGGCCTGCGCCAGGGTATGCGCCAGGCGCGCCCGGCGCGGGCCGTTACTCAGACGGTATTCCAGCGACCACAGCCAGAGCGCATGACGGCTGACGGCGCGATAGTGCCAGTGAACAATGCGCGGCTGCGGGTCAATTAACGCAATCTGGTGTTTATCACTCAAAAGGTCGCGCAGCGACTCGCCCAGGCTGATATGCCCGCCCCCGGTTTTCGACACAAAAATCAGGATGTTTGCCATGCCAAAAATCGCCTCGTTATCAGTTCAAATAGAAGGACAGGGGCCGCCGCTCCTGCTGGTGCACGGGTTTGGGGTCTCGTTTAACATCTGGAGCAGCCTTATCCCGCATCTCAGCCCTCATTGTACACTGGTCATCCCGGAACTACCCGGAATTGGCAGTTCAGACCTGCCGCCTGCCCGCTCACACTATGCCCGCGCCACCGCCGAACGCCTGCGCCGACTGCGCCACGAAATGAATTACGAGACCTGGGATGTACTGGGCTACTCAACCGGCAGCCGGGTCAGCGAAGCCTACATCAACCAGGATACAGCGGCTGTGCGCCGGGCTGTACTGCTCTGCCCGCTCAAAACACCCCGCCCCGCTGCGGCAGGTCTGCGCCTGGGGCTATGGCTCGACCGGCGCTGGCCGCGCACCGGCGATTTTATTCTAAGCGGCTGGCGAATCAACTTTCTGGTGCGCATGTTGGGCTTTAACCTGCGTCCCAGTCCACTGGCAGCCAATTGGGTGCATGAAATTACCTCCTGTCGCCGTGAAACGTTGAAGCACACCCTGCACAGCCTGCCGCGCGGCGGCGCACAACCCTTCAGGCTGGCAAATGTGCCCACCCTTTTGGTGTGGGGCAAACGTGACCTGATTGCCGTCCCGCCGCGCCGCCCCGGGCCACACGACCGGCTGGTAAATGCCGACCATAGCGCCCCGGTCAGCGCAGCGCAAGAAATTGCGGAGGTTATTTTGCCTTTTCTGAAGGCTTAAGCTGCAGAGTTTGCAAGAAGGCAAGCGTCTCTTGCCAAAAAGGAGCCTGCGGGCCTTTTTCAATTTCCAAATCATGCCCACAGGCGAAGCGCCGAAACAAAAACCGGGGACAGACCGCCAGCACAGGGGCAATTTCTTCATCTTGCAGCAAGCCGCCACTCTCTGGGCTGGCCTGAGCCAGAAAAACCGGACATTGCAGGCGGGCATAATCGACGTCCTCTACCCCGGCGAAGAATCCTTCCACCCGGCCTTCGGCATGATAGTCCATCACATGCGGGTCTAACTGCGACATTTCTTCGGCCTGCTCAGGCGGCAAGCCGCGCCGAATCAGTTCATCGATGGGGCGCCCAGCCAGTTTACGGCGCAGGCCAAAGAGTTTGACCTGGCGGCGCTGATTCATCACACCGACATGCACGGCGGTGTTGAGCGAAGAATCACCCGCCACCACTGCGCCAACCCATTCGGGCTGGGCCTGGGCCAGGTGCAAAGCCAGGGAACCGCCCATCGAATGCCCGACCAGGACTGCGGGAGAACGGGCCGCAAAGTGCGCCAGAACAGCCTGCGCGTCGCGGTAAAATCCGGCAGCGGTGTACCCGCCTGGCACGCGGGAAGAATTCCCATGTCCGCGAAAATCGAAAGCGACCACCTGCCACTTTTCAATCAGAGACGGCAAAATTGGCAGAAAAACCCGCCAGCGGTTGCTAAAGCCGTGCAAGAGCAAGAGCAGCGGCCCATTGGCAGGGCCTTCAGCCAGGTTGATGGAACATTCTGCGGTAAGCAGTGTCGATTCGCGCAAAAGCAGTCTCATGGCGGGTTGGCTTCCAAAACAAGAATGAGATGAAGTGAAGCAAAATTACAGATTAAGCGCAGAATGTGCGCGCAAGCACGATTATATGTGGAAAATGAAGCGCTGCATGTATAATCTAGCCAATCTATACAAATTTATTTTGACCTTTACCAAAGGAAATCGCCATGAAACCCAGGGTTTTATTCTCCATTTTGTTTTTGTTTGTCCTGGCAGCCTGCCAGCAGACGGTCACCCCCCCCCCCGCAGAGACCACCGCCCACCCGGGCC
>CAZNCT010000157.1:5691-8220 GCA_964571615.1 uncultured Anaerolinea sp. | reverse complement strand
ATTGTCATGACCTCGAATGTCGGCGCCGACATGATTAAGCGCCAGACCTCGCTGGGCTTCCAGTTGAAGCGCGATGAAGAGACCGAAGAGAAAATCTCGTATGAAGAGATGCGCAAGAAGTTGAACGAATCGCTCAAGCGCGCCTTCCGGCCTGAGTTCATCAACCGTCTCGACAGCGTTATCATCTTCCGCGCGCTCAACAAAGACGACATCAAGCAAATTGTGCGCCTCGAACTCAACAAAGTGGCGGCCCGTTTGCTCGAGCATCAGATTACCCTGACGGCCACGCCCGAAGCGCTCGACTTGTTCGCTGAGCAGGGCTATGATGCCGAGATGGGTGCGCGCCCCTTGCGCCGCGTCATCCAGATGCGGGTCGAAGATAAGTTATCAGATGCCCTGCTGGCCGGGACGTTTGTTGATGGCGACCACATCGAAGTCTGCGTGAATGCCGATGGCGAAGTGGAACTCAGACGCCTGGAAAGTCCTGCGCCTGAACCCCAGCCTTCTCTCTAACCAAGAAGCCTGTAGCGAAAACGGGCGGATCAATCATCCGCCCGTTTTCTTATTCGCTTACTTATTTGGACAATCTCTGCATTCTTTGCGCGATGGCACTTTGACCCAAAAACTGAACCCATTCAGGCTGACAATTGCCGATTTCCCGGCATAGTTGCTGGCCGTACCCCCTGGCGCCGTGCATTGGACGATGTCATTGCCGGGATGGTAACGGCAGCGGAGTTTGATGGCTTTGTCTTTGACCACCAGGCTGCCTTTCAGGTCTTTTTCGCTGAATGTGCCAGTTACTTTGAACTTGAAAATCATGCCTTTTTCGTGCATGAAGGTTGCTTCGACCAGGCTGACCGCCTGAATGGTTGCCGTCGCTTTTTCGGGCAAGGCTGCCGGGGCGGCAGCCACACCGACCAGCGAGGCCAACAGGGAAGCAATGACCAGGACAAAAAGAAGATGTTTGGGCATGGGTTCCTCCGTGAATGAATGAAAACCTGCCAAAAAAATTATAGCACCACAGGAGCAAAAGATATGCCAACCACTTTGCAACAAGCAACTCTGGCCGGAGGCTGTTTCTGGTGCCTTGAGGCCGTTTTTGATGATTTACGAGGAGTCTATTCGGTTGAGTCGGGCTATTCGGGCGGCACCACTGAAAACCCGAGTTACAAGGCCGTTTGCACGGGCCTGACAGGTCATGCCGAGGTCGTACGCATTGAGTTTGACCCGCAGGAAATCTCGTTTGAAGACCTGCTGCGGGTGTTTTTCAGCATCCACGACCCGACAACGCTCAACCGCCAGGGCGCCGATGTCGGCACGCAATATCGTTCGGCCATTTTTTATCACGATGAATCCCAAAAGCAAACCGCCGAAGCCATCATTCGCGAGTTGGAAGCCGCACAAATTTACCCTGACCCCATCGTGACCGAGGTCTCTCCGCTGGTCAACTACTACCCGGCTGAAGATTATCACCAGGAATACTTTGCCAATAATCCCGGCCAGCCCTATTGTGCGGCGGTGGTTGCCCCCAAGGTGGCGAAATTCCGCAAGAAGTTTGTTGAACGGTTGAAAAAGTAGCCTGCCCGGAAGCGATACGAGAGGTGGATACAAAAAGCGGCCCAGAGGATAGACTGCTCTGGGCCGCTTTTTGTGTGGGAATGCTATCACCCTGCTGCAACCCACCGAAGGCAGGCCGCAGTGGGTTGTAGCGGTACGATATCAGGCGGGGGCAAAGGTATCGACCAGCAGTTTGACATTGCCACCGACCGGGTACAGGATCGGGCAGTCACAGCCGCGCTTGCGGTACTCATCCACTTTGGCGCGGGCTTCTGCCGGGGTGCCAGATGCGGTGATTTTTTCCACCAGCGCATCTGGCACCAGGTGTTTGGCCTTGTTAATCTGCTCTTTGGTGGCCGGCCAGCCCAAAATGGACTGAATCTCATGCACCACTTCATCAGAAACGCCAGACGCCTTGGCAATGTGCGGCTGCTGGGCCATGTACTGGCACAACAGCATTTTGGTATAGTCAAAGGCCTTGTCGTGGTCTTCATCCACCGAGCAAACCACCAGCTGTGGCTTGTCAATCTCAGCCAGGCTGCGGCCCGCTTTTTTGGCGCCTTTTTCGAGCAGTTCCAGCGCCCGGTCGTTGTATTCGGGCGGCACGCAATAGTTTAAGACCGCGCCATCGGCAATTTCGCCGGTCAGTTCCATCATCAGGTCGCCGGTAGCGCCAATCATGATGGGCACGTTGCGCGGTTCGCGGCGGCCATGCACCACATCCAACTCAATGCCGTCCACATGCACAAACTCGCCGTGAAAAGTCACCCTTTCCATATTGAGCAGACGGCGCATGACCAGCACCGTTTCGCGCATGGCGGTCAGCGGTTTTTTGCGCTCGATGCCAACGTTTTTTGCCAGCGGGTCCCACCAGGCGCCGATGCCGCAGATGATGCGCCCGGGGGCCAGGTCATCGAGGGTCAGGTAGGTGGCTGCCAGCAGGCCAATGTTGCGCGTCCAGTTGTTGATGAC
>CAZNCT010000157.1:0-5673 GCA_964571615.1 uncultured Anaerolinea sp. | reverse complement strand
CTTCTCGGTCACGGCGGCATAGGCGGCCATTGGCACAATCGCATCGCGCACCAGGCGGCTTTCGGCCTGCCAGACAGCCTCGAATCCGCGTGATTCGGCATAGCGGACATAATCCAGGCCGTCGCGCAGGTCGTGAGAGTCTTGCAAATACAACGCCACTCTTTCAGTCATGAAATTCCTCCGGGGTTGGGGTTGGATTCATTCCCGGCCCTGACCGCATTAAACAGGTCGAGGTCGGCGGGGGTGTCGAGGTCAAGCCCCAGGTTGGGGTTTTCAACAATCCGCACCTGCGCCCCGGCTTCGCGGGCCAGGTCGCAGTGTTTTGCAAAAGACCCGGGCCCGTAGGCATAATGCAGCAGGCCAGGCGGGGCAACCATCAAGGCATTGGTGCCATCGCGATGCCGGTCGGGCGCAATTGTAATGCAGGGCGGCTCGGCGCTTTTTGAGAGAAAGTCTTGCAAATCGGCCTGACTCAGCAGGGGCAGGTCGGCGGGCAGGATCAGAATGCCATTGACCTCAAAAGCCCGCGCCAGAAGCGTGGCGCGTTGCAGGGCGTTGTTCAGGTCGGGGTTGCCATCCTCGAGCACGGTGCGGGCGCCGAATTCACGCGCAATGGCCAGGGCGTGCGGGTCGCGGCTGACCACCAGGGTTTGCCCAATTTGCGGAATATGTCCCAGAATGTAAAGCGCATTTTCAAGGAACATGCGATTCAAGACCATGCGCTCATCATCGCTCAAGACGCTCGAAAGGCGCGATTTTCCCAAACGTAGTGGTTTGACTGGCACAATGGCCCAAATGCTCATACGGCTAATCTCTGTATAAAGTTTAGCACATCTTGAGCCAGTTGGCGGCGGTTGTCTGACAAATTCATCAAGGTATTGGTGGAAAGGGGAACGATTCCCAGCCCCGAGACGGATTCGGCCAAAGCGGCATCTACACTGTCGAGCACAAAACCGCTCAGGAACGGACTCCCGTAGTGCCTGGCTACCGCCAAAGCGGAGGGTTCGATGCCCAGTTCGGCGAACATCTTGGCCGCCGGGCCTTTGACGGTTTTTCCGCCGATAATTGGGCTGACGGCTACCCGGAGGCCGGGGCCTTCCGCTTTAAGCGCCGGCCCCAGGACTTGCAGAATGGGGTCTATGCTTACCCACGGGTTGCTCGGGCAGAGGACCAGCGCGTCGGCGGCGACCAGGGCTTCGCGCACGCCGGGCGCAGGTTGGGCCGCGGGGAGGCCCTCGAAGCGGAATCCTTTTACGGTCGGTTCACAGCGCTGGTGAACGAAATATTCCTGGAAGGCCAACTCATCCATTTCGAGCGTGTCCACAATCGTGGCTACCGGCTGGTCGCTCATCGGCAGGACGGTGTGGCGAATTCCCCAGCGGGCGCACAGGTCGCGGGTGATGCTCGAGAGTGGCTCGCCGTCTCTTAATCGGCGGGTGCGCTCGAGGTGGGTGGCGAGGTCTTTGTCGCCCAAACGGAACCAGGTTTCGGCGCCGAGACGCTCCATTTGCTCAAAGACGTTCCAGCTTTCGTCCATCCTGCCCCAGCCAGTGAGCGGGTTGGCCAGCCCGGCCAGGGTATAGCAGACGGTATCGAGGTCGGGGGAGATGTTTAGCCCCCAGTGAACAAAATCATCGCCAGTATTGACGATGATGGTCAGCGCTTCGGGGGGCAGAATTTGGGCCAGGCCTTCGGCCAGCTTTGCGCCGCCCACGCCACCTGCCAGGGCGACGATTTTGAGCGGGAGAGATGAGTTTGATGATGTCATTTTGCGTGTATCCGTTGATAAGATTAGGGACGCGCCCGGCTAAAGTTTACCATCTCTTGTCAGACAGGCCTGTCTGTGGCGTGTTCTTGAATCGGGTTTTCAAAAAAGTTAAGTTTTTGGCAGCAGGCTTTGTTATAAAATAGAATTTAGGCTTTTTTTGATTTATTGTTAGCTTACCTTAAAAGGAGTTTGGACATGAAAAAATTTTCTTTGCTCAAAGTTCTTTTGTTTCTGACCTTGACGATGACTTTGCTGCTCTTGAGCGCAAGTTCTGGCCTGGCCCGGCCCAGGCAGGCGCTTGGCTGGGTCGGGAATATGAGCCCCATGGGAGGCTCGACAACCGTCATGACGGTTGGCGGTTCTTTCTCTGTTACGGTTGAGGTTTGGAAAAGCGGCGTCACCGAACCCGCTGGCCAGGGCGCCAACATCACCTGCACACTGCTATGGGCGCCTGTTGGTTATTTTGGTGATATATGGGGAACTTCGACTGCCACAACTATGACCTATGATGGCGATGTGGGCAATAACGACCGTTATAAGGCTACCATCACCCCCGCGGTTGGGCTGTATGAATTTACGGTCAATTGCACCGATACCACCGATAACACCACCACCTGGGTGGGTGGCGCCAATGGCCGGTTGGTCGTTGATACCGCCAGCGGAAGCTGTAATGCCGCCATGCAAAACAATAACAATGTGTATTACAGCGGCTTTTTACATGATTCTTTTTCCAGCGTTTACCGCTCTCCGCTGGGGCCAGTGACGACCGGAACAACGGTTACGCTCAAGTTTCGTACCTGTATGGATGATGTGAATGCGCGTCCGACGGTTCGGCTCTACAATGACCGAACCAATACCGAAAGCATTGTGAACATGACCTTTGACAGTCATTCGGCAGATGCGACCCTGGGCGGGGTGACGACCTGGAAATATGACCTGGCGGTCGGCAGTGACCCGACGATTTATTACTATGTTTTTCGGGCTACCGATGGCACTGGCTCAGGGTATTATCGTGACGACGACCCTAAATTTTATGGCGGCGGTTTTGGCACATCTGAAGCCGACCAGACCACGGCTTACAATAATTCTTATCAGGTCACTGTTTACGACCCTGCTTTTGCGGTCCCATCCTGGTTCCAGCGCGCGGTGGTGTACCAGATTTTCCCCGACCGCTTCCGCGATGGCAATTCATCCAACAACCCGCCTGCCGGGCGTTTTTCCTATAACATGCCGGGTGGCTCAATTGTACGCTCCAACCAATCGAACTGGAATTACACCATTTGCGACCCGCGCAGTACCTATACGCCTTCTTGCCCTGTCAAATATGGCGATAACTTCTATGGCGGCGACCTGGCCGGGATTACGGAAAAAATCAACCAGGGCTATTTCGACCAGTTGGGCGTCACGGTCTTGTATCTCAACCCCATTTTCCTGGCGCCTTCGAATCACAAATACGATACCGCTGATTTCTTGAAAATTGACCCCGATTTTGGCACGCTGACCGATTTCCAAAACCTGGTGGCGGCGGCCAATGCGCGTGGAATCAAAATCATGCTCGATGGGGTTTTCAATCACACTTCATCCGACAGCCCCTATTTTGACCGCTACAAGCGCTACGACTCTCTGGGGAATCTGACATCGCCCACCGAGGGCACGGACGATAACAGCGGCGCCTGTGAAAGCCCCAACTCTCCCTATCGCAGTTGGTTCTATATTCCTGATGCTGGCTCCCCGGCCACGGACCCAACCGACCGCTGTGACTCGACTGACGCCGACGACACCGCCGGGGCCTGGACGCAGACTTACTCCGCCTGGTGGGGGTACGGTTCCCTGCCCAAGTTGCAGGCCAACTCATCAGCGGTGCGCAATCTCATCTGGAGCAATGGCGTTAATTCGGTTGGGCCGTATTGGACCTCCCAGGGCGCGGCGGGCTGGCGTTTTGATGTCGGTGATGACATTGACCCCGGCCTGACCAATGATCCATCTAATAATTATTGGGAAGGCTACCGCGCCGCAGTGCGTGACTCGTTGGTGACAGGCCGCAGTGATACGATGATGCTGGGTGAGTTGTGGGGCGATGCCTCGCCCTGGCTGCTGGGCAACGAGTGGGATAGTGTCATGAACTACCGCTTCCGCTCGACAGTGCTTTCCTGGCTGTTTACCGGTTGTGTTAACCCCAGCGATGGCTGTACGGGCGGCACGCTCTTTCAAGACAATGACAGCAATTTGACCAGTTCGAGCGGCGCGATTTCTTATATCAGCCCATCGCAATTTAATGCCCGTCTGCGCTCCATCCAGGAAGATTACCCGCCGATGGCTTTCAAGGCCATGATGAATCTGGCCGGGTCGCATGATACCAATCGGATTCGTTTTCTGTTGAAGAAAATTAATAACGACAACGATTTTGCGGCCATTCAGCGCATGAAGGAATGGTGGCTGTTTGCCTTCACTTATGCAGGCGCCCCGACCCTGTACTACGGTGATGAAATTGGCCTGAATCATGATGGGGTCTGGGCTGGCGGCAAATGGGAAGACGACCCCTATAACCGCGTTCCCTATCCCTGGCCCGATGCCAGCGGCTCGACTTACTCGCCCAATACCGATTTGCAAACCTTTGCCCGGCACATGGCCAGCCTGCGTCATAGTTATCGCGCTTTGCAGGATGGCGATGTTCAGCACGGCATTGTGATTAATGACTCTCAGCAACTGTATGGATTTGCCCGCACCAACGCCACCCAAACCGCGCTGATTGTGCTCAACCGCAGTGGTTCAACCCGCTCGGTAACGCTCAATGGCCTGAATGCCGCTCCCTACAACCTGCCGGATGGCACTGTTCTGCGTGATGGGATTAGCCCAACCAACACCTACACGGTTTCAGGCGGGTCGGTCACTTTCAATGTTTCCCCGACCTGGGGCGTGGTTTTGCTTGAAGATGGCGAAATTGAAACCCCGGTTGCGCCTACCGGGTTGACTTCTGCGCCCAGCGGAAGTGATGTGGTCCTGGAGTGGAATATCGTCACGACAGACACCCAGACCACCCCCGAAATCGAAGTGGTAACGGGCTACAACGTATATTTTGGCAATACCCAAACGTTTACGCCTGGCCCGTCCACCTTTGTTGCCAGCGTGCCGCCCCCGGCTTTTGGTTCTGCCAATGCCAAAGTGACTTACACCCATCTTGGAAATGCCTCAACGGGAGGCTTTTACAAAATCTGCGCTTATAACGCGGCTGGCAAGTTCTCCTGCACTTCGAGCGACGATGTCGTTCCCACCCCGATCACATTATCCTACATTCACATCTACCGAGGCGGCGAAGGCGTAGTTGTAGAGTGGAGCACGGCGACAGAGACAGGCAACCTGGGCTTCAACCTGTACGTGGAAAACGGCGGAGAGCGGACGCGGCTGAACGAAGAACTGATTCCGTCGGCGGTAGTAGAGAGCGTAGCGCGGCAAGACTACCGCTACAGCGCGGGCTACCTGGGCGAGACGTACTACATAGAAGATGTCAGCGTGCAAGGCGAAGCGAAACTGCACGGGCCGTTCCGGCTGGGTGAGCGCTACGGCGCGCGGGTGAGCGCGGAAGCGATAGACCAGAGCCTGCTGGAACGCGAAAACGAAAGGAAGAGCGCCGAGCGAACGACGACCCTGCGTGCGGGCCTGCGTCTGCCAGCCGCAGCGTACGGAGAAGCGCAGGCGAACGGACGCGGAACGGTGCTGACGACGAGCCTGCAGCTGAAAGTGCGCGAGACCGGCCTGTACCGTGTGACGTATGAAGAACTGCGTGATGCAGGTCTGGATCTGCGCGGAGTGCTCTCGGGGCGGATTACGCTCTTGAACGGCGGTGAAATGGTACCGCTGACGGTGGGCGGCGGGGCCTTGTTTGGGCCAGGCAGCTACCTGGAGTT
>CAZNCT010000156.1:3154-8341 GCA_964571615.1 uncultured Anaerolinea sp. | reverse complement strand
TTTGATCTTTTATGCCGTTTTTTAGCGAATCGCTTCTGATTGCACAACCGTTACGCTAAATTGCCATTTTGGCGCGAACTCATAATGGCGAGGAAATGCTGTTTGTCAGGCAAGTAATAAATCAATAGAAACATCTCTTTCGTGGTAAGCAATTCATCTTGCAGATTTCCGGCATTCAGTTTGCTCACAGACGTCTCAACCAGCTTCATGAGCAGGGATATTTGCGCGCTAATTGAATCCGATGGAAAACCATGCTGAGAGCGGGTTGTACCATCGACACTGGTGATAACGCTGGCTACATACCCATTCAGTTGCTCAGATAATCTCTGAAGCAGGGCCGACAATTCATCGGAAGATGCTGTAGCGGGCGATTGGGTTGTTTCGTTTTCATCTATCCGGCGGGCCCCCTCCAGAAGCAGGCCAGACCACGAGCGGAAGACGTTGCTTTCGGGGGGTTCAACGCCAATATCAAGAGTAAAGCGGCCCTGGGTCATGCGCAGCATTTCATAAACCGCTTCTTCACCACGCAGATTGCCCAGCCAGGCGTGAACCACTGCGCCATCTTTGAAATAGAGTTCGCCATTCTCGAGCTTGAGCTGGGCGGTTTTGCGATCCTGACAATTGTGCTGAATCAGATCTGCCAGCGACATATCATGGAGGTTGCCTTGCATGCTCATGGGTTACTCCCAGTGCCTGGCCCAAATGCGCCGGATATCTGAAATCGCGCGATTGGTCAGACGGCGATAGCTCTTTTGATGCGGCGGAACGGTGATAGAGAGAATCAAATCATATTTGCCAGCCTGAAAAGCGCGGCTGATGAGCCGCTGACCATCGGTGGTCTGAAGCGCAATTTCATCGGTGACCGGCATTCCTAATTGCTTTCCGGCCTGATTGGCCGATTTTTGGACGACAGCCACAATGGCAGCTTGTTTCTCGGGGTCAAGACCCTGGGCATGGGCCGATGCAATCGACAATCCCTGGCTATCGGTCAGAATGGATGTAAAAAAATTACCATCCTGGTTAAGGCGTTGTAGGACACGAATCAGTTCGGTGGTTCCTGAAGAGGTCATGAGAATATCGTCCTGGTGTTAGGCAGCAACTTGCTGCTGAATATTTTTCAGAGTGTTGCGGGTAATGGCGCGCAAAGTATCAAAAACCCCAATCCCCTGAGCCGCAACCGCCGGAAAATGGGAGAAATTACCCAGTTTCAACGAGGCCGCCAGAGTAGCAGGATGAAGCGCACCGGGCAGGTCTTGTTTGTTATATTGGATGACAATCGGAATTTGCTGCATATCAAGATTATACGAAGCCAGGTGACTCTGCATACTTTCAAATGATTCCTGGTTTTCGGCAATGCGCTGGCGGTCAGAATCGACCACAAAAACGACACCATCTACGCCTTTCATCACCATGCGGCGGCTGGCTTCGTAATAAGACTGGCCCGGAACCGTGTAAAGATGCACTTTGGGGGTTAGGGAACCAATCTTGCCGAGTTCCAACTGCAAAAAGTCAAAAAACAGGGTGCGGTCCCCGTGTGTTTTCAATGAAACCAGTTCTGAACGCCGGCTTTTATCGACATTCTGGTAGATTTTTTCCAAATTGGTGGTTTTGCCGCTCAGAGCGGCCCCGTAATAAACTATTTTGATATTAATCTCACGTGCCTGCCAATTAATGTTCATAGATTAATCCATAAAAAGCGCATCAAGCGCAGTGTCTATTTCGCTGATATTGAGTTGAGGATATTCTTGCGTTTGAAGTGCCGGGGTTTGCATGATTGCGACAATCTTTTGGATACTTTGCTGTAGCAAGACACGCGCCCAATTGAGAGGTGTATCGCAGTCTATTTGAGCATACAGGACAAAGTATTGATCAACCTGCAAGACAAAACTGTTGAAGGCTTGTCCTTCTCGAAAAATTATCGCAGAGGGATTTTGAGCGGTGGTCAGGCGAGCCATTTCCTGGCTGGTCGCCAGGTCACCGGCTACCAGCGAGGCCAGGGGAATGATAAGCGCCGGGTCATCGCTGCCATGCACCGAAACGACATCACCTGTCGTATCGGCCAGGAGCAGTAAGTTTGCAGGCAAAGCAACGCGCAAATCCTGAAGCAGTGACTCAATTTGTCTGGCCTGCTGCAAGTCAATCGTTAGCCCGCTGCGGTAGGGAGATACATTCATGGTTAATCTTTGGTGGAGATCCTGGGCAAAATGCCGCGCTTGACGGCTTCATCAAAACTCATAATTGAAGCCCGGGCATCATCGTCCTCGCCAAATAAGTCATCGAGCGCAGCGTCAAACGAATCGACGTGAATATCGAGGAGAGTATCCGAGTTGGGCAAGGCATCCAACATTTGGTTCAAAGTGATGGCGCTCTGTTTGGTGTAAAACCAGACTGTTCCAGGTTTGGTTTCCTGTCCAAAGACAACAGCCAGCAAAAACTCACTGTTCAACCCATAAGCATAGATGTTGTAATCATCGCCCTCATGGTAACTGGTTTTGAAAATTGAATTGTTGCCCAGCAAGCGGGCCAGTTCATTGGCCGCGACAAAGTTGGCGGCGACAAGTGCGCCGACGCTGCTCAGGTCAAGGCCAAAAGTCTGGCCGGATGTCTCTATCGGATAACCGCCTGAACTGATCAGGATAACCGTGCGCGCGCCGGTATTGGCTTGCAGGGTATCTAATTCTTTGCGAACGCCCTGGGGGGCCTGCTTTTGTCCGTTGCGAAAAGGATCGGGCGCATCTGGAGATGTTTTTTGAATAGCCCGCAAGATGACATCACGAATTTGTTTGATGGTGAAAGGTTTGTCAATAAATCCGCTCAACGAAGCGCTTTCGGCAGAATTCCGCAGGCTGTCACTGCCATAAGCGGTCATCAGGATTATTTGGGTTGCCGGGCTAATTTTGTGAACTTCTTGAGCCAGTTCCAGGCCAGTCATGCCAGGCATTCGGTAATCGGTGACAATAATGTCATAGCCGGTTTGTCTGACCAGATTGAGGGCATCGCTGCCGCTGTTTGCAACGTGCACCTGATACTGCGCACCCAAAGCCTCAAGGCTTTCTGAAAGCGTCAGGGTCACATTTGGTTCGTCATCAACAATAAGTAAGCGTTTTTCAATTGGAGCCATATTCGGTTTTCTCTTTGGTTTCTCAGGCGGTGTTTTTGTGCATCAACCGCCAGCGACGAGGCAAGTTATTGCGGACTATGGGTAAATTTGTAGCGTTTGGCCAGATGGCGTAATTGAGAAAAGGCAACCGGTTTTTGTAAAACCAAATCTGCCATCCCCCGGCTCAATTCACCGGCCAGGTTATCGGCAGTTGCAACAAAAACGATTGTGTCTTCCAGATGCCCGGAACTACGAATTTGAGACAAGAGCGTTGCGCCATCGGTGCCAGGCAGGTGCATGTCGAGCACAACCAGATTTGGCCTGGCCGCCTTAAGCCGGTTTTGAGCCGTCAGGCCGTCATAAAAAGTTTCTACCTGAAAGCCTTCCATGGCTAATGCGCGCGAGAAAAGATAAGCGCTATCACGATTGTCCTCAATCACAAAAGCCAGGGGTGAAACATGGGCATTGGCAACTTCTTTGATGTACTCACGAATTTTTTGATTACTGAAAGGTTTCTCAATAAAACCGCTCAACTGCTCATTCGCAATCAAATGACGCAAATGGTCATTACTGTAAGCGGTCATCAGAATCACTCGTGTGTGCGGACTTCTCCGGCGAATTTCCTGAGCCAGTTCCAGGCCGGTCATGCCGGGCATCCGATAGTCTGTCAGAACCAGAGCGTATGAGTTTTGCTCTATGAGTCGAAGCGCATCGTGGCTGGTGTTGGCAATATCAATTTGATATTGCGGAATTAGAGATTCAAGGGTATCGAGCAGGGTAAATGTAACGTTTGGTTCATCATCAACGATGAGCATGCGCCTTTCGCCTGTATCCATGTCTGGCTCCTATCATGTCTAGATAGCAAAGCAGGTGAGCGACAGAATGATGATAAGGGAAAACCAGGGACTCAACAGTGAGCGTTGTGTGGCTGCTATGTTGCAAAACTGTTGATGCAGTAGCACAAAGATATTTTGGATAAAAACGCAAAAACTTTGTTCGGGCTGTATCAAACAACGAATTCCCCCTCAATTGTTAATTGAGCAATCAGCCTTCTGGGCCTGGCATCAACAAGACAGGCGGCAGAGGCTTTTTCTTACTGGCTCGCAATGGTGTATCCCACTCCACGCACAGTTTCGATTAAATCATCCTTGCCAGTTGCGGCCTTGATTTTCTGACGCAAACGATAAATATGAAAACGTGCCAGGTCGCGAGCTTCCCAGGGATCGCTGGCATAACCCTGCACCTCGCGCACCAGTTCTTGAGGAGCAATCACCCGCGGCGACTCGGAGACCAGATAGGCCAGGAGATTAAATTCGGTCGGGCTCAGTTCTAATAAAACGCCATCCAGGGTAATTGCGTGCCGAACCAGGTCAATAATGAGTGTGTTGTGGCGCAAAAAACGATTTTTGTCTTCTTCAGGCCCAGAGATGAGTTGAACATCATCAACAGAAGGAACTGGCAGAGTTGTAGCAGAGCGAATATCTGCCAGGTGTTCTGAGAATGTCTGCTCAAGTTTATGCAGCAAGGCCTGTTGGTGCAGGGTTTTCTGACGCTTTTGCAGAGCGGTTGATACGCTGTGACGCAGTTCAACCGTTTTGCAGGGCTTAAAAAGATAATCACTGGCGCCCTGGCGCAAGGCTTCAACAGCCGTCTCGAGCGAGGCATGCCCGGTAAGCAAGATAATCGCCGTTGTTGGCGAAATTTTCTTAATCTTACGCAAAACCGCTATGCCATCCATTCCCCTCAGTCTCAGGTCGAGTAAGGCCAGGGCAAACGTTTTTTTCTGGCAAAGATTGAGAGCCTCTTCGCCATTTTCTACTGCGGTGACTTCATAACCATCCCGTTCCAGGGCTTCTTGCAAAAAGAATCGAACAGCATGATCGTCATCAACAATGATGACCTGAATGGCAGATTCGTTGGTCATAGGTGATTTTCTGTAATCGGCAGAGAGATGGTAAAGGTCGTACCCATTCCTGGCTGGCTCTGAACCTCAATTTTTCCATTGTGGGCAGCAATGATGCCTTTACTGACGTATAACCCCAGCCCGGTTCCGTGAGACTTGGTCGTATGGAAAGGCTCAAAAAGAT
>CAZNCT010000156.1:487-3139 GCA_964571615.1 uncultured Anaerolinea sp. | reverse complement strand
AAAGATGGGCAAGCACTTCGGAAGACATCCCATGACCCGTATCTGAGAAAGTGATGCGGACACTCTCGGCTTGAGCGTTATCGTTCGTGATAAACACAGCAGGCTCTACACAAATGGTCAAGGTGCCTCCATCGGGCATGGCATCAATGGCGTTCAATATCAAATTGAGGAAAACTTGCTTGAGGTGATCCGAGTTGGCTTGAATTTGGGGTAATTCTTCGGGCCAGTGCGCCTGCAGGCTAATACGGCTATTTTGAAGTTGTTTGGCCGAAAGGTCAAGAACAGATTTGATAACTTCGGTGAGATTAACCGCTTGAAACCCTATGCTCGATGGACGATAAAAATCACGCATACGCCGAACAATTGAGGCAATGCGTTCAATTTCACCTTCAACCATACTCAAATAACGGGTTAGTTTTTCAGGACGATTCTGACCGCCCATTTCCTCGCCAAACAACCCCAGGCAACCCTGAATAGCCTGCAACGGGTTGTTAATTTCGTGCGCAACCGTCGCAGACAGACGGCCCAGGGCCGCAGATTTTTCACTTTGAATCAGGTAAGCCTGGGCACGTTCTTGTTCACGCAAAGCGTGTTTTAACTCTTCGTACAAACGGGCATTTTCCAGAGCGATGGATAGAGTGGCCGCAATGGACTCGAGGACACTTAACTGCCGCAAGGTGTAAAATCCGCTTGTTTCACTGGTCACTTCTATTGCGCCAATGACCTGATCCGATATCATCATCGGAGCCGCCATCCACGAGTGGCGCTGACTGTCTAGCAAATCGCGAACTTTATCGGGCCGGGCCTCATCTACCCTGACACTGGTTATCATAGACGGTTTTTTGGACTGTAGAACTTCACCCACCAGGGTTTCATCTTTGGCGAATCGATGCTCAACGGCCTGCAAGGTGCCATCTTTGCGCATTTGCGACAGAATCAGGGTTTCTGTCTCGGCATTCCATTTGAATAACCCGACATACGAAGCATCAAAATGTTGTTGGATGCTCTCCAGAGCTTTCCTGATAATCAAGTTAGAATCTAGCGAGGTAGTCACCGCCTGGGCAATGTGATTAAGCGTATCAAGTTCCTTAACGCGCCTGAGGGTCAAGGAAAAGAGTTGCGAGTTCTTAATAGCAACAGAGGCAATCGGTGTGATGGCGTCAATCAGCAAGACATCTTCCCGGGTAAAACCGCCTTTCTGGCTGTTGACCACTTCAATAACCCCAATGACATTCTGCCCATGCCAGATGGGAGCGCATAAAATTGAGCGTGTCTGAAAATTTCCATCAACAGCCAATTCACCATGCCAGCGCGGGTCTTGTTGAACATCATTGATATAAAAAGTCTTTCCCTGCTCGGCAGCCCTGCCAGCAAATCCTTCTCCCTTTTTGATGCGTCGCCCCCTGAATTTATCAATCTGGCTTAAGAATGCGTGCCTGACAACCAAATCGCCACCCGGCGGCTCTACCAGCATAATTGAGCCTTCCTGGCCCGCAAGCGCATTGCAAACCAACTCGAGCATGTTGCTGAAAACAATATCTGGCTCAAGGGAAGCATTGATCGCCTGACCAATCTGATTAAGCAATCGCAGGCGATTAACCTGCAACGCCTCCTGATACAGCATAGCGTGATGCAGGGCCAGGCTAATCTGTGTGCCAATATTGCTCAAGAGAGTCTGGTGGCGTTCCGGGTACTCGTGCACATCCCGCCAGCCTAAATTCAAGACCCCCAAAACCTGGCTGCCAACCTTTAGCGGAATGGCCACATGCGTGGCCAGATTTTCTTTTTCAATCAATTCTTGGGGAATACGCGGGCATTCAGAAATCACGTTGGCCTTGATGTCAATCGTGGCATTCTGAGATGCTTCAACACAAATTGGACAAGGCCCTCCGGCTTCATTTACTTCTGCCTGAAGAAACGCTTCTGACATGTTCCGCGAGGCGGCAATCTGTGTCTTACCGAAGGTCTCATCGAACAGTAGAACCCACCCACAGGAAACCGCCAAGTGCGGAATAGCCAGAATGACATCCAGGGTGGTATTGAGCAAATCTGTTGGCTCCATTTGGGCAGTTGAAGCCGCAGCAACGGCATGGAGAGCGGCCTGGTCTTCGGCATATTGCTTGAGTCTTAATTCGGCTTCTACGCGCTTGGTGACATCTTGCTTAATCGCAATGAAATGACTGATGGCATTTTTCTCATCCATCACCGGTGTAATGGTCATTTCTTCATGATAATACTCGCCGTTCTTGCGGCGATTATACATTTGCCCATGCCAGACTTTCCCGGCGCGAATTTGGGCCCACAAATCGCGATAAAACTCCTCGGAATGCGCTCCCGATTTGAGAATACGCATGTGCGCACCCACCGCCTCGCCGCTACTGTAGCCAGTTAGAGCCGCGAAAGCCGGGTTTACCCATTCAATAAAACCTTTAGGGTTGGTAATGACAATCGCATTATCCGCAGCCTCAAGCGCCGTGCTTTGCAGTTTAAGCCGTTTTTGGATTTCAGAGCGTTCAGAAATATCAATCATAATGACCACAAAATGTGAAATCACATTTTGCGCATTTCGCACCGGAGAGATGTATTGTTCAATCAGAATTAAGTGTCCGTCTTTATGACGGTCATACATTTCACCATGCCAGGTATTGCCCG
>CAZNCT010000156.1:0-477 GCA_964571615.1 uncultured Anaerolinea sp. | reverse complement strand
AATAGTCGCCCATAAATTTTCATAAAATTGCGGAGTTTGCAGCCCCGATTTCAAGAGACGAGGCGTATTCCCCTGCGCTTCTTCAAGCGCATAGCCGGTTATGTTCGTAAAAGCCAGATTGACCCACTGTATCACCCCATCTCGATCGGTAATCATGATCCCATTTGCTGCTGCATTCAGGGCAATGCTGTGCAGGTGCAATTGCTCCTCAGCAAGTTTTAGTTCGCTAATATCATGAGCAATCCCAACGGTGCGAACAACTTTCCCCTCTTGATTGCACTCTACCCGACAACGCTGGTGAATCCACTTAATGCGCCCATCGGGCATGAGCAGCCGGCTGGTTATGGAGGTGTCTTTCCTTTGGCGGGCGTTATTGGTGATTTCTTGAATCGTCTTTTCTAAATCATCGGGGTGTGAAAAAGAAATTTGCTACCGTACATTTGGGATCAAGAAACTTGATTGAAAGCGAAAAATCGG
>CAZNCT010000155.1:0-8435 GCA_964571615.1 uncultured Anaerolinea sp. | reverse complement strand
ATTCTAAGGAGAAAACCATGACTCGTGAAATAAAACTCGGCAACAAACTGGTTGGTGATGGGCATCCTGCTTATATCATCGCTGAAATCGGTATCAACCATAACGGCGACCTTGAGATTGCCAAGCAGATGGTTCGGGCCGCGGCCCATGCGGGCGCAGATGCGGTTAAGTTCCAGAAACGCACCCCCGAAGTCTGCACCCCGCCCGAACAGCAAAAGCAGATGCGTGAGACGCCCTGGGGCTACATCTCGTATCTCGATTATCGCTACAAGGTCGAATTTGATAAGCAGGCTTATACCGAAATTGACAAACTGGCGCGTGAACTGGGCATTGATTGGCTGGTTTCGGTTTGGGATGAGCAGTCGGTCGATTTTATGGAAGATTTTGATACCCCGGCTTATAAAATCCCCTCGGCTTCACTGACCGACCACAACCTTTTGAAGCATGTTCGCAAAACCGGCAAGCCGGTGATTGTCTCGACGGGCATGTCCACGATGGAGGAGATTCGCCGTGGTATTGAAGCGGTTGGGCTGGATAATCTGCTGATTATGCACACCACCAGCGCCTATCCATGCGACCCCGATGAACTCAACCTGCGGATGATTGAAACGCTGCGCCGTGAGTTTCCCGATACGCCTATTGGATATTCGGGTCATGAGGTTGGGCTTGTGCCTTCGGCAGTGGCAGTAGCCCTGGGCGCTTGTTCGGTCGAGCGTCACTTCACTCTTGACCGGGCAATGTGGGGCAGTGACCAGGCGGCCTCGGTAGAGCCGGGCGGTTTTGAGAAACTGGTCAAATACATTCGCGTGACTGAGCAGGCTTTGGGCGACGGCGTTAAGAAGGTTTACGAAAGCGAAATGTCCTCGCTCAAGAAACTGCGCCGGGTTAGAGCTTCGGAATAAATTGCAAGTTGTTTCCAGAAATGGGATACCAGTAACGAGAAATAAGGTAAACTTATTTCTCGTTACTGATTTCTACTCATGGTGAACTTTTTCTGATTAAGATGTCCATTCCCGACAGCGTTTATCGTTTTGCCCGTCCAATCGCCAGATATTCCCAGGCTGTTTTGCGTTGGAAGCGTTTCAGTTTTAATGAAGCGCCGCCAATTTTTGGCAATGCAAAACCCAAAAGCGGCTCACACCTGCTGACCCAGGTCTTGGGCGGTTTTTGCAAGATTGCCCCCTACCTGTATGTTGAGACCGACCCGGTACGGACTGTCAAAGCCAGCGGAGGTCGTTTCGCCCCGCAGGAGACTCTGAACCAATTACAGCGCATTCCCCCTGGGGTGATTGGCTGGGGATATGTGGATGCCACCCCTGAAAACGTGGCGTTCCTGTGCCAGCCTGAGCGGGTGAATTACTTTATTTATCGTGACCCGCGCGATATGCTTGTTTCGCACGTCTTTTATGCGACCGATATGCACGAGGGTCACGGCTTGCATGCCTATTATCAGACCCTCAGCGATTTTGATGAGCGTCTGAAAGTAGCCATTACTGGCATTGACCGCGACGGCCTCTACATGGTGGATGTGCGCAAACGTTATGAGGGCGTTTTTGCCTGGCTTGAGCAGCCCGCGGTGTTGTGCATCCGCTTTGAGGACTTTATCCATCAGCGCGAGCAGGTGCTCAATGCTATGCTCGACCAGGTCGAAAAAACCGGTTATCGCCTGCCAACGCCCCGGGCGCAGGCGCTTGCGATTTTGCTTGAAACTGTTCAACCGAAGAAGTCGAAAACCTTCCGCTCTGGTAAGACCGGTGAGTGGAAAAAATATTTCAAAGAAGAGCATAAGGCCCTTTTCAAAGAAGTGGCCGGTGATTTACTGGTTCGCCTCGAATACGAGAGTTCAAACGACTGGTAACCCAAATCTGGAAACAAAAAAGCGCGGAGATTATCCACGCTTTTTTTGTCTTGAACATGATTAATCTAATCTTCAGGCCGCGCGAAAATCATCCGCCCGGCGGCGGTCTGAAGCACCTTTGTGACGGTGACATTTTTCTGGCTTCCCAGGTAACGGTTGCCATTCTCGACTACTACCATGGTGCCATCTTCCATGTAACCGACACCCTGGTTGATTTCTTTGCCTTCTTGAATGATGTGAATGGAGAAGGTCTCGCCCGGCAGCACCACCGATTTGACGGCATTGGCCAATTCATTGATGTTCAAAATCACCACACCCTGCAATTCAGCAACCCGATTCAGGTTGTAATCATTCGTCAGAATGGGGCATTTCATCTGACGGGCCAGGATAACCAGTTTATCATCCACCTCGCGCACGCCATCTACATCAATATCGCTGATGCGCGCCGTTACCGCCGAGGTCTTTTGCAACTCTGAGAGCACTTCCATGCCCCGGCGCCCACGCTGGCGGCGCAGCGAATCGGCAGAATCGGCGATGTATTGCAACTCGTTCAACACAAAGCGCGGAATCAGCAGGGTGCCAGGCAGAAAGCCGGTTTTGGCAATATCGGCCACCCGCCCATCGATAATCACGCTTGTATCCAGCAAGATTGTGCGCCCCGATTGGTTCCACGAATTGCCGCCCGCAGTATCTCCCCCACGGCCCGAAAGCGAACTGAGCACATTTAACAAATCGGTTTGCCGCATGACAAACAGGGCCACCCCAAAGTAGCCAAACAAAAGCACCGCCAGGAAAGGCAAGACATCACGAAACGGCGAAGGCAGCATCGAGAGCGGAAACGTCAACAGCGAAGCCACCACCAGCCCGAAAATCAGGCCCAGCATGCCTGAAAACAACGATTCCGCCGAAACCCGGCTGAGCAGGGCCTTCAATCCCAAAATCGGGCGGGTTGTAAACCAGGGAGTCATCACCAGGCCAAACAAGGCTCCCACCATCGAATAGCCCAGCCCATAACTGATGGCATTCAGTCCATTTTGTACCGCAAACCAGAACCCCCAGTAGCCCCCCAGCAAGAAAAAGACAAACATTCCGACAAGGCGGATATAAAATTCCAGGCTCATCTTGAATAACTCCTCGTGAATAAATAGAAAATAAATTCACAGACATCATAGCATGAGCGCCTCAGAACGTCAATTACAGCCCGGTTACATTTGTCACAATTCTAATGTGCTCTGGGCGGGTATAATTCCCCTATCTTATGGGTACGACGAGGGCAGAATGGCGATTGACCGATTTGGACGAAATATTCACTATCTGCGTATCTCACTGACCGACCATTGCAACCTGCGCTGTATCTACTGTATGCCTGAAGACCAGACCTTCAGGCCAAACGCAGAACTGATGCAGGACGATGAAATCTTGCTCTTTGCGCGCCTGTTTGCTCAGTTGGGCTTCGACAAAATTCGCCTGACCGGCGGCGAACCGACTGTGCGCGCCAACATCATCGAAATTGTGCGCGGCATAGCCTCTACCCCGGGCATTCGCAATGTCTCGATGACCACCAACGGCCTGCTGCTCAACCGCCTGGCCGCGCCGCTCAAGGCCGCCGGGTTGCAGCGTGTCAATATCAGCATTGACACGCTCGACCCCCAAAAGTTCAAACGGCTCACCCGCTGGGGCAAGCTCGAACAGGTTTGGGAAGGAATCCTGGCCGCCGAAGCCGCCGGATTGACCCCGGTCAAACTCAATGCGGTGGTGGTCAAAGGACACAACGAAGAAGACGTCATCGACCTGGCCGCCCTGACCCTCGAGCGCCCCTGGCAGTTACGTTTTATCGAGATGATGCCCTTTGCCGGGGTAACCGACGTGCAGACCCAGCAGGTGGTGACTGCGGCCCAAATTCAGGCCAAAATTGAGAGCGAATTTGGCCCGCTCGAAGCCAGCAACCGCTACGACGGTGAGGCCCGCATTTTCCGCATTCGCGGCGCCCAGGGAGAAATTGGCTTCATCTCGTCTGTCACCGTCCCCTTTTGCGCTGCCTGCACTCGCGCCCGCCTGACCGCCGATGGCGTTTTGCGCATGTGCCTGCTGCGCGAAAAAGAAATTGACCTGCTTAGCCCTCTGCGCAACGGGGCCAGCCTCGAAGAACTGCGCCAGATGATTTTGGGCGCGGTTTGGGACAAACCCTGGGGACACGGTCTCGACGAAGGTTATATTCCGCTTAACCGGGCCATGAACCAGATTGGCGGATAGGCGGCCCGCCGCGTGCTCCCCGTCGCCTGGATACCGTTCAATAAACGTATGCCTACGCCCAAAGCCATTTTCTACGACCTCGATGGCACCCTGCGCCATCATCACCCCGCCGGACGGGATGTCTTTGCCCAACAAGCCGGGCGCCTGGGTCTGCAAATCTTGCCCCAGGACCTGTTGCGTTCTGCCCGTTGGGAACATGCCTACTGGGCCGGTTCGGACGATTTGCGCGCCGACATTCAGCGCTTCGATAACGATGACACCGCCTTTTGGCAAAATTACTCGCGCCGCCTGCTGCTCTCGCTGGGATGCCCTGAAATCCGCGCCGCCGACCTGGCCCCCAGCCTGAGCGCTTACATGAACGACCACTACCAGCCTCAAGACCTGCTTTTTGAAGATGCCATTTTGACCCTGACAGGTTTGCGTCAGCGCGGCTACATCCTGGCCGTGGTCTCGAACCGCGAAAAGCCTTTCGATGAGTACCTGCGCCAGAAAGGAATCTCAGAGCACTTTGATTTTGCTCTGGCCGCCGGTCAAGTCGAATCATGGAAACCCAACCCTGAGATTTTCCTGCACGCCGCCCGCCGGGCGGGCATAGACCCGCGCGATGCGCTCTATATCGGCGATAATTATTATGCCGATATTGTTGGGGCGCGCCGGGCCGGAATGCAGGCGGTCTTGTTCGACCCCGGCAGTGTCTTCCCTGAAGCCGACTGCCCGGTAATTCAAAGCCATGCCCAAATTTTTGATGTGCTCGAAAGGATGTAATCCATGACCTGGCAACCCAAAGTAATGCGGACCGTTCGTTTTATCAACGAGCAAAGCGTAGGCGCCCTGGCGCGCTTACTCACCGTAATTGCCGAGGCTGGCGGCAGTGTGGGCGCCATTCAGCTTTTGAATGAAACTTCTCTGCATGTTGAGAGGGATATTTCCATCTATGCCGATTCTCCCGAGCGCATGGATGCGATTATCGAAGTCATGCGCAACCATCCATCGGTTCGCGTGATTGATGTGCGTGATGAAGTCCTTGAAATGCACGTCAAAGGCAAAATTGCCATTCGCTCTCGTTACCCGATTACATCACTGCCGGTCTTACGGCGGGTTTATACCCCCGGCGTGGCTGAAGTCTGCCTGAAGATTGCCCGCGACCCCAGCCTGGCGCGCCTGTACACGTCCACCAGCCACATGGTGGCGATTGTCACCGATGGGACGGCTGTCTTGGGCCTGGGGGATATTGGCCCACTGGCCGGGATGCCAGTGATGGAAGGCAAAGCCATGTTGATGGAAACCCTGGTTGGCTTATCAGGAATTCCGATTTTGCTTAACACCAAAGACACCGAGGAAATCATCCGCACGGTGGCGAACATTGCCCCCACCTTTGCCGCCATTCAACTGGAAGATATTTCGGCCCCGCGCTGTTTTGAAATTGAAGAGCGCCTGCAAAAAATGCTCGATATCCCCGTCTTGCATGATGACCAGCACGGCACTGCGGTTGTCACCACTGCCGCGCTGATGGTGGCCTCGCGTCAGACGGGCGTTTATCTCTCCAATGCCAAAATTGGTCAGATTGGCCTGGGCGCAGCGGGCTTTGCAACCGCCAAAATGCTGATGCGCATGACCGGCAACCCGGTCTGGGGCGCCGACTTAAGCCAGCAGGCTCTCGACCGGCTGGCCCAGGCGGGAGGCAAGCCCTCCACCTTGCGCGAAATTATGCAAAATTGCGATATTGTCATCGGCACCACCGGCGCCCCCGGGCTGATTAAGCCCGAAATGGTGCGCAAAGGCCAGATTATCCTGGCGCTCTCAAACCCCAATGCCGAAATTGAGCCTGAAGTGGCCCTGGCGCACGGCGCAATTTTTGCCGCTGATGGCAAGTCGGTCAATAACGTGCTTGGGTTTCCTGGCATTTTCCGCGGCGCTGTAGATTCCAATGCCCGCGAAATTACCTACGAAATGCTGGCCGCCGCTGCCCAAACGATGCCGACAAAGCCACCGGTTCAGACCTGGTTCCCAACCCGCTGGATAAAGAAGTTCACAAAGCCGTTGCCCGCGCAGTGGCCCAAAAGGCTTTCGAGCAGGGCGTGGCGCGGGCAACCTATGTTCCGTATATTGAAGATTAGCCTGCGCCAGTTTTAAACCTTTTGGGACTTGCCATCTTTGATGATGAAGGGCAGGTAGAGCAACAGCACGGTTGCCAGGCCAATCAACTCTACCACCAGCAGGTACCAGGGCCATGCGGGCATCAGGTCGAACAGGCTGGCTGTATCGGGCTTGCGCAGGGTGTACATGTAGTTACTGCCAATCAGCCAGTTGATGCCGGTCACAACCAGCATATACACATTGGCGCCGATAAATACCCGTTTGATGGAACTCCAGGTGGGCCGAAATCCTTCAACGGTGGTCATGTAGATGGCCGCTGTCACAATCAAACCGTGTGAAATAAAGGTCTGAAAAAAGCGATAGTGCGGAAACCCATAAGCCCCCAGGTCGGGCGTCAGGATGGCTTGCATGGCCCCGCCAATGCCCAAAAAATACATGTATTCATAAATTGTCCGGTTGCGGGTCACCAGCATCCAGCCGCCCAGCCAGACCAGCACACTGCACACATGCAGGGGTAACATGGTTTGCAGGCTCCAGTTGCCGATAGCGGCGTTCCAGATGTGCCAGCCGATTTCGTTGCCCCACAAGACGATTGCCATCACCAGGGCAGCCCGCCGACGGGCCTGTTCGGATGCATTTCTCAGGCTCAGCAGGGCAATATTCAGCAGCACCAGCAGCCCCATGGCCGCCAGGTGTGCCGGGCCAAGGAACTCAAAAGCCTGGCCTGCAAAGTCTTTGGCAAAGAAGAAATCCATTCCTTTTCCCTCCTGTTGGGTCAGAACAGTGTATTACCTGGTTTGTTTTAAGCCCTTCACTGCCCAAATTTCGACCTGTTCGTTTTTGCCGCGAATAGAAACCGGCCCGAGGCTGAGCATTTCAAACTCATCGAAATGACTTCCCAGGGCAGCCCGGGTGCGCTCGCTAATCAGGACATTGTGTTCAGGGAATTGTTTATTCAGGCCATCGATGCGGGCCGCCAGGTTGACCGTGTTTCCGACCACCGTGTATTCCTGGCGTTCGCGCGGGCCAACGGCCCCGGCCAGGGCAATGCCGGTATTGATGCCAACCCCCACCCGCAAGGGTGAATCGCCTTTGCTGATCAGGCGCTGATTGAGACTCTCAAGGCTGGTTTGAATTTCCAGCGCGGTCAAAACAGCCCGGTAGGCGCTGTCTTCCAACTCATGCGGCGCGCCGTAAATAATTAGGGTGCTATCCCCGCCAAATTTGTTGACCATGCCGCCGTGTTTTTGGGCCGCCTGCACTACCAGCGGCAGGAATTCATTCAGCATGGCTACCACTTCAGTGGGCGTGTGATGTTCTGAGTAATCAGTAAACTCGCGAATGTCGCAGAACAGTACCGATACCACCCGGTTTTCACCTTCCAGCCGCACCTGCCCGGTGCGAAGGGCCTCGGCGACTTCCTGGCTGACAAAACGTCCAAACAAATCGCGCAGCCATTCACGCTCTTGCAGGCCAACGGCCATGTTGTTGAAGGCTTCGCCCAGCCGCCCAATTTCATCGCGGCTGTGCGGCCTGACGCGCACATCCAGTTTGCCATCGGCCATCTGGTCGGCGGCCAGGGCCAGTTCTTGCAGCGGACGGGTCAGGTCACGGGCTAGCAGGACAATCAGCCCGCCGCCGATGACCAGGGCCGCCAGGGCCAGGAGCGCGCCCTGAATGGTGATGGTGCGCACTTTTTCATCCAGCGCGCGGGTGGACATGCCGGTTGCAACCGCTCCGATGACCTGATTACCCAGCCAGATCGATTGTCCCGCCAGCAATTGCCCCGGCTGCCATTCGGTGTAGAAGGTATCACGCGGCACAGCAATCATTTTTTGCCCCAGCAGGTCGGGTTCACGCGCAAACGAGGCAATTTGTTCGGCGTTTGAATCGACCAGCACCCGCCCGGCGCTGTCATATACCACAAACGAGGTCACATCGGGGTCATCGCGCAGCACCCGGGCCATGTCAATCAACTCGTCCATTTTCAGCAGGTAAAGCGAGTCGCGGATGCTCAGGGTGGTGGTTTTCAAGAACAGGTTGGCCTGCTCCATCAGCTCTTTTCTGAAGTTTTCCTGCTCACGCGCAATCGAAAGGATGGTTAAAACCAAAATTGTGCCGATGACCAGCAAATTGGTCAGACCGGCAATTTTATTGCGCAGTGAAAGGTTGTTCAGTGAGCGAAGAAAGGTCATGAGAACCTGATTTTAAGGCAAAGGAATATCCT
>CAZNCT010000154.1:4847-8436 GCA_964571615.1 uncultured Anaerolinea sp. | reverse complement strand
CCCGACCGTGACCCTGGGCCCGACCATTACGCCGACCCCCTAATGCGCCAGGGCTGACGGTAAAACTGGCACTGGACAAAATAAATCTTGTCGGGTAGAATTTCCGCCCGCTGTGATTGGAAAGTTTTTTCGGAGGAAGTCCCTTGGCTAACATTAAGTCCCAAATCAAACGCAATCGCCAGAACGAAAAGCGCCGCCTGCGCAACCGCGTCGTGCGCGGTACTGCTCGCGCCGCTGTCCGCGACGCCCGCGCCGCCATCCTGGCCGGTGATTCTGCCGCCTCGAAGGAAGCCGTTTTGGCCGCCATCAGCCGCCTGGACAAGGCCGCTGAAAAAGGCGTGATTCACAAGAACAACGCCGCGCGTCGTAAGAGCCGCCTGATGAAAGCGCTTGCGGCTGTCGCATCCAAGTAGTCCCGGCTTGTAGCCTGTGCATTCAAGCGGGAGCGCCCCAAGCGGCGCTCCCGCTTTTGTGCTTAGAAATGCAAGCGCCCCAAGGCACAGAGAAGCGGGCCGCGAAGAGCGGATAAGGGTATAATCACCCATTCTTTATTTTTTGGCGAGGGTGTCATTATGTTTGAAAAAGAACAGCAAGCAGTGGAAGCAAAAATCAGGGAGTTTTGCGCGGCCAGTGAGATTCCATTGGGCGAGTTGAAGTGGATGCCGATTCCGTTTAGCGGGGAGTGGGGCATTTCGACTTCTTTTTTCGCCACTGCCGCCGCCGAAGCCAAGGCCGGGAAAAGCAAAGGCATTCCCGTCCCAGCCCGGGCGCAGGAAATCGCCGAGGCGGTGCTGGCGGCGCTGGGGGCCCAACCGGGCATCAGCCATGGCGAGGCGGTCAAAGGGTATCTGAATCTGTACTTTTCAACAGCCGAATACGCCCGCCGGGTGGTGGAAACCGTCCTTGCCGATGGCGAACGGTTCGGGGCCGGGCATCCGAAAAATGAGCGCGTTATGGTGGAGTATGCCCAGCCGAACACCCATCACTCGTTTCATATCGGCCATTACCGCAACACCATTTTAGGTGAGGCGCTGGCCCGGATTGTGGAATTCGCCGGGTTTGAGACCATCCGCGCTTCGTACCCCGGCGACCTGGGCCTGGGCGTCATTACGGTGTTGTGGGCTTACGAGAAGTTTTACAAAGGCCAGGAACCATCCGATATTCACGAGCGCGGACAGTGGCTTTTGAAAATTTATGCCGAGGCAACCAACCTGCTCACCGAAAAAGAAGATGAAACCCCCGAGCAAAAAGCCCAGCGCGAGGCTTATGAGGCTGAGCGCCGCGAAATGTATCGCAAGTGGGATGCAGGCGACCCCTATGTGCGCCAATTGTGGCTGGAAACCCGCGAGTGGAGCCTGGAAGAACTGCGCGATATTTTGGCAATGATGGATGTCAAGATTGATGTCTGGTTCTTTGAGAGCGAAGTTGATGAACCCTCAAAGAAGATTGTCGATGAGCTGATTGCCCGGGGCATTGCCGAAGATGAGCGCCCAACCGGCCCGGTGATTGTCAAGATTGATGAAAAGTTGGGCCTGGCCAAAGAAAAATACCGCGTGGCGGTCATTTTGCGCTCAGATGGTACCTCGCTTTACCTGACCAAAGACCTGGCCCTGGCTGAAGTAAAGTTTGATAAATATCATGTTGACCGTTCGGTGTATGTGGTTGATAACCGCCAGAGTTTGCACTTCCAGCAGGCCTTCAAGATTCTGGAACTGTGGGGCTTCAAACAGGCCGAGAAGTGCTATCACCTGGCTTATGGCTTTGTCAGCCTGCCTGAGGGCGCCATGTCGGCCCGGCGCGGACGGGTGGTGCTGTTCAAGGAAGTTTACGACGAGGCCATTCAGCGCGTGCTGGCAACGATTGCTGAGAAAAACCCCAACCTGCCCGAATCGGAGCGCGAGGGGGTTGCCAAAAAGGTTGGTATGGGTGCGCTGGCTTACTCGATGCTTTCGGTGGACAACAACAAGGACATGGTTTTTGATATCAACGATGCGCTCAGCTTTGACGGCAAAACCGGCCCTTATATTCAGAATGCAGTTGTGCGCGCCAATTCAATTTTGCGTAAGGCGGGCGCTCAGGCACCCAAAAATTTGACCTTTGAATACCCGTTGACCAGCCACGAAATTGAACTCATCGAGCAGATGTCGCGCTTTGCGGGGGTGGTTCAGCAGGCGGCCCAAGAGTACCGTCCGTTGTTGGTCGCGGCCTATGCCTACGACCTGGCGACGGCGTTTCACAGTTTTTATCATGCTGTGCCGGTCTTGCAAGCCGAAGACCCGGCAATTGTCTCGGCTCGCCTGCAAATGGTTGCGGCGGCCCGCCAGGTCTTAACCAATGCCCTGCGCTTGCTGGCGATTAGCGCCAGAAGTGATGTAGCGAGAAAAGAAAAGTGGAAAGCGACAAAATAGCGCTTTCCACTTTTTTATTTTTGTGCATAATTTAACTGACACAACCTGCTGAAAGGAGATTGCTATGTCGAACCGATTGACCTGGTACGGTCATGCCACCCTCGGATTGCAAACTGGTGGTTTCAACCTGCTGATAGACCCTTTTTTTAGCGGCAACCCGGCCAGTCCGGTCCGGGCCGAGAGTGTTCCAGCGGATTTCATCCTGATTACGCACGGTCACGGCGACCATGTTGGTGACGCGGTGGTGATTGCCGCCCGAACCGGTGCGACGGTGATCGCAAATTTTGAGATTTGCAACTGGCTAAAGAGCCAGGGCGTTGAGAAGGTTCACGGCCAGCATTTGGGCGGTGGTTTCAAGCATCCCTTCGGCTACCTGAAACTGACCCTGGCCTTGCACGGTTCGGCCCTGCCCGATGGCTCTTACGGCGGCAACCCGGCAGGTTTTTTGCTGACCACCAACGACGGCAAAAAAATCTACATTGCGGGCGACACCGGCTTGTTCGGAGATATGTCTCTGATTGGCGAGGAAGGCCTCGACCTGGCGGTTTTGCCAATTGGCGATAACTACACCATGGGCCCGGCGGATGCCCTGCGCGCCGTCAGACTGCTCGCCCCGAAAGCCGTTATCCCGATTCACTTCGGCACCTGGGGACTGATTGGTCAAGATGCCGCCGCCTGGGCGGCAAAAGTGGAGGCCCAAAGCGGCGCAAAGGCAGTGGTTCTCAAACCCGGCGATTTCTGGGATTTTTGAGTAGCGCGCCGCTGGCGTTTACGTCTATCCGCTCGTCGTCTTGACCGATTTCACCACGGTGCCATGTTCTGGCAGGCTGCGGCGCTCCTCGCCGGCCTCTAACGAGACATACGGCGTTGACCAGCGGAAAATCCACTTGGCATCTTCGGCGGTGACGTTGACACAGCCGTGTGAGCGTGGTTCGCCATAGGCGTTGTGCCAGTGCGCCCCGTGAATGGCAACCCCGCCCTGAATGTAGGTGCACCACGGGACTGCCGGGGTCGAGTAGCCCGAGGCCTCGTCTCCGGCAGTCATGTTTTTGGACATAATCTTCCAGTGCGTTAGCAGGGTTCCTGCCGGGGTTTCGTAGGTGTCGGTAATTTGCCCGCTAACGGGGTCATAAATGCGCCCGGTGGAAACCCGGCAGAAATAGACCTCGCGGCCAGCCTCG
>CAZNCT010000154.1:0-4808 GCA_964571615.1 uncultured Anaerolinea sp. | reverse complement strand
GCATGGTTTTGTCGTTGGGGTCAACATCGGGATGAATGGGGGCCACATCGGCATCGGTAAGCACTTTGAAACCGGCCCCATCGCCCCAGAAAAATTCGCCATACGAGCCATAGCCATAACCGCGTCCGTTGGCGCCTTCGTTCCAGCGGTATTCGACAAAGCCATTGCTGGTGCGGATGCGGTCAATCCAGACCACTTGCCCGTAATACAGGCGCGGCGGAAAGTTGTAGGCGATGTGGTCTAACAGCCAGGGGGAGGCGATGTTGCCTTCGTGGGCCAGTTCGACATACGGCACCGTCACCTCGGCCCAAAATCCGCTCTGACCGGCGGGCATTTCGCTCAGGGGGGTATTGGGCCGGTTGTGTGTTGGCTGCACAACCGAGCCGTAGATGTACCCTTCGGGAGTTTGCACATAGCGCTGGTTTGACAGCCCGCCTATCACATTCCCAACCACCTGGCGTTCCCAGACCACCAGTTCATCGGCTTTCAACTCGCGTACCACCGAGCCAGAGGCATTGGTTGGGTGGCTGCGCAGGTTGACACCGGTATCAACCACCCGCCCAATGATTTCAGCCTGCGGAAAATCGGGCAGGCGCCGGGGGGTAGAAAATTTTTCAAGCAGGGGTCGCTGATAGGGGGCCAGGGCCAGGGCGCCCAGCGCCAGCCCGGCCAGTTTCAAAAAATCGCGGCGTGAAACCTGATGGCTCATCTTATCTTCCTCATTACGGCAAACCGGTCATAAGATGTCAGGAGCATACCCGCAAAAGTGGATGGTGTCAACGCAGGGATGAGAGAGCATTAATCTGCCCGGCGGCGCGTGGTACACTGTTTGTATAGACCCAGGAGATTGCCGTGAGAAAATTCCTGCCTTTTTTTGTCATTGTGCTGTTTGCGTTCGCTTCCTGCGCCCCGCCAGCCACGTTAGCGCCCACTGTTCCGGCAGATACGCCTTCGCCGCCGCTTAATCTGAAAGGCGCACACGACGGCGCTTTTGAGAGCGTTAGCCAGGCCGAATGCCGGGTTTTTGGCTGGGCTGTCGATGCCAACCAGCCTGAGCGCGATTTGCAAGTGCGGGTGCTGGTGGATGGCGAACCACAGGCCGAGGGGCTTGCCGATGCCTATCGCTTCGACCTGGATGCCTTCAAACGCTGCCCGGGCGGAACCTGCGCGTTTGACTTTGATCTGTGGAATCTCATCTCGCGCGACCAGCCGTACACCGTCCTGGTGCAGGTGCGTGACGACAGCGGCGCCTGGCGTGACCTGGACAAATCTCCGCGCCAGCTCACTTGCGTGCAGTTGGGCGCAGAAAACAGCGGCGGCGAACCACAGACCCGCCAGGATCCTTCAGGGCGGGTTGAATTTCGCCTCGGCCCCAACCATCTGATTTTAGAGTTTCTGGATGACGACCTGCTCCATTTTGAAATTTCGGGGGTGCCAACTGAGACCGACCTGACCAAACCGCTTTTCACTTCACCGATGGTTGCCAAAAGGGATTATCCCGGCCCGAGCCGACTGACCTTCGATGGCCTCGATACCTTTGAGACCGCTGCGCTCCGGGTGCGGGTCGAGCCGACGACCCTGTGCCTTTCGGCCTGGGATATTAGCCGTCAGCCTGCCCTGGCGCTGACCACTTTTTGCCCCTTCAAACTTGGCCAGCCTGAGCAAGGCTTGACCCTGACGCCTGAGGGCTTCAGCCACGCTTACGGCCTGGGCGAGATGTTCAGCCTTTCTGGTGATAATGGACTCAATTGGGTCGGGCGCGTGCGTGCGCCGGGTTCGGTTTTTGGCAACGCAATGGTCGGCTGGAATGGCGGCGGGGTGGGGAATGCCCAGTTCCCAATCATCTACTTTACCGGCCCGGGATATGACAACTACGCCCTGTTTGCCGATAACGCCTACGCTCAGACCTGGAACCTGCGCGAAAACCCCTGGAAGGTGAGCCTGCGCGGCAAATGGCTGCGCTTTTACCTGATGACCGGCCCCGATTTACAAGATTTGCGCCAGGATTATCTCGAACTGGTGGGACGCCCGCCCGTGCCGCCCAAAAAAGCCTTTGGACTGTGGGTTTCTGAGTATGGCTACGACAACTGGGCCGAACTGGACGATAAATTGCGTACCCTGCGCGCCAACCGTTTCCCGCTGGATGGTTTTGTGCTTGACCTGCAATGGTTTGGCGGGGTGCAGGGCTACTCCGATAATTCGCGCATGGGGTCGCTCGATTGGGATTTGGAAAACTTCCCTAACCCGGCGGCTAAAATTGCCAGCCTGCGCGAAACGCAAGGCCTGGGAATCATCGTGATTGAAGAGCCTTACATCAGCCGTGGGTTGCCCGAACATCGCCAGCTGGCCGAATTGGGCTATCTGGCGCGGGCCTGCAAGACCTGCCCGCCCAGTTACCTGACGAGCAATCCCTGGTGGGGCCAGGGCGGCATGCTCGACTGGAGCAACCCCGCAGCCGGGGCCTTCTGGCATGATTGGAAACGTGAACCGCTGATTGCCGCCGGGGTCATGGGCCACTGGACCGACCTGGGTGAGCCAGAGATGTTTGACCCCAATGCCTGGTACTACGGCCTTGCCGGGGATTATGGCCCGCTTGAACGTCAGGCCGACATTCACAACCTGTATAACCTGCTCTGGAGCCAGAGCGTTTATGAAGGCTACCAGCGCAACGGCCACAGCCAGCGGCCTTTCATCCTGTCACGCTCAGGCGCGCCGGGCAGCCAGCGCTATGGTGTTAGCATGTGGTCGGGCGATATTGGCTCGAACCTGAGCAGCCTGTCGGCCCAGATGACGGTTCAGGCCCACATGTCGCTTTCGGGGATGGACTATTTCGGCTCAGATATCGGCGGTTTTCACCGCGGCGGCCTGGATGGCGACCTGAATGAAATGTACACCCGCTGGTTCGCCAGCAGCAGCCTGCTCGATGTGCCGGTGCGCGCCCATACCGAGAACCTGTGCAATTGCAAAGAAACCGCTCCCGACCGCATTGGCGACCGGCCTTCTAACCTGGCGAACATTCGCCTGCGCTATGCGCTCAGTCATTACCTGTATTCGCTCAGTCATCGCGCCTACCTGTACGGCGAGCCGGTTTTCCCGCCGCTGGTCTATTATTATCAGGATGACCCGGCGGCGCGTGAGATTGTGGATGCGAAACTGATTGGCCGCGACCTGCTGGCGGTTCACGTTACGGAATATGGCCTGACGGAGACCTCCGCTTACCTGCCTGCTGGCGATTGGTACGACTATTACAGCCATCAGCGCTATGTCAGCCGTGGACAGGTCTTCGAGCGCTTGCCGCTCTATCGGGATGGACTCTTCCGTCTGCCGCTTTTTGTGCGCGCCGGGGCCATTTTGCCGCTGATGTATGTGGATGAGCAAACCTTGAATCTGGACGGTCTGCGCGCCGATGGCAGCCGCCGCGATGAACTGATTGTGCGCGTTTATGCCAATCCCCAGCCCAGCCATTTTGACCTGTACGAGGACGACGGGGTCAGCCTGGCCTATCAGACCGGGCAGGTGCGGGTTACACCGCTTTCACAGCGGGGCGGCGAAGTGGTTATTGGCCCGGCCAGTGGCGGTTTTGACGGTGCTCCTGACCGCCGGGGCTTGATGGTCGAATGGGTCAGCCCGCAGGCCGCCTCGATAACGGAGGTCAGGCTGAATGGGAGCGCGCTCCCCCGAGTTGCGAGCCGCGAAGCGTGGGAAGCCGCCTCCAGCGCCTGGTTCGCTGTCGATAACATGCTTATCCTGGTCAAAATCGAGCCTCAGCCGGTAGCGCAGGAACAGGTTTTGAGCTTTCGGTAAGCAGGCTGGGATGAAATTTTAATGGTTTTTCTGTTCAAGCCGCGTCAAGGTAGTTTATAATCAGTGCCAAACCGCGATGGAGCAAAGGGCCGCATGACAAAAACAGGCAAGGCAAATGCTCGCAGGACAATTGGGGTATTCACCGCCCAGGTTGGGCGTGTGTGGGGCCAGGGTTTTATGTCTGGCATCTCGCAGGCTGCCCAGGCCCATGATTTGAACCTGATTATTTTTGTCGGCGGCCAGCCTTCAGCGCTGATTACTCCGGGGGAATTTACTGCTTCTTATGGGCTGTACGACCTGGCCAAGCCAGACCGGATTGACGGTTTGATTATGGCCGCCGATATTGCTCATGGGGTCAAAGCCAAGGAACTGAAAGCATTTTGCGAACAATATGCCAGCCTGCCAATGGTGGTGAATGCAATTGACATTGAGAGTGCTACCAACCTGCTGGCGGATAACATCGGTGGGATGCGCGCTATTGTGCGTCACCTGATTGAGGTGCATGGCTATAAACGCCTGGCTTTTATTCGCGGTCTCAAAGACCAGGTGGATGCAGACCAGCGCTTTCACGCTTATCGTGAAGAGTTGAAGGCGCATGGCATCAAGTTTGATGAAAAACTGGTGGTCGAGGGTGATTTTAGCGTTCAGAGTGGGCGCGCGGCCATCAAAACGCTGTTTGATGAACGCAAAATTAAGGCCGATGTGGTTGTAGCGGCCAATGACCGTATGGCTTTTGGCGCCATGGAAGCCCTGCAACAGCGCGGCCTGTCGGTGCCTGCCGATATTGCCGTGACCGGCTTCGATGATGTGCGCGAGGCGCAGTCTTTGGGCGTGCCGCTGACCACGGTGCATCAGTCTTTTCATGATATGGGTGTGCAGGCTGTGGAGGCCCTGGTGAAATTGATGAATGGGGAGCCGCGCCAGGCCCAGATTAGCATCCCGACTGAGTTGGTGGTGCGCTGGTCGTGCGGATGCCTGCCCGAAAGCGTGATGCAGGCGGCGGT
>CAZNCT010000153.1:5819-8665 GCA_964571615.1 uncultured Anaerolinea sp. | reverse complement strand
CCTCTGGCCTTTCGGCTTATGAAGCCCCTGCCGCCCGGATTATCGAAGAGGCCTGGCGGCCTCTGGTGGATGAAATGCGCTTTAGCAAGATTGGTTCGCTCGAGGCGCTCAAAAAGGGCACCGCGGCCAACCCACCGAAAATCATGTTAGCCGCTCACATGGATGCGATTGGCATGATGGTCACTCAAAACATAGATGGCTTTTTGCGGGTCACTGGCATTGGCGGGGTCGATGCGCGCGTCTTACCTGGCACGCCGGTCACCATTCACGCGACCGGCAGCGGCGAAGTGGAAGAACTCCCTGGCGTTGTGGTTCAGCCCTCCTCGCGGTTGCTGCCCGCCGCCATGTCCGACAGCCCTGTTCCAATGGATCATCTCTTTATCGAGACCGGCCTGCTGCCCAAAGAAGTCGCCGCCAAAGTGCAAATTGGCTACCTGGTCTCTTACGCCACCGAACCGGTTGAACTGGCTGGCGAAGTGCTTTCCGGGCATACGCTCGATAACCGCGCTTCGGTGGCTGTGGTGACAGTCGCGCTCGATGAACTGAAGAAAAAAGCCCATGCCTGGGATGTCTGGGCGGTTGCCACCGCGCAGGAGGAAGTCAGCCTGGGCGGCGCGTTTACCTCCGCCCACAGCCTGCGCCCCGACCTGGCAGTAGCCATTGATGTCACTTTTGCCAAAGGCCCCGGCGCCAACGACTGGGGCACGTTTGCGCTCGGCAAAGGCCCAACCCTGGGCTTTGGCCCCAACCTGCATCCTTTCTTGTTCAAGAAGTTTGAAGAACTGGCCAAAAACCTCGAAATCCCCTATCAGACCGAAGTGATTCCGCGTCACTCTGGCACCGATGCTTACGCCATGCAGGTCAGCGCCGAGGGCATCCCGACCATGGTGATTGGCATTCCACTGCGCTACATGCACACCCCGGTTGAAGTGGTTGCGCTTAAAGACATTCAACGCGCCGGGCGCTTGCTGGCCGAGTTTATCGCCGCGCTTGAAGTCGATTTTGTGGAAAAGATTGTTTGGGAAGATTAAAAATAATTTGTAATTGCTAAATGGCAATTTACCAATTACCATTCAGGAATGCTCATGGCCGAAAAAATCACAATTGGCAAATCCCAATTCGCTCTTCTTGAAAAACTGTGCAATGCCAGCGGCGTCTCAGGTGACGAGGCGGAAGTTCGCAAGATAGTGCTCGAAGAAGTGACGCCCTACGCCGATGAAGTCAGGGTTGACCCGCTTGGCAGTGTGCTGGTGACCAAAAAGGCAACCGCTCCTGGCGCAGGCAAGCCCTTGCGGGTCATGCTCGATGCCCATATGGACGAGGTCGGCTTTATGCTGGTTGCCGAAGATGGCGAGGGCATTTATCGCTTCGAGACGGTTGGCAGCCTGGATGTGCGTCAGCTGGTTGGCAAACCGGTGCTGGTTGGCAAATCCAAAACGCCCGGGGTGATTGGGGCGCGTCCGATTCACCTGACCACGCCCGAAGAACGTCAGCGCAAAATACCGCTTGAGCAATTGCGCATTGATGTCGGCCCGGGCGGCAAGGTTCGGCCCGGCGACCGGGCTGTTTTTGCCACCCGCTTCAAACGGGTTGGCCCGTCTATTTTTGCCAAAGCGATTGATAACCGCGTTGGTTGTGCCATTCTGGTAGACCTGCTCCAGAATGCCCCGCCGCATCTTGACCTTTGCCTGTCTTTTTCGGTGCAGGAGGAAATTGGCCTGCGCGGCGCCAGGGTGGCGGCCAATTACTTCAAGCCCGACCTGGCCATCGCAATCGACTCAACCCCCGCGCATGACCTGCCACACCACGCCGGCGAAGAAAACATCTTTTACAACACCAGGCTTGGCTTTGGCCCGGCCATTTACACCTTCGATGCCGGCACCGCCAGCGACCCGCGTCTGGTGCGCTTTTTGGCGGCGATTGGCGAGAGCGAAAAAATCCCCTTCCAATATCGGCAGCCCGGCGGCGGTGGCACCGATGCGGGCGCCATCCATCGCCAGCAGAGCGGAATCCCATCGGTTTCCGTCTCGGTGCCGGGGCGCTATCCGCATACCTCCACCCTGGTGATGCGCGTCGATGATTGGAAAAACACCCTGGCCCTCTTGCGGGCCGCGCTCAAGCGTATTTCAGCAGATGTCCTGGCTGAAGACAGGCCCTGAGATCAACGGCTATCTGGCACTGCTTGGCTCGGGCGAATACCTGCCCGTGATGGCAGAGACAGACCGCTTTTTGCTCGCCAACAGCCGCGCCAACGGACATTCCCCCCGCGTCATCTGCCTGCCGACCGCTGCTGGAACCGAAGGCGATGCCTCGGTCTCGCGCTGGATGCAGATGGGCGAGGCGCACTTTCGCGGCCTGGGTGCTGAAGTGAGCGCCCTGAAACTGACCAACCGCGTCGAAGCCGAAAGGGATGACTTTGCCGAACAAATCAGGCAGGCCGACCTGGTCTATTTTTCGGGTGGCAAGCCGCATTATCTTTATGAAACCCTCAACGGCACCAAAGCCTGGCAAGCCGTGCTAGAGGCACTTGCGCGCGGCGCCGCTCTGGCAGGCTGCTCTGCCGGAGCCATGTTCCTGGGCGAATTTCTGCCCGACCTGCGTTCGTTTGGCCTGCGCCAGCAGCGCGCCTTTGGAATATTGCCCAAAAGCCACATCCTGCCGCACTTCGACCGTCTGAGCGCCTGGCGTGGCTTGTCCATCCCGTTATTGCAATCGCTCTTGCCCGAAGACGAATACGTCCTCGGTCTCGATGAAGATACAGCCCTGGTCGGCAAACCCGGGCAGGATTGGACGGTGATGGGCCGCCAGAAAGTCTATCTGATTGGCAAACACAGCGCCGCCTTGTT
>CAZNCT010000153.1:3182-5790 GCA_964571615.1 uncultured Anaerolinea sp. | reverse complement strand
CCGAATAACCAAAAGCCTATATAATCGAGGCATGGATAAGAAACGTCCAAATTTTGACGCCATTCGCCAGGTTTTCAAAAAATATCCTTCGGTGCAGGCTGTTTACTTGTTTGGTTCGTATGTCAACGGCACAGCCCGCCCCGATAGCGACCTGGATTTGGCGATTGTGCCGCGCGACTCTTCGGCCAGACAGCAAACGCTTGAAATCATGGCTGATTTGGTGCGCCATGTCTATGACCGGGTAGATCTGGTTTTTCTGGATGTCAGGGATGTTGTCTTGCGCTTTGAAGCCGTGCGCCAGAACCGGCTGGTTTACCAGACGGAGGATTTTGACCCTGGCACATACACTTCGCGGATTGTGCGCGAATATTGGGACTTTCTGCCCTACCTGGCGGTTCAGCGGCAGGCTATGAAACAGAGGATCTTGAGCCATGGTGCGAGTTGAAGTGCTTAAGAAACGTCTTGCCAGACTGGAAGAATATCTTGCCTTTCTGGCAGCGTATCGCCAAATGCCGCTGGAGACTTTCCTATCCAACCCTGAACATTATCACAGCGCAGAACGCCTGTTGCAGCTTTGCATCGAATCCAGTACCGATATGGGTAACCATCTTATCGCCGATATGAATTTTGGGCATGCTGAGTACAGTTCGCAAATTCCCGATATTCTGGCTGAAAATGGGCTAATTTCGAGCGAACTGGCAGAAGTATGGATAAAAATGATTGGCCTGCGTAATCTTCTGGTACATGACTATCTGGATATCAATCATGCTACCATCCACGAAATCATCCAAAACCGCATGGACGATTTTGAATCGATAAAAACCTTCTTTGCCCAATATCTCTAAACCCTGACTATGAAAAAACTCATCCAAACCCTGACCGAAACCTTCTCCCCTTCTGGCTACGAATCGGCCATTCGGGAGGTCATCCGCGCTGAAATTGCAGCACTGGGCCATGAAACCCGGGTCGATGCGCTTGGCAACCTGATTGTGCGCGCCGGAACGCCCGGCGGTAAACGCCTGATGATTGCCGCCCACATGGACGAAATCGGGCTGGTCGCCTCGCACATTGACGAGAATGGCTTTGTGCGCTTCACCACCATCGGCGGGGTTTACCCACAAATGCTGATGGGCGCGCGCGTGCGTTTCTTCAACGGCGTGCCGGGCATTGTCCACACCGAACCGCTTGATAAACCCACCGACACCCCCAGTGTTGAAAAAATGTTTATCGATGTCGGCGCCAAAAAACGGGCAGGCTGTCCGGTAAAGGTGGGCGAAGTTGCCGCTTTTGAGCGCCCCTTCCTCGACCTGGGCGACCGGATTGTCGCCAAAAGCATGGACGACCGGATTGGCTGCGCGGTGGCGATTGAAGCCCTGCGCGCTCTCAAAGAGACCCCCTACGAAGTCTATTTCGTCTTCACCACGCAAGAAGAAGTCGGCACGCGCGGCGCCGAAACCTCCGCTTTTGGCATTGACCCCGACCTGGGCTTCTCGATTGACGTGACCGGTTGGGGTGATACCCCCGGGCGCAAAAACTTTGATATGGCCCTCGGCAAAGGCCCGGCCATCAAAATAAAAGACGGGGGCATGCTCTCAGACCCGCGCATCGTTCAGTGGATGATTCAAACCGCCGAAAAAGCCAAAATCCCCTACCAGCGCGAGGTCTTGCTGGGCGGCACGACCGACGCCCGCGCTATGCAGCTTGTCCGCGCCGGGGTGCCGGTCGGATGCATCTCCATCCCCTGCCGCTATGTTCACAGCCCGAGCGAGATGGTGGACATCAACGATGTTGAAAATGCGGTCAAACTGATTGTGGCCTTGCTCCAAACCCCGTTTTAGTTTTTTGACGCTGCGCCCAAAAACAGACGGCCAATTTCAGCCGTCTGTTTTTAGTTTGTTGCCATCGAGTAATCTGCGGGGGTATCCAGGTCTTTCAAGACCGTCTCATCGCCTTCCACATAGCAAATCTCGGCTTCGTGCGCCTTCAAGAAGGCCCGGCCGGTCTCAGCGCCAACCAGCGCAGGCCATAAATCACGCCGCACCAGCCAGGGATGCCCGCGCCTCATCTCAAAACTGGGCAGGATGAGACGCGCACCCGGCCGGTTCGCGGCTGAAAGCACCCGCCGCGCGGATTCCAGACTCAGCTGGGGCTGGTCTCCTAGCGCGATGAGCGCGTACTCGGCTCCTGGGCCAATTGCCGCCAACCCGGCCCGAAGGCTGCTCATCATTTCTCCAGATTCATGCTGTGGGTTGAACACTGCCCGGGCCGGGGCCCCTGCCGCTTGCAGACGCGCTACCTCCGCCTCGACCAGTTCCCTTGCGCCGCCCGTGACGACAATTAACTCCTCGAGGCCCGCCTGCTGAAGCGTGCTGAGTACCTGCCCTAACACCGTGGTCTGGCCCCAGGGCAGCAGCATTTTGGGTTGCCCCATCCGCCGAGAAAGACCCGCCGCCAAAATAACCGCCGTAATTTTTGTCATCTTTCGTCCTCTACCCCCCAGGCCAGCAGTTTGCGATAATCGGCTTCGCTATCCACGTCTAACAGCAGGCTTTCGTCATACCAGGGGACGTACTCCAGCGCATATTCGCGGAATAACGCCCGCCCGCCG
>CAZNCT010000153.1:0-3172 GCA_964571615.1 uncultured Anaerolinea sp. | reverse complement strand
CTGTCAGCCTTCGCAGGTCGGCAAAAGTCACCCGGTCAAACAAGACCGGGCTGCCGCGTCGGTCTGCCACCAGGGGGGCGACAATCGGGAACAACCCTTCGGCGTGACGGCTCTTAAGCGCATCCAGCACATGCGGGGTTACCTGTGGTTGGTCGGCCAGCAGAAAGATGACTGCTCCTGCCTGGCTCTGCTTCTCGTTCAAACTCAGCCCCGCCCGAATGGACGAGGCCTGGCCATCTTGCCAGTTTGGATTATGGACAATCTCGACTGGCAAATCGGCTACGGCTGCTTCAACGGCCTGGGCGCTGGCTCCGCTCACAACCACTACCGGGGCAAGCCCGGCGGCCAGGGCGGTTTTGGCAACCCGGCGCACAAATGCCTCGCCGTGATAATCGAGCAGCTGCTTGGGCTGTCCGTAGCGGGTGGCTGCCCCTGCGGCCAGCACAACCGCCATGACAGGCTCAAAAACAGCCCAAATTCGTTCTTGCGCCAGGCTGGCAACCACCACACCGTCATAGGCGGGCAGTAATGCGGTTCTCAATCCACCGGCAGCCGCCTGGCTCAGGCCGGTGTCGGCCTGGTTGAGCAAGACCACCCGCCTGGCCCCGGCTGGGATATTTTTCAGCCCGCCCTCGGCATGGGTGAGAATCCTGGCAAGCGCCGCCGCCGTGATTGCTTCTCCCATCTCCAGGCCGCTCAGCGCGGCAAATTGCCCGGCGCGGTGTGCTGTTTCTTCACCAAGCGGCTTGTCAAGCCCGCTCAGCCCGGCTGTAACGACAACCAGGTCTACAAATCCGGGCAAGGCTGGCTCGTGCGCAGCCGGGGCCTTGAGCGGTTTTTGACGTGCGCCATCTGCTTCGATCAGCAAGGGAAGTCCTTTGGTTTTGGCGCTCTGGCGCAGTTGGGTCAGTTGGGCTGTGTTCAGGCCGTTATAGCGGTTGCTGTACGGGTCGAGCGGGCCGGTCAACAGGCAGACCCCCGCCGGGGCAGGAATGTCTGGCAGGGGGGTGTCTGGCATCCAGACCAGGTGGGTATCGGCCTGGCTGATTTGCCAGGCGCCCAGGTGTGTGCTGGTTGTTAGCAGGGCGGCTCCAAATTGGCGCGCCAGTTGAAACAGGGCGGTTGTCTTGCCTCCGGCGCCGACAAAGGCGATGGCGGCAGGTTGTTCAAGGCGCAGGGCCTGGCGAAGGGTGAGCATTTTTTCTCTTGAAGGAGACAAAGGTTTCTGGATATTCGTATCAAGGGGTACTGTTGACGAAATTCACATTCCGATTTTGGAAACTCAAAATTGCTTCTAAGACCCCGCCACCAATTGCCAGGGCCTTATCCGAGACCAGGAAGCAGAATTCGCGCTGGTCGCGGGCGTCGAGGTCGCCAATTTTCAGGCCTCGTGTTACTGCCAGGCCCGGGCGAATCAGCCCGCGCAAGACGCCCGCAAAAGGGGCGCTGAGGGTCTGGCCGTCCACAGCGGCAATTACCTGGCCGGGTTCAATATGCTCCCCAATTTGCGCGTAGCCAACAAGTTCGCCGTCAGCAGGGGCGCGCAAGACCCGGCCTGGTTCACCTTCGGGCAGGCCGCTATCGCTGTTGGGGCTGCCGCGCCAGTAAACGCGCCCCAGGGTGTGTCCGCGCTGGGTTTCGATGACGGCCTGACAGTTTTCTCCGGCCACAAAGCCAGGGCCCAGGCCTATCAGCAGGGGCACTTCGAAGGGTAGGGCTTCAGGGGGACGTTTGAGCAGGCGGGCATCTACCAGGGCGGCGGGTTGCATGTCGAAGGTTGAAAGGATTTCCAGGTTGGGGTCGATGAGAACCGGGATGTGCTTTTGGGCCAGGGCGGCGCGCGCCTGGGCTTCGCTTTCGACACGCACGGCGGTTGCTTCTTCCACCTGCCAGCGGCCTTCGTAAATGGCTTCACTGAAAGAGACCGCACGGCCAGCGGTTGGGGCAGTTCGCTGATGAGCACCGTGAAACCGGCGCGGTGCAGGCGCAGGGCGACTCCGCTTGCCAGGTCGCCGCCGCCTCGGATGAGGATGGGGTTCATGGGCTATTGTCTTTCGTTGTGTTTGATGCGCAGGATGGCGATTTTGGTGGGGTGATTGAAAGGGGTTGGGTCGGTCGGATGGTCTGCAACCCCGGCCCCGGGGAGTGCGCCGATGAAATCCTCGGGCACCGGCACCAGTTCTTCGATGCGGACAAATCCATCCAGGCAGAGCGAGTCCAGGATTTCCATAAAATCGGCCCCACTGACGAACAGGGCGTTGTTGATGACCACCAGGTGCCCGCCGCTTTTGACCAGCGGCCGGACTTTGTTGATGAGCCGGGCGGGGTCGTTTTCGAGATCGACCCGGCCTTTGGCTGTGGCCGAGAAGAAGGGCGGGTCGAGCAGAACGCAGTCGAATTGCTGGCCTTCACGCTTGAGGCGGCTGACCGCCGGGAAGAAGTCGGCGCTGATGAAGTCGCTTTTGACGATGGGCAGGCCGTTGAGGGTGCAGGATGTTTTGGCCAGGTTGAGGAAACTGCGGCTGCGGTCGAGCTGGACAACGCGCGTTGCGCCCCCGGCCAGGGCGGCGATGCCCAGGCTGCCGGTGTAGGCGAAGGTGTTGAGCACGCTTTTGCCTGCCATGTTTTCTTTGAGCCATTTGCGCAGGTTGCGCGTGTCGAGGTACAGGCTGGCATCGCGGTTCATGGTCAGGTCGAGCGCGTACCAGACGCCGTTTTCGCGGATTTTGCGGTCGGGGGTTTGGCCGTGCAGCAGCAGGCCGCGTTTTTCTTGCTGGCTGGCGCCGTGCCGGGTTTTGAGTACGATGGCCTGCACCCAGGGCATCTGGTGGAGATAAAAGGCCTGGGCTTCACGGATGTTGGCGATGCCAAGCATGGGAACTTCGGCGTAATTGTGAAAGACCAGGGTGCGGGCGTACAGGTCAACGACCAGGTCGGGCTGGCCTTCGCTGAAGCCGTTGAACAGGCGCAGGGCCGATTGGTGCTTTTCGTCTAACAGAGGCAGGCGGGCAGAGAGTGATTTTTCGAGCAGGCGGGTAATGGGCGGCATGGCGACTATTAAATCACATTGTTGACGCCGTGTGAATGCAGTGATAAAATACAGCCCGCTTTAGTGCCGCCCCCATCGTCTAGCGGCCCAGGACGGAGCCCTCTCAAGGCTCAAACAGGGGTT
>CAZNCT010000152.1:0-8756 GCA_964571615.1 uncultured Anaerolinea sp. | reverse complement strand
CGCCGGCGTGCTGGCCCTGCGCGATGGCGTCTTCTCGTTCTGGCCCTGGCTGATTGTCACCATCGGGTTGTTTATTGCGCATGGCACCAACAACCTGCTCAACGACTACACCGACTACACCCGCGGTGTTGATAAGGACAACTACTTCCGCACCCAGTACGGCGTCCATCCGCTTGTGCAGGGCTTCTGGACGAAGTCCCAGCAGATTCAGTGGTTCCTGGTTAGTGGCGTGATTGCCTTCCTGTCAGGCGTGTACGCCCTCTGGTACACCCAGATGAACCCGCTGGTTATCGGGTTGTTTGCCTTTGGTGCGCTTGTCCTGCTCTTTTACACCTGGCCAATGAAATACTGGGCGATTGGCGAACTCTCCATTTTCCTGATTTGGGGGCCCATCATGATTGGCGGCGTGTACCTGGTGCTTTCCGGCGAGTGGAACTGGCTGGTTGCCCTGGCGGGCGTGCCGTTTGGCCTGAGCGTCGCCAGCATCAACGTCGCCAAGCACACCGACAAACTCGACGACGACAAACAAAAGGGCGTTGGTACTTTCCCTGTTCGCGTTGGGCAAGCCGCCGCGCGCTACACCACCATCGCCGCCATCCTGGCCGCGTATGCGATTGTCATTTACCTGGTTGTCATCGGCTACTTCTCGACCTTCATGCTGTTGGTCTTGTTCGCCGCCAAACGCGCCTTCTTTGCCATTGCCGTGCTTGCCAAACCGCGCCCCAGCGGCCCCCCGGCAGGCTTTGAAGCCTTCTGGCCCACCTGGCTTTCGGGCTTTGCCTTCTACCACAACCGTATGTTTGGCGGCATGTTCATCCTTGGCATCGTCTTAGACCTGGTCTTCCGTCAGTTTGCCCTGCCCTTCGGCATCAACTGGTTCGGCGCCATTGCTCTCGGCATCGGGCTGGTCATCGCCGGGGTCAATTTCGCCAAAGAAAAGTCAAAGGCCAGGAACCTCTCCGAAAATTAGTTTTCTCGCCTGCTACACCGGACGATGAATCGTCCGGCTGTGATAAGAAGCCCGCAAAGCGGGCTAAAAGCCGCCCAAAGGCGGCTTTCTTGTTTTCGGGACTATCTAAAAAGTGGGGCGAAATGTTATTTCGCCAGCAGCAAAACAAATTGCGGATAGATTCCTATCCCGACCTGAAGGTTTGCATGGCTTGTTGTACCGCCGCCACCAGTTCGGTCGCTTTGGGCAACGCAGCCGCATCCACTTCTTCTCTTTCCTGGGTATATTCGGTGGTTAAGAGCAGGTAATTTTTGCCATTGCTCTGCGACAATCCAAAAGACCGAATGTGCCCAACGTGATAACTTCGCCCACCTTGTTTGGCGGTAACGAAAAAGAATTCGACCCGGTTGGCATAGAAGGTCACAATCGTTTGGGTCAAGGTTTTTGTGGAAAGCTGAACTTCAATCATGCGTTTCTCCTTTGGGAAAGTCTAAATGGGTGGGGTTTATCTCCATCCACGCCGCCGGATTGGCAAGCGTGCCTGCGCCCAGGCTGCCATCGGGTCTCCAGGCGGCGTACTGGTTGTCTATCCAGATGACCAGGCCCAGTGGGCCTTTGGGACTGGTCGCCGTTTCAAAGGCTTTTTCGCCATCGATGGCGAATTCTACGCGGTTCGCTGCCCACTTCAGGCTGTACTCGTGCCATTCGGTCACGTCCACGCTCAGGCGTTTGGCCTCCTCGCGGATAAGTCTCGCCGCCATGTTTGCGCGTAGCCACTTTGAGAGCAGCCTGATTGCCAGCAACGGAAGCCCAAAAACTCCCGGCGCCAGCAGTGCCGACGGGATGCGCGGCGACGCAAACGTTTGCGCCAAAAATCCGTTGGCAGGAACTGGCTGGACTCCAAAATCTCCCGATTTTGGAGCAATCCCCCAACGTCTGGAGACGTTGGAGTCCTTGAACGACAGGTGGTTTTCCGCCGAAGCGTGGAAAAACCAGCAGGCATTTGGCAACACCGGCAGACGCCGCGCCATGCCTTGCAGTCCGAGCGAGACCGTAAACGGGTCGTTCCACAAGCCGAATCCCCACGTTCCGGGTAGATTGGGCTGACTGACACGGCAGCGCAGGCTGAGGGTGGCCTGCTCCCGCCACTTGAAACGCGAACGCGCCAGGGATGCGTAGTCATCCAACTGCGCCAGGCGATAGGCCGAAGGGCCTCCCTCCGCAATCTCCAGCCGCCAGCCGTCTTTCTGTCTTATAACCTTGCCGTGATGGGCGCGTTCGGTTAACATAAAAACATTATACTCACAGAAAGGAGTCTGAATTATGCCTGAACACAATACCGAAGAACGCAATGGTCATCTGCGCACCGAGGTCAAACTCGCCAGCGGCGAGAAAGTGGCGCTCTGCCGCTGTTTCAAGTCTGGCGATTTTCCCTTTTGCGATGGGACGCACAAAACCCTCGACTCAAATGTTGGCCCGGTGATTGTCTCTGCGCCGAAAGAAGAAGAAAAGCCCGCTTAGGCGGGCTTCGTGTCATAGCCGGGGGATTTATCCCCCGGCGGGGCCAGGGCGAAGGCAACTTCTCGGGCGGAGCGGGCTACCTTCGATTGACCAGCACCACCCCCAGGATGATAATCCCCCCGCCGACCAGCGAGGCCAGGCTGATGCTTTCATGAATCCACAGCGCGGCCACGATGACTGTCACCAGCGGCTCGATGTAGATGAACGCGCTTAAGCGCGAAGCGGGGATTTCGCGCAGGGCGTCGAACCAGGCGATGTAGGCCAGCCCCGAGCCGAAAATACCCAGCACGAGAATATTTCCCCAGCCTCGCGCCGAGAGTTGGGGAATTTCGCTTAAGCCCGGCCCAAACCCGAACAGCCAGACGCAGGTAAACAGCCAGCCGAACAGCATAACGTAGAACATCATCCGCGCTGCCGGTTGGGAGGCCAACCCGCGCCGCGAGAGCACCGAGAAGACTGCCCAATTGGCCGCGCTGACCAGAATCAAAAAGTCGCCGATGGTGCCGAAGTTGCCGCTTGCCAGCGCGGCAAGGTCGCCTTTGCTGACGATGAGCAGCACGCCAAAGGTCGCCAGCACAATCCCGACGATTGCCAGCCAGCCCAGGCGCTCGCGCAGCACCAGCCAGCCCAAAATGGCCGTAAAAATCGGGATGGTGGCGACAATCCAGGCGGTGGTGGTGGCTGCGGCGCTGATTAACCCGGTGGCTTGCAGCCATTGGTGGAAGGTGATGCCGATAAAACCGAGCAGTGCCAGGTAAGCCCAGTCGCTTTTGGCGGGCAGGGCAAACTGCCTGCGCCAGGCGACCGCTGCGCCGAGGATGAGAAAACCCATCCCAAAGCGCATCCAGATGATGCTGACGGGCGAGAGTTCGCGGACGACGTCTTTTGTGGCGACAAAATTCGCGCCCCAAACGACCACCGCGAACAGGGCTTCGAGATAGATGAAGGCTTTTTTGCTAATCATGGGGTTGGCTCCGTTGCAGAATTGCAGAAATTTACCACCGAATCAAATTTTTTAGGACACGGATTTTACGGAGGAACGCAGAGATTTCTTGTCTCTATCCGTATCCGTGTCCAAATTTGTTTTTGCTTTGCGTCATCTGCGCCCAATTCGTTCTTGCCCTCAGGTATAATTGCTCTCCGAAGGAGCATTACTGACCCATGGAAATTACCTGGTACGGACATTCTTGTTTTCGCATGATTGAACGCGGCATGGCTTCGATTGTCACCGACCCTTTTGATAGCGAGGTGGTCGGTTTTGAGCCGCTCAAACTGCGCGCCGACATTGTCACCGTCAGCCACGATGCGCCGGGGCATAACTTTGTCAGCGCCGTCAAAGGCGTCAATCACGAGATTGACAACCCCGGCGAATATGAAATCGGTGGAGTTTTCATTACTGGCGTCCAGACCGACACCAACGGCAAAAAAGCGATAGAAAAACCGCGCAACACCCTGTACGTTTTCGATTTTGACGGTATCACTGTTGCCCACCTTGGCGACCTGCGCCAGGTGCCGACCCAGGGCGAAGTGGAAGCGCTTGGCACGGTCAATGTGGTGCTGGTTCCTGTCGGCGGCGGGAACGGCCTGCATGCCGCCAAAGCCGCCGAGGTCATCAGCCTGATTGAGCCGGATATTGTCATCCCGATGCACTACGGGCACGAAAAAAGCAACCCCAGCCTGGGGCTTGACCCGCTCTCGAAATTCCTGAAAGAAATGGGCCTAACCGCCCCCGACCCGGTCGCCTCGCTCAAAGTGACCCGCTCGAGCCTGCCCGAAGAAACCAAAGTGGTGGTGCTTGAAGCCGCCGGTAGTTAAACACGGAGAACGCTCATGCCTGTAAAAGTTTTGATGACCTGGGACATCGCCCCCGAGCGCGAAGGCGAGTACTTTGAATTTGTCATCGGCCAGTTCATCCCCGGCATTCAGCGCATGGGGCTGGAGCCGATTGAAGCCTGGGCAACCATTTACGGCGAGTACCCGCAAATTCAGGTTGCCATGCTGGCGCCCGACCTGCCCAACGCCCAGCGCGCGCTCAGTTCGGTCGAGTGGACGTACCTGCGCGACCAGTTGTTCGGGTACGTCAAAAATTACTCGTACAAACTCATCCAGGCAAAGGGTGGGTTTCAGTTTTAGTGACCGACTTCGCCACCGGCATCCTGACCTGGTACGACCAGCACGCCCGCGTCCTCCCCTGGCGACAGCCACCGGGGCGCGGGCTGCCCGATTCTTACGCCGTTTGGGTTTCTGAAATCATGCTTCAGCAAACCCGCGTCGAGACGGTCATCCCCTACTTCGAGCGCTGGCTGAGGCTGTTTCCCACCGTCCACGCCCTGGCGGAGGCCCCCGAGCAGGCCGTTCTTTCTGCCTGGGAGGGTCTGGGCTACTACAGCCGCGCCCGCAATCTGCAAAAAGCCGCCCGGCAGATTGTCCGCGAGTACAACGGTCAACTGCCCGCCGACCCCGCCGAACTGCGCAAACTGCCCGGCATTGGGCGTTACACCGCCGCCGCCATCGCCTCGATAGCCTTTGGGCAGGATGTCGCCACCCTGGATGGCAACCTGAAACGGGTCTTTGCGCGCGTCTTCAACGTGGAACAGTCCGCCGATAGCCCCGCTGGCGAGCAAATTTTATGGTCGCTGGCCGAAGAGCACGTCGCGCCGGGGCGGGCGGGCGATTACAACCAGGCGCTGATGGATTTGGGCGCAACCATCTGCCTGCCCAGGAATCCGCTTTGCCTGCTCTGTCCGCTGGCCGAAATTTGTCAGGCGCGCGCGCTGGGTGTCCAGGAGCAGCGCCCGGTGCAAAAGCCCAAGCCGCTTGTGCCGCACAAACTCAAAGGCGCGGCGGTCATTCTTCAGGATGGAAAAACGCTCCTGAACCAGCGGCCCGCCGAAGGGCTGCTCGGCGGCTTATGGGAATTCCCCTCCGCCGAACTGGAAGCGGACTCCCCCGCAGCCTTGTCCGCCGCGATTGAAACGGAATACAGGCTGAAAGTGAGTCCGCTGGCGCGCATGGACGAAGTCCGCCACGCTTATACCCATTTCCGTCTGACAGAAATCCCCTGGCGCTGTGACCTGCTCCACATCCCCGCAGATTGTGCCCTGCAATGGGTGGCGCTGGCCGAATTATCGCATTACCCGATGGGAAAGGTCGACCGGGCGATTGCGAAGATGATAAGCAGTAAATAGTAATTGGTAAATCGTAATTGCAAGTGAGAAATCGCCACTTACCAGTCACCAATTACCAATTACCAATCACTCCACAAAGCGCAAATACTTCTCTGTCGCATTCTCCAGGTCGCTGTATTCGCCGCGATAGTCTTCGGGCAGGAGTTTTGCCAGCTGGTACATCATCTCGTCCGCCATTTGCTGGCGGATTTCTTTTGTCACCCGCTCGCCGCGGTCGTCAAGGTAAAATTTGCGCCCCACGCGGATGTTGAAATCGGTGCGTTTGAACTTTTTCAGGTTTTTTGAGAAATTTTCGCCGCCCCAATGCGCCACCGGGATGAGCGGCGCGCCGCTTTTGAGCGCCAGCATTGCCACCCCGCCATGCGCGCGGATGAGTTTTCCTGTGCGGCTGCGCGTGCCTTCGGGCGAAATGCCCAAAATGTAGCCTTTTTCGAGCATTGCCAGGCTTGTGCGCATCGCTTCCATGTCGGCTTCGCCGCGCCGAATGGGGATGATTTCCCACAGGGTAAAGACCCAGTTCAGAAACCAGTTGTCCCAGGTTTCAACTTTCGCCAGCGCGGTGACTTTGGGGCGCGGTTGCAGTTGGGTGTACATGACCGGCGCTTCGACCATGCCGGTGTGGTTGGCGTAAGCCAGCAAAGGGCCTTCTTGGGGGATACTTTCCCAGTTTTCTTTACGAATTCGGCACATGACTTCCAGGCCGAGTTTACAGCCATAGGTGACAATCCAGCGGGCAAGGTTCATGAGGCTGATTATACCTTTGTGGTGATGACTTCAAGGGCGTTCGGAATCAGTTCCGCTGTGAGTTGTTTGCCGTTCAGGCAGAGTGTCTCGCCATCGGCGTGGGCCGGAAAGCCGCCTTCGAGCGCAGTGATGGTCACTTTGCGGGCGCGGCGCATTTTGATTTCGGGCTGGCCTTCCTGGTTGCCGCGAATGAAGTAAGGAATTAACTGGAAGATGCGCAATTTTCCGGCGGTTTCGGCGATGCACAGGTCGAACCAGCCATCGTGCGGGTCGCCGTTGGGGGCCATTTTGAACCCGCCGCCCATGCGTTTGCCGTTCATCACCGAAACCATGAGCGAATATTGTTCGATGGTTTCGTCATCCAACTCAATTTTCAGGCGCGGAGGTTGATAATAGAAAAACACCGTCTGAATGGCGCCAATCAGATAGGCTGGCAGGCCGCGCACAAAGCGTACCTGCAAAGCGGCAAAGCCGACAGCGGCATCGAAGCCGAGGCCGATGCCATTGCCGAAATAACGCCCCTCGGGAAAATCTCCGCCTGTCACCTTGCCAATATCCACCTGGCGGCGCTGGTTGGCGGCCAGGGTTTCGAGGCTGGCTTCAAGCGTGGTCGGAATGCCCACCCCACCCGCGAAGTCATTGCCCGTCCCAATCGAGAGCACGCCCAGGGCGGTATGGTTGAAGCCTTCGGCGCGGGCTTGCATCAGCCCGTTGAGGGCCTCGTTAAACGTCCCATCGCCGCTGGCGCATACCAGCACATCATACTTTTCGCGCGCTGCCCGGCGGGCGAGTTCCGCCGCATGCCAGGGGCGCTCGGTGCGCACCAGCGTATAGTCCATGCCTTTGGCTTGCAAAAATGCTTCAATTCGGGGGATGGATTTTTCCCCCAGCCCGCGTCCTGAAATCGGGTTGACGATGATGAAATATTTCACAGCCTTCTCCTGCAATTTTAGATGTACTCTTACAACACTGAACAAAAAACAGAGTGACGAGCCCCCAGGCGTCACTCTGTTTTCAGGCGTCGGTATCTAATTTTACTTCTTATGCTCCACTTCGGCGACATGCCGATAGGGGCTTGGTTTTCCGTTGAGCCACTCGCTAAACAGGTTAATCAGTTCGTCTTCGCCATAGAGCGCCTGATTTTCCATTGCGGTTTTCAGTTCTGCGAGATGTTCGCAAAGTTCGTGCATGTGTTCGCGAAAGGCTTTTAGGTTTTCGCCGTTGACTTCTTTGCGCAAATCGTCGCTGGCGGCGTGGGTGCGCTCAAGCGCCTGCATGGCATTCTGAATACGTTCGACCATCAACTCGCGGTCTGTCATGGCACACCTCCTTGAAGAATGAAATCTGTCTCTTTCACAATAGCAGATTTTTGGATTGAATTCAAGACCGTGGGCGGCTTGATTTAAATTTTTTAGAAATCGCTTACCCTGATATTAATAGCGATAGTATTATCCAACCGGGCAGAAAACTGGCCAAATTCATAATCGTACTGAGCAAGATAGCGTGTCTAAATGTTATGCCAAGATTACGTCCGGCAAAAAACAGGAAAATTGCTTCAAAGATAAGCGCAAATGATTCTGCAATCCCAAAAAAGGATAGTTCACTTGTTGTGTTGATTTGAGACGGGGCAAACCATACTACTGGAAGAGAAATAAGATTAGCAAATATGACATACCATAAAAACGACTTCTGAATTTGTATTTTTTGTATGTAAACTTGGGCGACACTTATTTCGATGAATAGGGTCCAAAGCGCAGCAAGAGAGAAGCACATCAGCAGCATGGGGTTAAAAAATACATGGCTCGATGTCTCTGTTACAACAAGACGATCTTCTTCAACTTGTACTTCGTATTTGGCTTGATACCCCTTTTTAGTAAAAACATTGCTTTCTCGTGTACCATCATTGAATGTGACAATGATTTTATGATATTCTGCAAATTTGTATGCTTGATCAAGGGAAAACGGCCATGAAATGCAATAGTTTGATGTGCATTGGAGCAAGCCATCATATTCATTGTAACGAATACAAGCCTCATCTATGCAGAGAAGCAGTTTCCCTTCAATTGCGAAAATGTTTTCTTTTTGATATTGAAAATAAAATTCCATTGTTGGTTTTGGCCCCATATCAGTAGATTGGACAACAATGGAAGGGATAAAGGCAACCCACAATAAGAGGCTGATGTAGATCAATTTCCAATATCGACCTAGCTTTTGCAAATAGGATTTATGCCTGCCGATGGTCTGAATGTTCTGCTTGGCGGCTTCCAGCACCGGTTCCAGGTTTTCATGATCCTGGGAACTGAAGGCTTCGGCCGCCAAAATGACCTGATGCTTGGAATCGACCAGTGCCTGGG
>CAZNCT010000151.1:1780-8790 GCA_964571615.1 uncultured Anaerolinea sp. | reverse complement strand
AAGAGTTTGTTTACGGCACTATTGACGCCATAGGCTTGCAGGGCGCGTTCATCTTCGAGGGCCAGGGTGTATTCATAAATGCGCTTCATGGCTTCATCCAGGTTGGGGACGATTTTTTGCGCGCCAACCACCCAGACCACTTTGGCCGCGGCGGCGGCATAACCCGGTAACTGGCTTCCGGTTGCCGAGGCGATAACCAGCGAGCCGGTTTCGGTCACGGCATGGACGCTCCCGACCGTCACTTCGGGCGTGGCGCCGAGTTTGACCATCTCGCGCATTTGGGTTTTGGGGTCGAGCCTGCTGAGTTTGACGCGCACCGAGTCGTAGCGCTGGTCAATTTCGCCCTGAACGCCCAAAATATCGAGCGTGCGCGAGGTGGCGGTGAATACTTCGGCCCCCGCCGGGATAACTTCAAACAACCTGGCGCGCGCTTCTTCGGCGTTGGCGGCCACAATGACGCGAATGCCGTTGGCTTCGAGGGCTTTGACGGTTCGTTCGATTTGCTCATCGCTGGCCAGGTTGGCGTAAGCGGTGTTGGGGGTGAGTTTCGATTGGGTCATGAGAGCGGTCTCCTTGGTGTTGGTGATGTGTTATAATACGCTTGTTATCTAAACAACAACTGTCGCATATTAAACGCGAGTTGATGAAGTTGGTCAACCACCAAAAAATGCTTTTTGTCGGAAAAGCAACAAAGGATAAAAAATGTTGGCAATTGCCCCCCACGAAGAAAAAATAGACCCGCGCGTCAAACGTACCCGGGGTCTGATTGAGCAGGCCTTTAGCGCCTTGCTGGCTGAGAAAGGCTTTAGTTCCATCACCGTGCAGGACATTACCGAGCGCGCCGAAGTTAACCGCGCCACGTTTTATGCCCACTTCAGCGATAAATTCGCCTTGCTCGAGCACAGCATTCGCCAGGCGTTCAGGCAGGAACTGGAAAAACGCACCCTGAGCGTGTGTCATTACAGTGAAGCCAACCTGCATGCCCTGCTGGTGACGGTTTGCGAGTTTGTGGCCCAGGCCAATTCAAATTGCCGGGCGGCAGAAAACCAGTTTGAGTCGTTGCTCGAAATGCAGGTCAAGAAACAGGTGCAGGAACTGCTGGAAATGTGGCTGCAAAAAACCGGCTCAGAAATTGACCCCAAAATGGCTGCCATTGCCGCAAGTTGGGCGGCCTACGGGCTGGCTTTGCACTGGAGCCGCATCAAAAACCGCCCGGCGGCAGATGTGTACGCTGGCACGATTTTTCCGATTGTGGCCCGCAATTTGTGGCTCAAGACGGCCTGATTGCACTCAGGCCAATCTGGTAAAATCAGTTCACGATGAAAAGATGGCAACTCTGGCTTGGGGTGCTGATTAGCGTCCTGTTTTTGTGGCTCGCCCTGCGTGGATTGCACCTGGGCGATTTTTGGTCTGCTGTTTCGCGGGCTAACTACTGGTGGATTTTGCCCGGTGTGGCAGTCTATTTTGTGGGTGTCTGGGCGCGGGCCTGGCGCTGGCATTACCTGCTTGGGCCCATCAAAAAAATTCCGACCGCCAAGATGTTCCCGATTACCACCATTGGCTATATGGGCAATAACATCTACCCGGCCCGGGCCGGAGAGGTGCTGCGGGCGGTTATCCTAAAGCGCAAGGAAGGCGTGCCCGTCTCGGCCTCGCTGGCGACTATCATCGTCGAGCGTATTTTCGATGGGGTGGTCATGCTGGCTTTTATCTTTGTCAATCTGACCGAACTGGCAAAACTGACCAGTTCATCGGGCTTTGTCGGCAATATTCAAGAAGTGGCGATTTATGGCACGGCGGCTTTTGTTGGCGCGCTGGTGATTTTCCTGCTGGCGGCCATGTTTCCGGCCTTTACTCTTAAAATTGGTCAATGGGTGATTGACCATCTCTTGCCGCAGCGTTTTCGAGAAAAAATGAGCGGCATGATGCACAAGTTTCTCGACGGCCTGGCTTCGCTGCGCTCACCTTTTAATGTCTTGATGGTCTTCCTGACTTCGGTCGTCATCTGGCTGCTCGAGACGGCCAAATACTGGTTTGTCATGCACGCGTTTGATTTTGAAGTCTCGTTCTTTGCCCTGATGCTGATGAACGGAATTGTTAACCTGGCGACAACCATCCCCTCGGCGCCGGGGTATATCGGCACTTTTGATGCGCCTGGCATTGCTGTGCTGACCGCTTATGGGGTTGAACAGTCGATGGCCGCCGGGTACACGCTGGTTTTACATGTCGCTCTGTGGCTGCCGATTACGGCCCTGGGGGCCTGGTTCCTGGCGCGTGAGGGCATCAAATGGTCTGACTCGCTCAGAAGCGAGGTCGAGACGAAGTAGCAAAGTAGATTTTTTCTGACATAAAATTTGATAGGTGTTGTATGGCTGAAACAGGCGCAGAGAACCGGCTCAAGGTGCTGATAGCAGATGACTTTCCAGAAACGCGCCGCAGTGTCCGCATCATGTTGTCCATGAATCCGGATGTTGTTGTTGTCGCCATCGCCAAAAATGGGCGCGAGGCGATTGAAATGACCCGCGAACACCACCCGGATATTGTTATCCTGGATATTAATATGCCGGAAATGAATGGGCTGGATGCCTTTAAGGCCATCAGCGAGGTGTACCCTGATATGGGCTGCATCATCATTTCGGCCCAGCGTGAGATTGACGCCCTCGATAAGGCAATTACGCTGGGGGTGCAGGAATATCTTGGCAAGCCGTTTACGATTGAAGAGTTGAATGATGCCGTTAACCGGGTCGGCGAACTGGTGCGTCAGAAGCGCCCCAGCCTTGAAAATGCTGGCCGTCTGCACCGTCAGAGCGAGAAGTCGCTCGAAAAACTGGCCGCCGAATATGCCCGCTCAAAGCGCACCGACGATACCGCGCTGGAGGTCTTTGAACAGCTGGCCGAAAACCCGGCCTGTGAATTGCGCTGGCTGCGAACGCTGGCCATGCTTTACATCATCCGCGAGGAGTGGGGTAAGTTGAAAGCACTGGCCGAAAGATTGGAAGATCAGGTACGAAATCAAAAGTCGAGGGTCGAGTAGCCATCCGTTTTGGGCATATCGAGCTGCTATGGTTGGCCTCGATATGGTCTTCAGCCTGTTCGACCGACAAAGAGGAACCTTATGAAAATTGCAATCATCGGAGCCGGGTACGGCGGTATGGCCGCTGCCTGGGATTTGAGAAAAGCCGGGCACCAGGTCGTCATCTATGAATCGGCAGATTACGTTGGCGGGCTGGCAAGCGGCTTTAAAGAGCCGGGCTGGGATTGGTCAGTGGAGAAGTTCTACCATCACTGGTTTGCCAGCGACGAGCACATGCTCGGACTGATTCGGGAATTGGGCCTGCAGGACAAAGTCCGCTTCCCGCGCCCGCTGACGGTCATGTACCACCAGGGTAAGTTCTACCCGTTCGATTCAATCATCAACGCACTCTTGTTCCCTGGCCTGGGCTGGGGGCTGGACAAAATCCGCTTTGGGCTGGTGGGCTTATATCTGCGCCTGACGAAGAACTGGCAGGCGCTTGAAAAAACCACTGTCGAAGCCTGGATGCGCAAATGGGCCGGAGACAAGGTCTATGAATTGATGTGGGAGCCCCTGCTGGTTGGCAAATTTGGCGAAAAATATGCCCGACAGGTCAACATGGCCTGGATGTGGGCCAGAATCCACGCCCGCACCACGCGGCTGGGGACTTTCGAGGGCGGGTTCCAGGCCTTTGCCGACCAGTTCGCCGATAAACTGCGCGCCGCTGGGGTCGAAATTCGGCTCGGAACGCCGGTAACGCACATTCAACGGGATGCAGGCTCCGGGTTGCTCGAACTCTCGACGCCCGAAGGCGTGGAAAAGGCCGATAAAGCGCTGGTAACGCTCTCGCCGGGGGTAGCCGCCAAAATGGTTCCGTCGCTTCCCAAAGAATATCTCGAAGGCCTGCTGAGATTAAAGTCGATGGGCGCGGTGGTGATGACCCTGGCGCTCAAAGAACGGCTTTCAGAGCAGGGCTATTACTGGTACAACATCCCCAAGAGCGCGGGGTTTCCGTTTTTGGCGGTGGTCGAGCATACCAATTTTGTCGGCCCGGAGAACTTCGGCGGCGACCACATCGTTTATGTCGGCGATTACCTCGAGCCGGAGCATGAGTATTTCCGCCTGACGCAGGAAGAACTGCTCGAGCGCTTTTTGCCCAGCCTGCAAAAACTCAATCCGCGTTTTGAGCGTGGGTGGGTCAAGAAAACCTGGCTTTGGCGCACGGCCTATGCCCAGCCGGTGCCGCTGGTCAACCATTCGCAGAACATCCCGGCCATTGCGACGCCCATCGAGGGACTGTATTTTGCCTCGATGAGCCAGGTTTACCCCTGGGATCGCGGCACGAACTTCGCGGTCGAAATTGGCCGCAAAGCCGCGCGAATTATGCTCGGCGCTGAATGAGGAAAACCGAATCCTGAGTACGCATGACAGTCCTGGCTTTGTTCCTGTTTGCTTTTTTCCTGGGCGCTTTGCCATTTTCGGTTTGGGTGGCGCAGATGGCAGGCAAAGACCCGCGCAGTGTTGGCGACCAAAACCCCGGCGCAACCAATGCCCTCAAGGCAGGCGGTAAATGGGTTGGCCTGGCTGCGCTGATGCTCGATATTTCCAAAGCGGCGGCCCCGGTCGGCCTGGCGCATCAGATTCTTGGTCTTGACGGCCCCTGGATGGCTGCCATTGCCCTGGCCCCAACCCTCGGGCATGCCTATTCGCCCTTTTTGCGTTTTAAGGGCGGCAAAGCCCTGGCTACCGCCCTCGGCGCCTGGATTGGCCTGACCCTATGGGATGTGCCGCTGGTCATCTTGACCAGCATTACGCTCTGGTTTCTCCTGCTCAAAAATTCGGGCTACGCTGTTTTGCTGACCCTGGCAGGTATTGCCGTTTACCTTGCGCTTGCCCGGCCCGAGCCGCTCCTGTTCTGGGTGCTGGGGTTACAGGCGGTCTTACTCATCTGGAAACACCGCGCCGATTTTGGAATGCGTACAGTGTAATGGAGATGGCAGATGCCCGACCTGTTGCCGCTCTCGTTTTTGCCTTTGCTCTACTTTGCGCTCACCGCCATCTTAAATGCCTTCACCTTCCCGCGCCTGCGCAAGAGCAAATCGCCCAATCCCACACCCCAAATTAGCGTTCTCATCCCCATGCGCAACGAAGCGGCGGTTATTGCCGAAACCGTGCGTTCCTGGCTCTCTCAAGATTACCCCAATTTTGAAATTCTAATTCTGGACGACAACTCGACAGACGACTCCGCCAAAATTGCGCGCGAGGCCGCTGCGGGCGATTGCCGCTTAACCATTGTCCAGGGGAGCGAACTACCCGCTGGCTGGCTCGGCAAACCCTGGGCCTGTCAGCAACTCGCAGAGCGCGCCCGCGGCAGTTACCTGCTCTTCACCGATGCCGATGTGCGCTGGGGGCCGGGGGCTCTTTCTGCGCTGGTGGGCGAAGCGCAGCGCACAAATGCCGACCTGCTGACAGTCTGGCCGACCCAAATCAGCCTTACCTGGGCCGAACGTCTGGTGGTGCCCCTGATGGCGCTGACAATTCAGGCATACCTGCCCATTCTGGCCGTTCATCACCTGCCCTGGGCAATTTTTGCCCATGCCATGGGCCAGTGCCTGCTCTTCAAGCGTGAAGCCTACCAGGCAATTGGCGGGCATCAGGCTGTGAAAACCGCCATTGTGGACGATATGGCGTTTGCTTATGCCATCAAACGCCGCCGCTTGCGCTTGCGGGCCGCCGATGCCAACGGGCTGATCAAAACCCGCATGTATCAGAACTGGAACCAGGTGCGCGATGGCTTCGCCAAGAACATCCTGGCCGGTCATGCCAACAGCCTGGCGTTTTTATTTTTTTCAACCGTGTTTCACTGGTGGATGTTTGTTCTCCCCTGGATCCTGGCCCCTGGCAATTGGCGATTGGCCCTTTTTGGGCTGATGGGAATTTTGACCCGCGCCCTGACAGCGGCAAGCACACGTCAGCGGGTGGTCGATTCGGCTCTGATGCCGCTTTCAGTAGGGCTGATGACCGTCATCGCAGCCCAGGCCATCCGTTGGCATTGGCGCGGCGGGCCGCATTGGAAGGGCCGACAACTTAAGTGATCAGGTCAGGTTGTTTTGTTCATCCTGAGAAACGCGCGAGTGCTTCCATAATTTTTGGGCCCCAGAGCGGCATCAGGCTAAACAGGATTATCATGACCAGGTTGCGTAGGGATGGGTTGATGCTTTCCCCAATCAGGCGCAGCAATAAGGTTAAGATGCTGCAAAAGAGCAGGCAGGAACCCGCCACTACCAGGATATCGAGCAAAATAATCGCTGGGATGTTGTTGTACTCAAAAAAGCGAATACCCCACCAGGCAAACGGCCAGCCACGCTCTGTGTAACCATCATGTTCCAGCAGTCCTCGCAGAGGATCAAGACTGCCGGGTAGTCTTAGTGGAGGCACCTCGTTGGCTTTCAGCAGGCCGATAAACAGTCCGGCTATTCCGCTCCAGAGTGAAGATGTGTACATTTTACCCAGGGGTGTTTGTACTCTTGCTCTACTGCCAGCCAAAACAGGAAAAGCAGCACCAGGAAAGGCCCGAAGAGCCACAGGAAGAAAAGGGTCATCATCAGGAATGAATTCATGGGTAGCCTCCTATTGTGTATTGTAGCAAAAAGCGGGTGCAGAGATAATCTTTTGGGCTGATAACAAAAAAGCCCTCCGTGAAAGGAAGGCTTCTTGTGAGCGTGGAGAGGCTCGAATAGCATCCCCTGAATGGGGGCTGGCAACAAAAAAGCCCTCCGTGAAAGGAAGGCTTCTTGTGAGCGTGGAGAGGCTCGAATAGCATCCCCTGAATGGGGGCTGGCAACAAAAAAGCCCTCCGTGGAAGGAAGGCTTCTTGTGAGCGTGGAGAGGCTCGAATAGCATCCCCTGAATGGGGGCTGGCAACAAAAAAGCCCTCCGTGAAAGGAAGGCTTCTTGTGAGCGTGGAGAGGCTCGAATAGCATCCCCTGAATGGGGG
>CAZNCT010000151.1:0-1680 GCA_964571615.1 uncultured Anaerolinea sp. | reverse complement strand
AACAAAAAAGCCCTCCGTGGAAGGAAGGCTTCTTGTGAGCGTGGAGAGGCTCGAACTCTCAACAAACGGCTTAAAAGGCCGCTGCTCTGCCATTGAGCTACACGCCCGACTTGCGAATGCCGATTTTATCACCAACCCGCCCAGCGGACAAGGCTCAAATTGGGCAAAATGGCAGGTTTATTCGTCTTCTCCCGATGCAATCCCTGGTTGCTCGAAGCGCAAGACCTGTCCGTGCAGGTCAATGACCACTTTGAAGCCGGTCATGCCCAGATAGGCGCGCATCTCTTCAGGGATGCCAACATCGAACAGCAGGTCGAACTGCTGTTCGATGTTGCGTAACTGGTTTTGAATGATGGCGCGGCTGAAAGGGTCATCGCTGCCAAGCATTTTGGCGGCCTGCTCACTGAGCAGGTCTTCGCTGCCTTTCATCATGCTGGCAATCTGATTCAGCACCTGGCGGTCCACGCTTTCAGATGGAATGTGGCGTTTGAAACCGGCATCGTCAATCACATAGCACGGCTCGGCGCCGACAAATGCTGTTCCGGCAGGGCGGTCGAATTCATCGAAGACCAGTCCGGCAAACAGGGCGCTGCGCGGCATTATGAATCCTGTCTACCTTCGATGATGGCCAGCAGTGCGGCGGCGGCAATGCCAAGGCGGCGGTCGAGTTTCTTGCCGGTATCCATCGAGAAATCAATGTCCATTTCGTAGCGGAACAGGTTGAAGCGCTGTTTCAGGTCGGCCACGCGGGTTTCGCCCACCGAGACATCGTAATTTTGGGGCAGCAGGTTGCCGAGCAGCAGGCGGCGCAGCAGGGCCAGTTGCATGTTGTCTTCATAGCACAGGCCGATGACGTTATCGGAGGGGTCAAGCACTTCCCACTCGTCTTTGAGAATCGATTTCAGCCCTTTGCGCCGCAGGGCGCCGACTTTTACGCCGCTGGCTGAGTCGATGACATCGTAGGCGGCAGAGAAATCAATAATCTGGCGGGCTTTGATGGCCAGGACTTCCTGGCTCTTCTGTTCATCAGAAAAAACGCGGATGTCTTCGCGCAGTTTGAACATCTTTTGCTCACTGAACAGAACCACCTGGCCGCTGGGGTTGTAGAAGCGCAGTTTACCGGTCAGGGCGATGGCTTGTTTTTTGAGCAGGTATTGGTCATATTGGAAAGAGGGGTGCATGTCAGATTCTCCTTGGCGAATGATTCAGCGGGCGTTACGCTGATTGAAACAGTAGAAAGGTGGCGGGTGGAACGCATCCACACACGGGTGGCGGGGCCGCTTGAGCACGCAATGGCTGCGGGGCCAACTGGCGTTTAGTAGTGGACATTGACCAGTAAATTGGAAGGTGCCCAGTTGAAGAGCCATTCTGAGTCGGCGATGGTCATGTTGACGCAGCCATGACTCATGGGGGTGCCGAAGTTGTTGTGCCAGTAGGTGCCGTGGATGGCGTAGCCCTGGTAGAAGAACATGGTGTTTGGCACGTCGGGCAGGTAGTAGCCGGGGCCGCTCATGTCTTTGTATTTGAAGCGGGCATAGACGCGGTAGGTGCCGGTCACGGTGGGGGTTTGCCAGGTGCCGGTTGAGACGACAAACGAGCCAACCAGCACGTCGCCTTCCCAGGCGTAGAGCATTTGCTGGCTGAGATTGCCTTCTACCCAGCGCCCACCCCCGCGGGCCT
>CAZNCT010000150.1:6574-8936 GCA_964571615.1 uncultured Anaerolinea sp. | reverse complement strand
TACATTGAAACTCTGAACAGCCCCTTTGTTATCAAAGCATCGGGTCTGGCCGCAGGCAAGGGTGTTATTTTGCCCGAAACTTTAGAAGAAGCCAAAACCGTTTTACGCGAAATTCTTGAAGACGGCGTGTTTGGCGCAGCGGGTCAGCAGGTGGTCATCGAGGAGCGCATGAGCGGGCCGGAAGTGTCGCTGATGGCGTTTACAGACGGCAAAACGATTGTCCCAATGGTAGCGGCTCAGGATCACAAGCGGATTTTTGACGATGATCAGGGCCCCAATACCGGTGGTATGGGCGCTTATGCCCCTGCTCCCATATTCACGCCTGATTTGCTGATCGAGTCTGTTGAGAAAATTCTTAAGCCTGCCATTTCTGGTCTGCGTGCTGAAGGCACCCCGTTTGTTGGCGTTCTCTACGCCGGGCTGATGCTTACCCCCGATGGAATTCGGGTGGTTGAGTTTAACTGTCGTTTTGGCGATCCAGAGACGCAGGTTATCCTGCCGCTATTGGAGACCGATTTGGTCGAGATTGCCGAAGCCTGCATCGAGGGAAAACTTGCCGAAACCGAAATCCGCTGGCGGGATCAATCCGCTGTTTGCGTAGTGTTGGCTGCAAAAGGTTATCCGGGCAAAGTGGAGAGTGGTCAGATGGTAAGCATTGGCGCCCTTCCCGGAAATGCCATCTGCTTCCACGCTGGGGCAAAGCGTAATGCCGCTGGCCAGTTGATAACCTCCGGTGGGCGCGTGTTTGGCGTTACTGCCTGGGCACCGGACCTGGCCTCGGCAGTCAAATCTGCCTATAAAGCGGTGGATGAAATCCATTTTGATGGGGCTCAATACCGAACCGATATTGCCGCCCGTGCTTTTCAAGATGATAAGAGAACGGACGGCTGAAAACGGACTTTTTCACGGAATCACGGATGGAAACGGACGGCTGACAACGGACTTTTTCACGGATTCACGGATGGAAACGGATGGCTGACAACGGACTTTTTCACGGATTCACGGATGGAAACGGACTGCGGAGATGAAGATACTATGACGAAAGAAAAACCAGGACTTGTCAAGACGGTGCTCGATGATTTGACCTATAAGGTCAATGGGCTGGCTATGCAGGTCAAGCGCGAGTTGAAGTCTGGACACAAGGAAGTTTTCTATCAGCGCCGCCTTGCGGAGTTGTGCCGGGAAGCGGGTTTGCATGCTGAACTGGAAAAGCGAGTTGAAGTCTGGATTGGAGATTCTCTGGTAGGCTACCTCTATCTTGATTTGTGGATCGAGAATAGCCTGGTGGTGGAGTGTAAGGCTCTAAGCCATGAATTAACCGATGCTGAATTAAGTCAGGTATTGGTTTATCTGGCTGCTACGGGCAGTCCGGTGGGGATGTTGTACAACTTTGGGCCACCTTCGCTTGAATTTAAGCGAGTGCTGCGTCCGAAGTCAGTTCAGGATTGGCAGAAGTATCTGTTTCGGGTCATGTGGACACCACCTGGCACAGTTTTACCCGGAGAGAATACTTTTGAGTCGGCAGAGCCAATCCGTTTCTCTGTGGTCAGCGCCAGTGCGGATGGGATTTCTGCGGCTTCCGTTCCAGTTCGTGAGTCCGTTATAGAGTCCGCTGTGGAGTCCGCTTACGCTTCATCCGGCGTTTCCATCGATGCGGGCAACCGCGCTGTTGAATTAATGAAAGATGCTGTCAGGGCCACCTATACCCCGGCAGTTCTGGCTGGCATTGGCTCGTTTGGAGGCCTGTTTGATGCAGCCTTTTTGAAAGCGATGCAAAACCCGGTACTGGTCGCCTCAACCGATGGCGTCGGAACGAAGGTCAAACTCGCCGCGGCGGCTGGCCGTTTTCGCAGCATTGGTCACGACATCGTCAATCATTGTATCGATGATATTCTTGTCCAGGGCGCCCGCCCGCTGTTCTTTATGGACTATTTTGCTACATCCAAACTCAATCCTGAGCAGACCGCCGAGGTGGTCACTGGCATAGCCGAGGCCTGCAAAGAGTCGGGCATGGCTCTCTTGGGCGGAGAAACCGCCGAAATGCCCGGCGTTTACGCCCCCGGCGAATTTGACGTGGCCGGGACAATTGTCGGCGTTCTGGAGCGCGACCACATCCTGCCGCGTACCTCCGAACTCCAGGTTGGGGATGTGCTGATTGGCATTCGCTCTTCTGGCCCGCACACCAACGGCTACTCACTGATTCGCAAAGTTTTTGCCGATACCCCGCTTGAAACTGTTTTTCCCGAACTTGGCATTTCCCTGGCAGATGCCTTGCTCGCCCCGCATCGCTCTTACTTCAACATCTTGCAGCCAGTGATTCGTCATCCTGGCTTAAAAGCCCTCGCCCACCTGACCGGCGGCG
>CAZNCT010000150.1:0-6487 GCA_964571615.1 uncultured Anaerolinea sp. | reverse complement strand
CGCTCTGGAATCTTATCCAGCAAAAAGGGAATATTGACCCCGAAGAAATGTATCGCGTCTTCAACATGGGCATTGGCATGGTGCTGGTTGCAGACAAAATCCTGGCAGCAGAAATCCAGGGTTTTATTCCCGAAGCAACCTTCCTGATCGGCGAGTTATCCCCTGGCAGTCGCAAAACACGTTTGCTCCCGTGATCCTCGTTTCAGTCATCTGTCTTCAGTCGTCCGTTTCACCTGTCCGTTTCCCTCCGCGGGTCCGTTACAGAGTCCGTTTGTAGCCGTCCGTTTTCAGCCCTCCGCTTCCAGCCATCCGTTTCCCTCCGTGAGTCCGTTACAGAGTCCGTTTGTAGCCGTCCGTTTTCAGTCCTCCGTTTTCCTCGAAAGGAATCATCCCATGCCATCTTCCCTCCCCCTTCGTTACGGAACTAATCCCCACCAGGCCCCGGCCCGCGTCTTCATGCGCGACGGCTCAGACCTGCCCATCACCGTCCTGGGCGGTTCGCCCGGCTACATCAACCTGCTCGATGGGCTGAACGCCTGGCTGCTCGTCCGAGAACTGCGCCAGGCCACTAACCTGCCCGCCGCAGCCTCCTTCAAGCACGTCAGCCCGGCTGGCGCCGCCGTCGCCGCCCCGCTCGATGACACCCTGCGCAAAGTTTACTTTGTGGACGACCTCGAACTCAGCCCGCTCGCCACGGCCTACGCCCGCGCGCGCGGCTCAGACCGGCTGTGCTCTTTTGGCGACTTCATCGCCCTCTCAGATGTCGTCGATGAACCCACTGCCCGCATCATCGCCCGCGAAGTCTCCGATGGCATCATTGCCCCCGGCTACGAACCCGCCGCACTCGAACTGCTCAAAGCGAAAAAGGGCGGCAAATACGCCGTCGTCAAAATTGACCCCTCCTACGAACCACCCCAAACCGAAACCCGCGATGTCGCCGGGGTCACCTTTGAACAGCGCCGCCACGACCGCATTGTCACCCCTGGCGACTTTACCAACATCGTCACCAAAAGCCGCAACCTGCCCGCCAGCGCCTTCCGTGACCTGATGGTGGCCTGGATAACGCTCAAATACACCCAGTCCAACTCGGTTTGCTTCGTCAAAGACGGCCAGGCCATTGGCGTTGGCGCGGGCCAGCAATCGCGCGTCCACTGCGTGCGCCAGGACGGGCAAAAAACCGACCTGTGGTACCTGCGCCAGCACCCCGCCGTGCTTAACCTGCCTTTCAAGCCCGGCACCAAACGCCCCGAGCGCGACAACGCCATCGACCAATTCCTGCGCGACGACGTCACCCCGCGCGAAAAAGCCTCCTGGCCCGAAATCTTCACCGAAATCCCGCCTCAGCTCAGCCCCGAAGAAAAACGCGCCTGGCTCGACACCCTCACCGGCATCAGCCTCGGCTCCGACGCCTTCTTCCCCTTCTCCGACAGCATTCACCGCGCCGCTGCCTCCGGCGTCAAATACGTCTTTGAACCCGGCGGCTCTGCCCGCGACGCCGATGTCATCGCCGCCGCCGACGACTACGGCATGACGATGGTCTTTACGGGCGTGCGCCTGTTCCATCATTGATGGTGGAAAATGTCTGCCAAACTGGTTGTTCTCATCTCTGGAAACGGTTCCAATTTACAGGCCATTCTCGACGCCTGCGCGGGGAACGTGCTACCCGCTTCTGTGGTCGCCGTTATCTCAAACAAACCCAACGCCTATGGCCTCACCCGCGCCCAAAACGCGGATGTGCCTGCGATAGCCTTTCCTCCTGCTGAAGGCGAATCCCGCCCCGAGTACGATTCCCGTTTAGCGGCCCTGGTTGCCACCTACCAGCCAGATTATGTCATTCTCGCCGGTTGGATGCGCCTGCTGACCACCCATTTCCTCTCGGCTTTCCCGAATCGGGTTATCAACCTGCACCCTGCTTTGCCGGGCATGTTCCCCGGCACCCACGCCATCGAACGCGCCTACCAGGCCTTTCAGCGCGGAGAGATTCCCCATACCGGAATCATGGTTCACCTCGTCCCCGACGAAGGAGTAGATAACGGCCCCGTCCTGGCAACCCAAATCGTCCCGATTGAATCCTCCGATAGCCTCGAAAGTCTCGAAGAACGAATCCACCAGGCTGAGCATCGCTTGCTGGTTGAAACACTGCGACAACTCATCATCAGGCCGCAATAATCAGTTTGCGCTACGGTTCTACCCGGCTGGCAACGTAAATTCCGGCCAAAATCAGCAGCCCCCCGCCGATTTCCAGCGCGGAGGGGCTTTCATTTAGGATAACAAACGCCAGAATTGTCGAACCGATGGGTTCGCCAAGCAATGTCACTGCCACAAAGGAGGCCGGAAGGTACCGCAACGCCCAATTAAAAGTCGAATGTCCGAGCAATTGTGGAACAAGCGCCAGCATCAGCATCCAGACATAAACCAGCGGTGGGTACCCCAATGGACTTTGTCCGAAGGCAAGCATAATTCCTAGCAATACCACTGCTGCCATGCCATAGACCATAAAGATATATGGAATAAGTGACATCTTCTCGCGTAAGCGGCGGCCAATCGTCAGGTATCCGGCCCCCATCCACGCGCCACACAAGGCCAGAAAATTGCCCATAAACGCCTCGCCGCGCGTAAATTCTGCGAGCGGCGGACAGGTCAAGCCATTTTCCCAGGCACAGGCCTCGCTCAGGCCGACCACCGTCCCGCCAAACAGGGCCAGTACCAGGCCCAAGATGGTTGCCCGGCTTGGGCTTTCGCGCAGGAACAGTGGCGAAAGGATGGCTACCCACAGCGGCGTCGTGCTGACCAAAACTACTGAACTCGCGACCGATGTAAACTCCAGCGAAGAAATCCAGGTGGCAAAGTGCAGGGCCAGAAAGAAGCCCGAAAGCAGCCCCAACCCCAGGGCCGGGCGCGTCAGGGCGCGCAGTTCATCCCGGTAACGGAACCAGGCAACTGGGGCCAGGATCATGCTCGCCAGGCTTAAGCGCATCGCAGCAATCACCAGCGAAGGGGCATCCTGCTGGGCATAACGGATAAAGATTGCAGCCGTCGAAACGGCCAAAATTCCGCCTGCAATCGCTAAATATAAAAAAAATAGACTTGGGCGTGTGTTGTGCAAGAGAGCCTCCGTTGTGGTGATTTTTCATCACCCTTTTTGACGACTGAAATCGTCCGATTTATCAATTGACCGGTGCTTAAGCCGGGACTAGAATGACACTGTAACATCTTAAATCACCCAAAAATTATCGTCAACCCTGACCTGAAAAAGGAGTTTACAACATGGCTTTTGAATTACCCAAACTGCCCTATGCTTATGAGGCGCTCGAGCCGTTTATTGACGCCCAGACCATGAATATTCATCACACCAAGCACCATCAGGCCTATATCACCAACCTGAACGGCGCGCTCGAGAAGCGTCCCGAATTGGCTTCCTGGTCGCTTGAAGACCTGGTCGCTCGCCTGGCCGATGTCCCCGAAGATGTCCGCACTGTGGTTCGCAATCATGGCGGTGGTACCCTCAACCACAATATCTTTTGGGAAGTGATGGCCCCTAACGCTGGTGGCGAACCGACTGGCGCACTGGCCAAGGCGATTGAGTCGGATTTTGGCAGCTTTGCCAATTTTAAGGCCGAATTTGAGAAAGCCGCCATTGGCCGCTTTGGTTCTGGTTGGGCCTGGCTTGCCAAACAGGGCAGCAAACTGATGGTGGTTTCGACCCCCAACCAGGATAATCCCCTTACCGACGGCTTGACCCCGCTCCTGGGGATTGACGTTTGGGAACATGCCTACTATCTCAAGTATCAGAACCGCCGTCCCGAATACGTTTCGAACTGGTGGAATGTTGTCAACTGGGAAGAAGTTGCCCGCCGCCTGGGATAAGAACTGACTGCAAGCAGCCGCGCCTGTTTTTAGGAGCGGCTGTTTTGTTTTTGAAAAATCACCTGTGATGCGCTCAAAAATCCATTGCGCCCATCTCGCAGGCTGGATATAATCAACTTATCAGATTTCGCCAATTCAAAAGGAGAAAATGCTATGACCCACGTCATCACCAGTCTTTGTTTGCGCGATAGTGGTTGTGTTGAAGTTTGCCCGGTGGAGTGTATCACACCAGGGAAGCCCGTTGAAGAATGGCCGTTGTTCTACATTGACCCCGATACCTGCATCGACTGTGGCGCTTGCGTTCCCGAGTGCCCCTATGCGGCCATCTTCCCCGAAGATGAAGTTCCTTCCGCTTACACTGCCAAGGGTGGTGAGTTTATCAGCCGCATTGGCCTGGTTGGTCACTACGAGGGCACCAACCATCACGGTGAGCAGGTTGTCCTTGAGTCTGTCAAGCAGTTGGCTGCCGGTGAAGTTGTCGATTTGACCCCCGACATCAAACTGAATGCCGATTACTACTCCAAAGGCCCTGGCTACAGCGCCAAAGACTGAGTTTTGACCTGTTTGTTGAATCGAAAAAGGGCTGTCCCAATTTTGGGATAGCCCTTTTTTAGTTGTCTTACCGTCTCAGTCAGAGATTACAAGAACAGGTTTTATTTCCGCGCTGGGGTCAATCTGTTGGCAACATAATGCTCCTGCAAACTGCGATACTTCAACTCTTTTACTTTCAGCGCCTTAATACCCGTTACTGCTGCGGCGGAGGCTGTCAGCGTGGTCAGAAGCGGAATACCCATCTGAATTGCAGCAGCGCGGATTTCCTCGCCATCGGCGTGCGATTTTGTGCCCAGCGGGGTGTTGATGATGAGCTGCACCGCCCCAGAGCGGATTAACTCGACCGTGTGCGGCGAGCCTTTGAACATCTGATTCACCGCTTGGGCCTCCACCCCGGCTTTGTTGAAAAAGTCGGCGGTGCCGGGCGTGGCGTAGATTTTGAAGCCCAGGCGCGCCAGGTCGCGGGCAATTTTCAGGGCCGCGCCCTTGTCAAAATCATTGACCGAAATCAGCGCGCCGCCCTCCAGCGGCAGGCGCGACCCCGCCGCAATCTGGCTTTTGGCAAAGGCGTGCCCAAAGCGGGCGGCGTGACCCATCACCTCGCCGGTGGAGCGCATTTCGGGGCCGAGGCGCGGGTCGGTGCCGGGCAGTTTGTTGAAGGGCAGCACCGCTTCTTTAACGAAGAAACCATCCAGGCGCGGCTCCTCCGTCACCCCCAGTTCCGCCAGGCTTTTGCCCGCCATCACCTGCGCCGCCACCCGCGCCAGCGAAAGCCCGGTGGCCTTGCTGACAAACGGCACGGTGCGCGAGGCGCGGGGGTTGACCTCCAGCACATAGACAATATCATCTTTGAGCGCAAATTGCACGTTCATCAGCCCGCGCACGCCCAGCGCCAGGCCCAACTGCTCGGTGTAATCGCGCAAAATGCCCAGGTGATAGGCGCTGACTTTGTAGGGCGGCAGCACGCAGGCCGAGTCGCCGCTGTGAATGCCCGCCTGCTCCACATGCTCCATCATCGCGCCAATCACCACGCGCTCACCATCGCACAGCGCGTCCACGTCCATCTCAAACGAGTCATCCAAAAAGCGGTCAATCAGCATCGGCTGGCCGGGGGCGGCCTCCATTGCGTCAGAAACCACCGCCGCCAGCTCGGCTTCACTGCCCACAATCGCCATCGCGCGCCCGCCCAGCACAAACGAGGGGCGCACCAGCACCGGGTAGCCAATCCGCCGGGCAATGGCGCGGGCTTCGTCGTAGGAGTGGGCAATCCCGTTTTCGGGTTGGGGGATGTCGAGGCGTTTGAGAATCTCGGCAAACTGGTGGCGGTCTTCGGCCCGGGCAATTGCTTCGGGGGATGTCCCGATTATCGGCACCCCGGCGGCCTGGAGCGATTCCGCCAAATTGAGCGGAGTCTGCCCCCCAAACTGGACAATCACACCCGTCACCTGCTCCCGTTCTACGACATTTAATACATGCTCCAGCGTGAGCGGCTCAAAATACAACCGGTCTGCGGTGTCATAATCGGTGCTGACGGTTTCGGGGTTGCAGTTGAGCATGATGGTCTCATAGCCCAAATCTTTGAGCGCAAAGGCCGCCTGGCAGCAGCAATAATCGAACTCAATGCCCTGCCCAATGCGGTTCGGCCCGCCGCCCAAAATGAGAATTTTCTGCCGCTCGGTGGGCCGGGCTTCGTCCTCGCTTTCGTAGGACGAGTACAGATAGGGCGTGTTGGCTTCAAATTCGGCGGCGCAGGTGTCCACTCTTAAGAACGTTGGCAAAATTCCCAGGGACTTTCTTAACTGGCGCACTTCTAATGCAGAATGATGAATGATGAATGCAGAATTTAAGAGCCGGGCGATATGCGAATCGGCAAAACCCATCTGTTTTGCTTCGCGCAGCAGGTTCTTAAGTTCATCGTTCTGCATTCCATATTCTGCATTCTTCATTCTGCATTCTACATTCTGTACTTCCTTCATTTGCGCCAAAAACCACGCATCATATCCCGTTGCCCGCGCAATCTCCTCCAGCGGAATCCCCGCTTCGAGGGCGCGGTAGGCTTTAAAAAGGC
>CAZNCT010000149.1:0-8942 GCA_964571615.1 uncultured Anaerolinea sp. | reverse complement strand
CGCATTTCTTTTAGCGAATCGGCGCTGACTGTGCCGGGGTTGGCTTCGAGGGTGGCTTCGAGGTTGTCGGTGAGGGCGAAGGCGTGGCGCAGCGCGTCCATAACGGCGGACAGGTGGCGGGTGGGGACGAGCGAGGGCGTCCCGCCCCCAAAGAAGATGGTATGCACGGGCACGGGGGCCGGTTGAAGGGCGGCAACCGTCTCTATTTCCCGAATCAGGGCATCCATGTAGGCGGGGATGAGCGCTTCTTGCCCGGCGTAGGTGTTGAAGTCGCAGTAGGCGCAGCGATGGACGCAGAAGGGGATGTGCAGGTAAACGGAGGTTTCAGGCATGTCGGTTTTTGCGGGGCAGGCCAATCAGCAGGGCCAGCGGGCCAGCCAGGAAGGCCCACATGGCGGCTTGCAGGCCGAAGAAGTAGGCCAGGCTGGCGATGGCGAGCGGCAGGCTCTTGCCGATGATGGCGCTCAGGTTGTCGAGGACGAGCATGGTGCCGCTCTGGTCGGGAATGGTTTTGTAGAGTTCGGCTTTGAGGATGGCGTACCATCCGGCGTTGAACAGGCCGAGCAGACCAAGCAGGATGAGTTTGAAGGTGAGACCCGGGACGAGCAGAAAGGCGGGGAAGAGGATGAGTTTGACGATGACCGAGAAGCGCAGGTAGGCTAGCCCGGAGACGCGCTCGAGCAGTGGAATGAGCAGAAAGTCGCCGAGCAGGCCGACGGCGGTCCAGATGGCGACGGCGATGACGGCCACCTGTGGGCTGACGCCGACGACATCGACGAAGTAGAGCGCGAGGAAGGCGAGCAGGATGTCGAGCATCAGGTCGGCGAATTCGAGCAGGAGCATGTAGCGCAGGACGTTGGGGCGGCGCAGGGTGGTGATGGCCGATTTGAGACCGTCAAGAAAGGCGGCGGGGCTGAGGGCGGGTTCCTGGTCTTCGGGGTTGATGCGCGGCGGGTGGATGTAGCGGATGCCGAGCAAGAGGGCGGCCAGAGCCAGGGCGGCCAAGACCAGGTGCAGGCCGCGCCAGCCGAGGCCAATGTGCAGGGCTGCGCCGAGGGCGAGCGGGCCGAGTACCACGCCCAATGACCCGGCGAAGGTCCAGCGGGCCATGTTTTGTTCGCGGCGCTGGGGCTGTTTGTCCATGAGCGCGGTTTGCGATAGGCTGACGAAGGCCCCGGAGGCCGGGTAGAACAGGATGAAGGAGAAGAGCAATAACTCGAAAGAGCGGCTGGCGGCGGTCAGGAGCAGGGAGGCCATGAAGAAAATACCGCCGCCGAGGATGAGTCGGCGGCGCTGCCAGGTGTTGGAGAGAATGCCCAGCACCGGCTCGATGAAGATGCTGAGGTAGCCGGGGACGCTGAGCAGGATTCCGATTTGGAGGTAGTTGAGTTGGAAATCTTGCTGCAAGACGGGTATGACGGCGCTGACTGCGCCGAAGACCAGTTCATCGAGGAATTCTATCAGCAGGTAAATTGATTGGGTCATGCTGGTGTGGTCAGTCGCATGCGGGCGACAAGAACGGGCGGGAACTCGTGGAACTGACCACCCCAACTTAGAACATGGCTGGCAGGCGCTTCGGGCGGGAAGGCGCGTTCTTCAAAGCCATCCAGGCTGAAGCCATTTTTGAAGCCCAGGTTGAGGTAATAGTCCAGTGGACGGTGGAAGTAGAGTTGCGCTTTGGGCTGGTTGCGCAGGGCCAGTCCGTAGGCCTGGAAGTGGCTCATGTATCGGCTCGATTTGATGGCGTATTGGGTGATGATTTCGCCGCTCAGGTCGCTTTCTTCAAGGATGTGAACGGAGGTAGGGTTGTTGAAGGCCGGGTGCATCAGGCTAAAGACGAACACGCCGCCAGGTTTGATGATGCGCCCCAGAATGGCGAAGAGCGGTTCAATGTTGGCGATGTCGAACAGGGCCATATTGCAGAGCGCCGAATCGAATTGCAGACTGGCCAGGGCTTCGAGGTCGGCGGGTTCGGTGGCGTCGAGAACGTAGTAATTGACGGGCAGTTCGGGCGCGGTGCGCTGACGGGCGAAATCGATCAGGTTGGATGAGAAATCAAAGCCCGTGACGCTGGCGCCGAGTTGCGCCAGGCGGCGCGACATCAGGCCGTTGCCGCAGGCGGCATCGAGAATATGCTGTCCGGGTTGCGGGTCGAGCAGGCGCAGGATGGCCGGCCATTGCAGGACGTTGACGAAGTCGTTGCCTTCGTCGCCCATTTTTTCATCCCAAAGGGCGGCATTGGCGTTCCAGGCGGCCAGGGTTTCGAGATTGGCGCGGCGCAGGTCAGGGCTTGGCATGGGGCTTCTCCTTCATCAGAGCGGATAATTTTTGTATTTTACCCGAAACCGTGTTTTGCTTTTGAACCGGCCAGTTGAATGATTTCGGTCGGCGTGCTATGATGATTCTGAAGGGCTGAATTTTCCCTGGAAAGTGAGGTTTTTATGGAAAAGAATGCTCGCCTGACACGCGGATTGGCGCTGGTAGGGACGTTTTTGATGTGGATTCCACTGCTTGTGCCAGTTTTGCTCTCGCTGGCCGCTCTTGTTGTTTGGCGGTGCTTTTTGTTTGATTTCTTGATGCCTGCGGAGCTTTTTCCGCTTTCGATTTTGGGGTTTGGGCTGACACTTTGGGCGGCCTTGCGCGCTCATTTGCACCAGAAATTAATTGGCTGGGGCTTTGTGATTGGGCTGGCCTTGCTCATGCTCTCGCAGGGAATTGCCATTTGGACGGGGCTAGCCTCTGGCGAGCGGCAGCCAACCGCGCAGTTGCTGGCGCTTGTCCTGGTGCCGTATGGGATGTATGTGCTGGCCTTGATTGCTTCTGGCCTGGGCGGGGTCTGGCTGACGCATGACCTGTATCACTCGAAGCCGACTGTTGCTTAGAGATTATCGGGCCAGAAACTTGACAATTGCTCACCAGGCGGGGGGAATTGATTGGCTTGACTTTTATTCGTTAACCTGTAAAATGGTTAGACATATTAACTATTTTGCAGGTTAATCATGTCCGAAAATCCTTTGCTCGATAAATTTTGGGAAGTCGTGCCCCCGGCCTGGTTTCAGGCCCGGGCCCAGATTCGCGGCGCTGCTGCGGAGCAATTTAACCTGACGGTCGAACAGTTTCAGGTATTGCGCCGTATCCGACGCGGATTTGATTCGGTCAGCGCGATTGCCGAAGACGCCCGCACCAGCCGCCCGGCGGTGAGCAAGATTGTGGACGGGCTGGTCAATCGTGGATTGGTCAGCCGTCTGATCGACCAGGAAGATCGCCGCCACATTCGCCTTTCTCTCACGGGCGAGGGGGTGCAGGTGATGAGCGGTATTTTTGAGCAGGCCAATCGCTGGCTGGAAGCCAAACTTGCTCCGCTTACGCCTGCCGAGCAAGAGCAGATTATCCGCGCGCTTAACCTGCTGCATGAGACCTTAAACAGTAACCAACCTTGAAATCTGCAATTTTCAAAATTGCATTCCATCTTCTCCAATCCTGCAATCACCCAATCACCCAATCTTATGTCTCTTTGGCGTCTGCGTTTTGTCCTGAAACCGTATCTTTTGCAACTTGCGCTTTCAATGCTTAACCTGCTGGCTCTGACTGGCCTGGGCTTGTATGTGCCGCGAGTCATTCGTCAGGTCATTGACGATGGGATTGTTCCAGCGAATATGGAGGTTATCGCGCGCTCGGCGCTGATTCTGCTTGTCCTGGGCCTGCTGACAGCCGCGCTTTCGGGGTTTCAGCGCTACATCTCGGAGTGGATTGGCGGTTATATTGGCTACGACATTCGCAACAGGCTTTATAACCACATTCAGCACCTGTCTTTTTCGTATCACGACCATGCCCAAACCGGGCAGTTGATTTCACGCTGTATCGAAGATACCCGCGCCGTTCAGAATTTCATCGGTGGTTCGGTGGTCGAAATTGCCCAACTGCTTTTCTTGTTGTTTGGCGCCCTGGCGATTATGTTTAGCGCCAACTGGCAATTGACGCTGATTGCTATTTTGCCGATTTTCCCGATGGTCTGGATGACGTTTGACTTTGGCAACCGCATTACGGCCCTGTTTTTCGAGGTAGATAACCGCCTGGGTGAACTCTCTGCCCGCTTGCAGGAAAACGTCAGCGGAGTGCAGGTGGTGCGCGCTTTTGCCCGCGAGAAGCATGAAATCCAGCGTTTCGATGAGACCAACCGCGCCTATTTTGACGCTCGTATTCAGGTGATTGGTACCTGGGCAAAAGTTATGCCCAGTACCGATTTTCTGGTGACGATGTGCACCATTTTGATTTTGTGGTTTGGCGGCAACATGGTCCTCAACGGACAACTGACCGTCGGTGAACTGGTGGCTTTTAATGCCTATGTGCTCATGCTGGCCACGCCTGCCCAGCAACTTACCTGGTTGGTCAATGCCGCCGGTGAAGCCTCGGCGGGGGCCAGGCGCGTGCTCGAAGTGCTCGACACCGACCCGGAGATTGAAACGCCACCCAACGCGCTGAAACCGTCCACGCTACGCGGCGAGGTCGAGTTCCGCGGGGTAACGCTCAAATATCTGGATGAGAAAAAACACTCCTTAACGGATATCAACCTGCAGGTCGCCCCGAATCAACTGGTCGCCCTGATTGGCACAACCGGTTCCGGCAAATCTTCGCTGGTCAATCTCATCCCACGTTTTTACGATGTTACCGAAGGGGCTGTGCTGGTCGATGGCGTTGATGTGCGCCGTTACGACCTGGTTGGTCTGCGCAGCCAGATTGGCCTGGTGCTGCAAACCTCGCTCTTGTTCTCTGAGAGCATCCGCGAGAACATCGCCTATGGCCGCCCCGATGCGACAGACGAAGAGATTTTTGCCGCCGCCCGCGCCGCCCAGGCCGATGAGTTCATCCGCGAACTGCCGCAGGGCTACGAAACGGTGGTCGGTGAGCGCGGCGTGACCCTTTCGGGCGGACAGCGCCAGCGCGTGGCCATCGCCCGCGCTCTGCTGATGAACCCGCGCATCCTGATTCTGGATGATTCACTCTCCAGCGTCGATACCCAGACGGAAAACCTCATTCAGCAGGCGCTTGAGCGGCTGATGGAAGGCCGCACGACCTTTGTCATTGCCCATCGCCTGAGCACCGTCCGCCGCGCAGACCTGATTGTGGTCATGGACAAGGGCCGCATCGTTCAGACCGGCACACACGAACAATTGCTGGCCGAAGGCGGGCTATACAAAGAAATCCATGACGTGCAACTGGTCGAGAACAAATTCCTCGATGAAGAAGAAGCCGTCGCCGGGCCGGAAAAGCTCGAGGTAAGACGCACGAAGGATTTCGGATAAAGCGTTACCCGGTTTTCCGGTTCATTTCACAAAAAATAACCACTAACTGGCTAACCGGATAACTGGACAACCGGATAACCTGACACCTGACACCAAAACACCTGCCCCCCCCTATGACAACCATTACCCCGCCCGCTTACGTTACCCAGTCCGAAGAACTGTACGACAAAGCGCTTGACCCGCAAGTGGCCCGCCGCCTGATTGCTTTTGTGGCTCCCTACAAGTGGGATATGCTCTTTGCTGTTTTGCTGATGCTGGTTGCAACCGCTTCCTCGGTGATTGGCCCCTACCTGGTAAAAGTTGCCATTGATGACGGCTTGATGGCCCGCAACCCGCTGGCCCTGCGTAACGCTGTGCTGATTTACCTGGGCGCTGCCATCATTCGCTGGGCATTTATCTACTGGCGCGTCAAAATCATGGCCCGGGTCGGCCAATCGGTCATTTATGACCTGCGCAAAGTGCTTTTTGCCCACCTGCAAAAACTTTCACTCGGTTTTTACAGCCGTTACAGCGTTGGGCGCGTTATTACCCGTGTCATCAACGACGTTGAAACCCTGCGCGAGTTCATCACCTGGGCCGTGCTGGCCATCGCCCGTGACCTGTTCGCCCTGGTGGGCATTATCATCGCCATGCTGGCGCTCAATCTCAAACTCTCGCTGATTACTTTTGCCACCATCCCGCTGATGATTTTGGCGACCTACATCTACCGCACCCGCGCTCGCTTTGCCTATCGCCGCGTGCGCGCCGCCATCTCGTGGGTTAACTCGGTGCTGGCCGAAAACATCAACGGCATTCGCGTCGTGCAGGCTTTCAGCCGCCAGGCGCGCAACTACGCCAACTTTAGCCAGTTCACCAACCGCTACCACCTGCAAACCGTCATCAGCGCCGCCAAGGTTGCCGCCTCGTTCCTGCCCGTTGTTGATATTCTTGGCGCCCTGGCGACAGCCGCTGTCATCTACATCGGCGGAACGGCCGTGCTTGGCGAGAGCATCACCGCCGGGGTGTTGGTCGCCTTTGTGCTCTACATCGACCGTTACTTTGACCCCATCCGCGACCTTTCACGCCGTTTTGACACCCTGCAATCGACCATGGCAGGCGGCGAGCGCCTGCTGGGTTTGCTTGATACACCGGTGGAAGTGCAGGATGCCGCTGACGCTGTTGCGTTGCCACCGATTAAGGGCGAGGTGCGCTTCGAAAACGTCTCCTTCAATTACGTAGACGACCCGACGCCTGTCCTCCGCCAAATCAACCTGACCGTCCCGGCAGGTTCGACCGTGGCCCTGGTCGGTCAGACCGGCGCCGGAAAAACCACCCTGGTCAAACTGCTCTCGCGCTTCTACGACCCGGTCGAGGGTACTGTGCTTGTGGATGGCATCGACCTGCGGACGGTAACCCAGGACTCCCTGCGTCAGCAGATGGGCATTGTCCTGCAAGACCCCTTTCTATTCAACGGCACGGTCAAAGACAACATCAAGTTTGGGCGCCTCGAAGCCAGCGACGAGGAAGTCCGGGCTGCTGCGGAAGCCGTCGGCGCCCATGAGTTCATCAGCAACCTGAAAAACGGCTACGAGACCTCGGTCGAAGAAGGTGGGGTACTGCTCAGCGTCGGCCAGCGCCAGTTGATTTCCTTCGCCCGCGCCCTGCTGGCCGACCCGCGCATTCTGGTACTGGATGAAGCCACCTCCAGCGTCGATACCCAGACCGAACAGGTTATCCAGCGCGCCCTGGCGACCTTGCTCAAGGGCCGCACCAGTTTTGTGATTGCCCACCGGCTTTCGACCATCACCAATGCTGATAAAATTGTGGTTGTTCATGACGGCCAGATTGTCGAACAGGGCACGCACGAGCAATTGCTTGCCCGGCGTGGCATGTATTACGAACTGTATCAGACTGGCTTTCAGGACTAATCTGCGCTTTGGGGTGTTTTCTTGTCTGTTAGCCGGTCTGAAACAAGTTCATCTTCGCTGCTGTGGGTTCACCTGGCGCGCTTTCTCAGCGTTGTGGGGGTGATTGCCATTCATGTTGCTTATCCGCTGACGACCAAATGGGGTGAGATTTCCACGAAGTGGTGGCTGATTGCAGAAGCGGCCAATTCATTGGGCCGTTTTTCTGTTCCCCTGTTTTTTGCGTTGAGCGGGTATCTGCTGCTGCAACGGCCTGAGCCAATTGGCGATTTCTTCCGTAAACGCTTCGAGAAAGTTTTGCTGCCGCTCCTGGCCTGGTCACTCATTTATGTGCTTTGGGCGGCCTGGTGGGGCGAACGCCAGTTCAATCTTTTTTCGGCATTTGCGTCAATTCTCTCTGGCCCGGTTGCCGACCATTTGTGGTTTCTCTATGCGCTGGTGGGGGTCTATCTGGCTGTCCCGCTTCTCTGGAAATTCATCGAGGGTGATTCAAACCGCCTGCTGGTTTATTTCCTGTTCTTATGGGTCTTATTTGTGCCGCTCAAAAATATTTTTGGGGTTTTGTTCGGCTTTGAATTCGGTTTTGATTTTCCCCTGGCGGGCGGTTTTGTGGGCTACTTCCTGCTCGGATTTTGGCTTGGCCGCCGCACCTTTGGGCCTCGTTGGCGGGTTTTGGCGCTGTTGGTGTTCTTGCTCTGTGTTGCCCTGGCTGTTTATGGCAATTTTGCGCGCAGTCTGGCCGCCGGGCAGTTTGATAATTTTTTCGACAACTATTTCGGCTTGCTGGTCTTTCTTGAGACAACCGCTTTGCTGATTTTCCTGCCAGGCCTGGAACCGTCTCTGCGGCGCTTGCCGGGGCTGGCCCAAAAGATTTTGGTTGGATTGGGCCTGAGCAGTTACGGGGTCTATCTGGTTCACATGTTACTGATTGAAGCCTTTCGGCGCGGTTATTTTGGCTTTTCCATGTCTGCAACTGCTTTGCACCCGCTCTATGGCATTCCTGTGACCATTGTGCTGGTCTTTCTGGTCTCCCTGCTTGTTACCCTGATTTTCAGGGCTTTGCCTGTCCTGAGAAAAATTGTGCCTTAAGAAAAGATTGTTGCCCCAATGAGAAAAGCAAACGACGACCCAGGGCAGGTCGTCGTTTGCTTTGTTTAATGTGTTTGCTTGCCAGGTTTCTACCGCTCGTATAGCCAGTTCAGCTCTTTCAAGCGTCCCTTCAGCCAGTTGCTCAGATGGCCTTCGTCCATGCGCCAGGCCCAATAGCCGCCGACCTTGCCGGGGAAGTTCATGCGTCCTTCGCTGCCCAGGCCGAGAAAATCTTGCAGGGGGGCCAGCGCAAAGACCGCCACCGAGGCCCAAATGGCGCGAATCATATCGCCGGGCACGTCGGCGTTATCGCGGCCCATGTAGCGGTGATAAAAATCGCGCTCTTCAGGCGGGCAGGTGCGGTACCAGCCCAGGGCAGTATCGTTGTCATGCGTGCCGGTGTAAACGACGCAGTTTTTGGTGTAGTGATGCGGCAGGAAGGGGTTATCGGGCCCTGAGAACCCAAACTGAAAGATTTTCATGCCCGGCAGGCCGAGTGTGTCGCGCAGTTCAATCACATCGGGCGTGATTTCACCCAGGTCTTCGGCGATGATGGGCAGGTCGCCCAGCGCATTGCGGATGGCGTTGAACAGGTCAATGCCGGGGCCAGGCACCCAGCGCCCATTGACGGCTGTTTCGGCATCGC
>CAZNCT010000148.1:7138-9069 GCA_964571615.1 uncultured Anaerolinea sp. | reverse complement strand
TCAGGTAAGGAATTTTTTCTTTTTTTCCGGCGTAGGTGCCGCGTTTTTCAGGCGCAACGCCCGAGTTGGGGTGGCGGGTGAATCCGGCCACGTGCATTTCGTAAATGATGGTTTGGGCAATTGGGGTTTTCAGCGGCTGGTCACCTTCCCAGTTGTAGTCGCGCGGGTCAGTCACCACGCTTTTCATGCTGGTAGCCAGGTTGGAGCCTACCCGTCTGGCGGCCTCGCGGCTGTAATTTGGCCCGGCAGCAACCCCGCGTCCGTAGGGGTCGAGCAGCACTTTGTCGCCCCGGTAGCGCAGTCCCGCCTCGGGTTTCCAGGGGCCATGTACGCGCCAGCCGTATAATTGCCCGGCCCCAATGCCAGGGACAAAGATGTGCCAGTAGTGGCCGGTGTGATTCTCAAGTGAGTTGAGTTGAAAGACCTGGCTGGGCTTCTCGGCATCCAGGGTATCGAACAGCAGCAGTTCGACGACCGAACCGTTTTTACAGAAGACGCTGAAATTAACGCCGCCAGGCTGAATGGTTGCGCCAAGCGGATGACTTTTGCCGGGTCTGATGTGTTGCATGACTGCTCCGAGGATTCTCAATTGCGAACCGATTGTACAACGAAGCAGTCAAAAAAACTACTCAAAACAGTCCTGCCAAATATTGCTGTGTGCGCTCTTCTTTTGGGTTGGTAAAAACTTCTCTGGCTGGCCCGGCTTCAACCACTTCGCCCATATACATAAAAATCACATGGTCTGCCAATCGTTTGGCCTGGCGCAGGGTATGGGTCACAATAACAGTTGTGTAGCGAGTCTTTAACTCGAGCAGTTTCTTTTCAATGTGCTGAGATGAAATTGGGTCAAGTGCCGAGGTCGGTTCATCGCCCAGGATGATTTCTGGCTCCACTGCCAGCCCGCGCGCCAGGCACAGGCGCTGTTGCTGACCAATCGAAAGGGCGGTTGCGGGGTCATGCAGACGTTTGCCAACCTCGTCCCATAGCCCGGCCAGTTCGAGATAGTGCCTGACGGCATCTTTGTAGGCGCGGGTATCTTTTTTCATCTGGTGAATATACATGCCATAGGCAACGTTGTCGTAAATGGACATGGGCAGCGGGGTTGGGCGCTGTGAGAGCAACCCGACTCTTTTGCGCACTTCGGTTTCGTCGATGTCGCTGGCGTAGATGTTTTCGCCATCTACCAGCACTTCGCCTTCCAGGCGGGCTTTGTCGCTCAGTTCAAAAAATCGGTTAAAAGTCTTGAGCAGGCTGGTTTTGCCGCAGCCTGAAGGCCCCATGATGATAGTAATTTGCTGGCGGGGAATTTCGATGTTGATGTTTTTAAGCGCCTGCTGTCCGCTATACCACGCGTTAAGATTGCGTACCTGAATATGTGGGGTCATAGGATTTTTGCTTCCTTATGTTTTGATGGAGTGATTGGGCGGCTTGTTGCCTGACCCGCATCGGTTATTTGATGCTGAAGCGTCCCAAACGGTCGGCCAGCAAACGAGAACTCAGGCTGATAACCAGGACGATGATGGTCAGGATCAGGGCTGATGCGTAAGCGCGTTGCTGTACTTCAGGGAAAGGCGTGCCCAACTGAAAGAAAACCGCCAGGGGCAGTGATGCGGCGGGACTCATTAGCGATGATGGGATGCGGTCGGTGTACCCGGCGGTAAAGAGCACCGAAGCCGCATCGCCGATACCGCGTCCGAAAGCCAGCAAGATGGCGCTGACGATGCCGGGCATCATTTGGCGGACGATGATTCGGGTAGCCACCTCCAGTTTGGTGGAACCCAGCGCCAGGGCAGCGTGTTCCAAATCGCGAGGCATGCGGCGGATGACTTCATCCATGGCGCGGGTCATAATCGGCAGTTCAAGCAGCGCCAGAACAAGAATTCCGCCTAACAGCGAAGCGCGCATGCCCAGGGCCAGCATCAGGGTAAAGT